>NZ_JBEOSP010000044.1:0-75521 GCF_040303105.1 Kitasatospora sp. NPDC096128 | reverse complement strand
GCGCTGCGCGCCCTGATGCTGGACACCCTATCCCCCACCAGGCCGCCCACCCCCCGGGGGGCCGGGGGGCGGGGGCCGCCGGCGCGGCCCCGGCCGGGTGAGGTCAGCTCGCGGTGCAGGTCAGCGACGGAGCGGTGTTGCCGCCCGAGTAGGTCGCCTGGAAGCCGAAGCTGGTGGTGGCGTTCGGCGCCAGAGCGCCGTTGTAGCCCTGGCTGGCGGCCGTCACGGCGGCGCCGCTCTGGGCGGTGGTGGCGTTCCAGCTGTTGGTGACCTGCTGGTTGCCGCCCCAACTCCAGCTGACCGTCCAGGACTTGGTGGCCGCGGTGCCGGTGTTGGCGACGGTCACGTTGGCCGTGAAGCCGCTGCCCCAGTCATTGGCGACCGCGTAGGTGGCGGAGCAGCCGCTGCTGCCCCCGCCGCCCGGCGCCGCGGCCGTGGTGGCGGTCACCGCGGCGGAGGCGGGGGAGGTGTTCCCGGCCGCGTCCTGCGCGGTGACGGTGTACCGGTAGGCGGTGGCGGGGGAGAGCCCGGAGTCGGTGTAGCTCGTGCCGGTCACGGTCGCGACCTTGATGCCGTTGCGGTACACCGAGTAGCCGGTCACGCCGGCCGGGTCGGTGGCGGCGGTCCAGCTGAGCGCGACACTGGTGCTGGTGGTACCGGTGACGGTCAGTGCGCCCGGCGCGGTCGGGCCGCCGGGGGTGCCGCCGGAGCCGTCGAACGCGGGGTAGGCGTTCTGGACCAGCTGCCGGAACTGGGCCGGGTACCACTGGCCCGCCGGAATGTTGGCGTCGGGCATGGAGTCGGTGGGGTAGGTGTTGCCGTTCCCGTCGGTCTGCGTGCCGTTCGGGTCGCAGTGCGGGTCGCCGTGGGGGTGGGTGGCGGACGGGTAGTCGCCGTCCGACTCACCCGGCGGCTTGACCCACAGGAACGCGATGATCGGGCTGCCCGCGCCGTACGGCAGGGACTGCGGGCGGGCCCCGATGCCGGCGCCGACGATGTTGCACCAGTCGCCGCGGAAGGGCTTCTTGTCGACCTTGTTGGCCGCGACGTACGCGTCCACCGTGGTGGGGCTGGAGTCGAGCGCGGTGGGCCGGGCCGGGCCGCCCCAGCCGTTGCGCGAGGTGTCGACCAGCATGCCGATGGTGCTCGGGAACCCGTTGGCCACCAGGGTGGAGTGCATCGCGGTGGCGAAGTGGTACTCGTCGAAGACCGGGTTGTACTGGTAGAAGTTCGCCGATTTCAGCGGCTGCCCGCCGACCGTGAGGTCCGGGTTGCCGAGGAAGGGCTCGTTGAGCGGCGTGGTGTTGGCGGTGTCGCTGACGAAGCCGTCGATGCTGGCGAACCCGGCGGTGGTGGCCTGGGCGACCTTGGCGTACTCCTTGCCCGCCGGGACCATGTTGGTGGACCAGCCGAGCCAGCCCGCGTGGCCGATGTCCAGGTAGTCGTACACGTTGGGGATCGCGTGCAGCTTGTTGAGCGCGTACTCGATGCCCGTCTCGTAGTACGGGGTGGCGGTGGCGCAGGCCGGCTTGGACTGGTTGGTCACCGCGTTGGGCAGCGAGTCCGGCTCGATGATGGCCGCGACCCGGAGCCCGGCGTACTTCGGGTTGGCCAGGACGGCCGCGATCGGGTCGATGTACTGTGTCTTGTACGTGGCCAACCCGGCATCGGTGGCCGGGAGTTCGCCGTTGGAGGCGATGGCGGCGCAGTCCCGGCCGGGCAGGTCGTAGATGACGACCTGGAAGACGACCGGCGTGCCCCCCTGCTGCTGGGCGAGTGCGTGGTCCAGGTGGGCCTGGAGACCGAGGCGACCGCCGTCCCCGGCGATCGCGCCGATGTGGTCCATCCAGACGGCGGTGGGGTTGGCGGCGACCTGGGTTTCGAGCTGGCTCAGAGCGCTGCCGTCGGTGGCGGCCTGGGCCTTGACCTCGGCCGTGTAGTCGGGGTTGAGGTAGCCGGTCGCACCGGCGAACGGGTTGGTGACGTGCTCGGCGGCCGCGGGGGCGGGGGCGGCCTGGGCGGGGGTGGCGGCTCCGATGCTCGGCAGCAGGCCGGTGGCGCCGAGCAGCGTGGCGGCTGCTGCCGTGCGCAGGCGACGCAGGACGGTATGGGACACGTCCGGGTCCTTTCGGATGGGTGGGTTCCTGACGGGGATCGCTGAGATCGGGTGGGAACGCGCCCAGTCGGGGCGCGGCGATCCCGTTCACATGAAGCCAGGGCATGAGAAATGCCGTCAATAGGTGCGGGAGCGCTCCCACGGGCCCGCTGTAAGTTACAGGGCGCCGGGCCGGGCGGCCCGCTGCCCCGGGCCGGGACTCCGCGCTGGTCGCCGCCGGTGCGCCGCCCCGGCGGGGCCGCCGGCCGGGGCCGACGGGCCCCGGGGTCGCTTCCCAAGCCGGGGACGCCACTTCACCATGACGCCACACCTCCGTCCACCGTGCACCCACCCGCGCGGCGGAACCCCACCCCTTTGGAGGACGTGCGATGCGAGGCAGAACCCTTCGGGCCGGGGGCAACCGGCTCACCATCACGGCGACGGCGACGGCGCTCGCGCTGGTCGGCGCGGCGGGCGGCGCCCTCACGGCACCTCCCGCCACGGCGGCCACCGGCCTGTCCTGCGGCGTGAGCTACGCCGTCGGCAACGACTGGGGCAGCGGCTTCACCGCCGACCTCACCATCACCGACACCGGCACCGCCCCCATCAACGGCTGGACCCTCGGCTACACCTACTCCGGCAACCAGACCCTCCAGAACGGCTGGAACGGCACCTGGACCCAGACCGGACACACCGTCACCGTCACCAGCCCCGGCTACGCCACTACCATCAACCCCGGCGCCACCTACACCACCAGCGCCAACTTCTCCTACAGCGCCCCCAACACCGCCCCCACCGCCTTCACCGTCAACGGCACCCCCTGCCGCGGCGCGAACCAGCCCCCGACCGTCTCGCTGACTTCCCCGGCCGCCGGGCAGATCTTCACCCCGGGCTCCACCGTGAAGCTGGCCGCCACGGCGGCCGACGCGGACGGTACCGTCGCGAAGGTCGACTTCTACGCCTCGACCGGGGCGGGCAACAACACCCTGATCGGCAGCGCCACCACCGCGCCCTACACCGTCGACTGGGCGAACGTGGCGGCGGGCGACTACTCGGTCACCGCCGTCGCCACCGACGACGCCGGGGCCACCACGACCTCCGCTCCGGTCGCGATCAAGGTGGCCGGTGCGAGCGTCCTGGTCAGTCCGGCCACGCTCGCCGTCCAGCAGGGGAGCAGCGGCACCTTCACCGTCGCGCTCTCCCAGGCGCCGACCGCCGACACCAAGGTGACGGTGGCGCGTTCGGGCAGTGACACGGACCTCGGCGTCACGTCCGGCGCCTCCCTCACCTTCACCCCCGCCAACTGGAACGTCCCGCAGGCCGTCACCGTCGCGGCCGGCACCGACGCCGCCCAGGTCGGCGGCACCGCCACCTTCACCGCCACCGCCGCCGGCTTCGGCTCAGGCGCCGTCACGGTGACCGAAGCGGCCAAGAGCTCGGGCTACGACCAGTACTTCCTGGACCTCTACAGCAAGATCAAGAATCCGGCGAACGGGTACTTCAGCCCCCAGGGCATTCCGTACCACTCGGTGGAGACCCTGATCGTGGAGGCTCCCGACTACGGCCACGAGACCACCTCCGAGACCTACAGCTACTGGCTGTGGCTGGAGGCCGACTACGGGCGCGTCACCGGCGACTGGACGGCCTTCAACAACGCCTGGACCAGCCTGGAGACCAACCTGATCCCCAGCCACGCCCAGCAGCCCGGCCAGAGCACCTACAACCCGGCCAAGCCCGCCACCTACGGCCCCGAGAAGGCTCAACCCGACCAGTACCCGGTCAAGTTGAACAGCAGCGTGCCGGTCGGCACCGACCCGCTCTCCGGCGAGCTGAAGAGCACCTACGGCACCCCGGACGTGTACGCCCCGGCCTGGCTGCTGGACACCGACAACAAGTACGGCTTCGGTCAGTGCGAGGACGGCACCAGCAAGCCCAGCCTGATCAACACCTTCCAGCGCGGCCCGGAGGAGTCGGTCTGGGAGACCGTGCCGCAGCCGGACTGCGACGTGTTCAAGTACGGCAGCAGCGGCTCCGGCTTCCTCAGCCTGTACAACGACGGCGGCGGCAACTACAGCAAGCAGTACAAGTTCACCGACGCGCCCGACGCCGACGCCCGACTGGTCCAGGCCGCCTACTGGGCGGAGCAGTTCGCCAAGTCGCAGGGCAAGAGCGCGGCCGTCACCGCGACCCTCGCCAAGGCCGCCAAGCTCGGCGACTACCTGCGCTACTCGCTCTACGACAAGTACTTCAAGCAGGCGGGCAACTGCCTCGGCGCCACCACCTGCCCGGGCGGCAGCTCCAAGGCGAACGAGCAACTCGGTCTGCTCACCTGGTACTTCGCCTGGGGTGGGGCAGCCGACGGCACCTGGTCCTGGCGGATCTCCGGTTCCGCCGCCCACCAGGGCTACCAGAACCCGATGGCCGCCTGGGTGCTCGCCAACGACCCCGGCCTGAAACCGCTCTCGCCGAGCGGTGCCACCGACTGGGCGGGCAGCCTGGACAAGCAGCTCCAGTTCTTCCAGTGGCTGCAGTCCACCGAGGGCGGCATCGCCGGCGGCGCCACCAACAGCTGGGGCGGGAACTACGGCGACGACGCCGCCCCGCCGGCCGGCGACCCGACCTTCTACGGCCTGTACTACGACTGGCAGCCCGAGTACCACGACCCGGCCTCCAACCAGTGGTTCGGGTTCCAGACCTGGTCGATGGAGCGGTTCGCCGAGTACTACTACGCCACCGGCGACACCCGGGCGAAGGCCATCCTCGACAAGTGGGTCCCGTGGGCGATGTCGGTCTCCAAGGCCGACCCGTCCACCGGCACCCTGACCACGCCCGACAAGCTCGCCTGGACCGGCGCGCCCGACACCTGGAGCGCCACCAGCCCCGGCGCAAACGCGGGCCTGCACGTCACCGCGAGCGGCAGCGCCACCGACGTCGGCGTGGCCGGCTCGCTCGCCAAGACCCTCGCGTACTACGCGGCCAAGTCCGGCGACAGCAGTGCCCAGAAGTTCGCCCAGTCCATCCTGGACACCCTGCACGCCAAGTACACCGACGGCCTGGGCTACTCGGCGGCGGAGACCCGCACCGACTACAGCCGCTTCACCCAGGCGTACTCGCCGACCACCCACTCGGGCCTGTACGTGCCCCCCGGCTGGACCGGCACGTACCCGGACGGCACCAGGATCAGCTCGGCCAGCAACACCTTCCTGTCCATCCGCCCCTGGTACACCAGCGACCCGCAGTGGTCCAAGGTGCAGAGCTACCTCGACGGCGGCGCCGCGCCGAGCTTCAACTACCACCGGTTCTGGGCCGAGGCGGACATCGCCACCGCCTTCGACACCTTCGCCCAGCTGTTCCCGACGGTGAACCCGGGCAGCTGAGCCCCGGCCCCCGACAGAGCCGGCCCCGGCTCCGCGTACGCACGCGGAGCCGGGGCCGGAAGCCGTGACCCTAGGGCAGGCACCAGGAGACGTCGGCGACCTCCAGCTCCGCCGTGCCGTCCGTGTAGAGCATGAACGGGACGGCGACGTGCCGCAGGTCCGTGCCGACCGCGGCCAGTTCGGCCAGCGGGACGGAGACGCTGGTCCAGGCCTGCGCCCCGGCCGCGCGCAGCCGGGCCGTCAGGTCGACGCCGGGCTGGGCCGGGAAGTCGTCGTGGCAGGCCAGGTAGAGCGGGGCGGAGGGCTGCCGGAGCACGCGCACGGCGAACCGCAGGTGCGCCCCGGCCGCCAGGTACCCGCGCAGGTCGGCGGGGAGCCCGGACGGGGACTCGGCGTAGACGAAGGCCGGGTTGCCCTTGAAGCGCAGCCGCAGGGCCGTGCCGTCCGGGGTGGGGAACGGCGTCGCATGGACGATCAGGCAGTCCATCGGCTTGTCGAGGCCGACGTCCTCCCGGGACCAGGTGTTGTGCCCGCCGACCCGCAGGCGGTAGGGGGTGCCCTCGGCGTCGAGGACGCGCAGGGGGCCGCTCACCCGCGGCGCCGGGGGCGCGGCGGCCGGGACGTGCAGCGGCAGCGGCTCGCCGGGCGGCGCCGGGTCGTGCAGGGACAGGCCGTGGCCCAGCGGGAACAGCGGGGTGCGACCGCCCTCCGGCGGGGTCTCCTCCTTCGGCACGCGGTAGTCCGGAAGGTGCGCGGGGAGGGCGTTGACGGCGCTGGCGTCGCGCGTCCTCGGCCAGGAGGAGGGCAGCCGGCCCTGGAAGTCGTGGGCGGGCGCACCGTCCTCCGCGGCGAACAGCACGTCCGTCACCCCCTGGGCGTACGGGCCCGGGAGCCAGGCGGCCACGAAGGCGTCCGAGAGGTTGATCTCCTCCGTGCAGTACAGCGGACGGCCGGTGAACAGCACGGTGACGGTGGGCACGCCCGCCGCGTGCAGCCGGCGGAGCAGCTCCAGGTCCCGCGCGTAGCTCTGTTTGAGGTCGGCGTAGCCGATCGAGCGCCACGGCCTGACGGTGCCGCGCATCTCCGCGTAGGCGTCCTCGCCGATGCAGACGATCGCGACGTCGTGCTCTTCCGGATCGGTGAGGGCCGGGGCCGGGTCCACCGTGCAGGCAGCCGGGCCGACGACCGCGCGGACGGCGTCGGCCATGGTGGTGCCGCCGGGCAGGTCGGTGCGGTCCAGGTCGTCGCCCTGCCAGGTGAGCGTCCAGCCGCCGCACTGCTTGCCCAGGTCGTCGGCCGCGCTGCCGGTGACGAGCACCCGGGCGGCCCGGGGCAGCGGCAGCAGCCCCGGGGTGTGCTTGAGCAGCACCAGGGACTTCCTGGCCGCCTCGCGGGCCAGCGCCCGGTGCTCCGGCGAGCCGATCACCACCGGGGCGCCCGGGCGGGTCAGCGACCGCTCGGCGGGCCGGGGCTTGTCCCACAGGCCGGCGCGCAGCTTGACCCGCAGGACGCGGGAGACCGCGTCGTCGATCCGCTCCTGCGGGATCACTCCGGCCCGGACCTGTGCCACGGTCGTGCGGTGGACGCTCTGCCAGGCCTCACGGCCCGCCACCATGAGCACGTCGAGGCCCGCGTTGATCGCGTACCCGGCGTCCCCGGCCGAGCAGCGCGAGACCTCGGCGTGTGCGTCCCAGTCGCTGATCACGATGCCGTCGAAGCCCAGGGCGTCCTTGAGCACGTCGGTGACCAGGTACCGGCTGCCGTGCACCTTGTGGTTGTAGGGCTCGCCGCCGCCCGGAGTGTGGTCGTAGTTGGCCGGGTCCTCCCAGCTGCTGAAGGAGACCATCACGCTCTGTGCCCCGGCCCTGATGCCGGCCAGGAACCCCTGGGCGTGGATGTCCCGCAGGACCTGCTCCGAGCAGTACGCGGTGCCGCGGTCGCGGCCGTCCGCCGTGCCGCCGTCGGCGATCCAGTGCTTGAGCGTGGCCAGCACCCGGTGGTCGGTGCGGAGCGCGGCGGCGTCGCCCTGCAGCCCCTCGACCATGGCCCGGCCGTAGGCGTGGCCGAGCGCCGGGTCCTCGCCGTAGCCCTCGTAGTAGCGGCCCCAGCGGCGGTCGCGCGGATTGGTCACGGTGGGGGCGAAGATCCAGTCCATCCCGGTGGCGGCGACCTCGCGGGCCGTGGCGGTGCCGATCCGGCGGATCAGGTCCGGGTCACCCGCCGCGCCGAGGCCGATGTTGTGCGGGAAGACCGTGGCGCCGTGGACGTTGTTGTGACCGTGGACGGCATCGGTGGCCCACATGAACGGGATCCGGAACGGCCGGCCCTGCCAGGCCTGCTCCGCGGCGGTCCAGAAGTGGTCCACCAGGTCGACCCAGTCCCGGACGGTGGCGTGCCGACGGCCGTGCGGCCAGATCCCGGCACCGTTCAGGGCCGATCCGATCTTGTACTCGCGGATGTCCTCGGCGGTGAGCTGGGCCAGTTCGGGCTGGACCAGTTGTCCGACCTTCTCCTCCAAGGTCAACTGGGCCACCATCGAGGCGATCCGATGTTCGATCACAGGATCGGGCGCGATGGCGGACGTCAGGCGGGGCCAGGCCGGCAGCGGTGCGAGTGCCGGGAGCGGGCTCCGCCCGCAGGGCGGCACCGTCCCCGGCGTGCTCTCTGGCATCGTCTCTTGCACGGTGTCACTCCGTTCCCGGCCGGGCGGGTGCCGGCGCGCTGATCCAGAACTCCTCGGTACGGGCCGCCAGTACGCGCTCCTGGAACGGCTCCGGGACGACCGGCCGGGTCTGCCCCGGGGCGAACAGTTCGACCTGGGTGCGGTGTTCACGCAGGGCGGCCCGCTTGATCGGCAGTTGCCCGGTGATGTCGACGGCGATCAGCCGCTCGGCGGCGCCGCTGCCGCCGGACGCCGGGTTCCGGTTGACGAAGGCGAACTCCTGCTCCGTCCGCTCGTCCCAGACCACGTAGCGGTAGACGGTCGGCGAGAGCTCCCGTTCGGCCAGGCAGCCGAGCACGGTCTCGCCGGTCAGCCGGTGGTCGGCGTTGAGCTCCCGCACCTCGTGCGGGAGGTAGACCTCGACTGCCCCCGGATGGGCGTCGAGCACCTCCAGGACCTTGGCGCGGAACGTCGTCAGGTGGTCGGCGAGGCGGGTGTCCGGGAAGTCGAGGAACCGTACGGCGTCCTCCGGCAGTCCCAGCGTCCGCGCGGCCGCCCGGGCCTCCCGGCGGCGGATCTCGCGCAGCTCGGCCGGGGTGGGGTCGGTGTGGATGCCGAGCACCGCGGAGTGCGACATGGCGCCGTCCGTGGCGAAGACCACGTGCACCCGGGTGCCCCCGGCGACCAGCCGGGCGATGGTGCCGCCGCAGGCGATCACCTCGTCGTCGGGATGCGGCGCGAAGACCAGTGCGGTGCCCTCGGAGCGCCTGGCGCGCAGGTGCCATTCGGTCCAGGTGCCCAGGAGCGGCGGAGTCATCTGCCGCTCCCCTCGGCGGTGGCCTGGTCCATCGCGCGGCTGACCGTCCCGAAGCGGTCGGTCACCGCTCCGTCGGCGAGCCCCCGGGAGCGCAGGAGGTCCTCGATCTCCTCGAAGTGGTGGTCGGGCACGAGTCTGGCCACCGGGGTGTCGAACTTCTCGGCGAAGTAACGGTAGTTGGCGGCCGCCGAGGCCATGTTGGACCGGTAGCTCTTGGGGTGGGGCACGTGCAGCGAGGCGGCGTCGCGGCGCAGGACGAACCGGGCGCCGGCGGTGTGCAGGCGGTAGCCGAGGTCGACGTCCTCGGCTCCCCAGGAGCGGTACGCCTCGTCGAAGCCGCCGACCCGGCGCAGTTGGGCCGTGTCCGCGGACACGTGGCACGTCCACCACATGAGCCAGGGCGCGGTGAGCGCGCCGAGCTCCTCGCCGTAGCGCGCGTAGTAGCTCTCCCGGAGGTCCGGCCACCGCTGTTGCTCGGTGAACCGGCGCAGGGAGGCGTCCGGGTCGGTGAAGTCGATCTCCCGGAGGATCTGCTCGCCGTCCTCGTTGCCCTCGTTGAAGCAGTGGACGTAGCCCATGACGGCGACCGGGTCCTCGGACCCGCCGTGGGCGGCGAGGTGCGCGGCGAGCGCACCGGAGTGCAGCAGGACGCCGGAGTCGACGAAGACGCAGATCCCGCCGCGGGCGTGGTGGATGCCGACGTTGCGGGCCGCGGCCACCCGGTAGCCCTGGTCCTCCTGGAAGAAGTAGCGCAGGTCGAGCCGGTCGTGCCGGTCGGCGACGGCCTCGGCGGTGTCGTCGGTGGAGCCGTCGTCGACGACGATCACCTCGAAGGAGCCACCGGGGGAGAGGCGTTGGCGGGCCAGCGAGTCCAGGGTGTGCCGCAGCAGGTGGGAGCGGTTGTAGGTGGGCACGATCACCGTGCAGTCGGGCGGCGCGCTCATGCGGCACTTCCTTCGGGGAGTCCGGTGGGTTCGGAGCTGCCCGGGCTCCCGGGCAGGAGGACCAGCAGCCCGGCGAGGGCGGTGAGGCCGGCGCACACCCAGAAGACCTGTCCGTAGCCCGTCCAGGTCGCGACCGTGCCGACCACCAGGCCGCCGAGGAACATGCCGGTCTTGAACGCGCTGGCGTAGAGCGAGGAGGCGGTGCCGGGGCGCCCGGGCAGGGAGTCCTGGAGCATCACGACGGGGATGTTCATCACCACCGCGGTCCAGAAGGCGTTGGGCAGTTGGAGGAGCAGGAGCAGGGTGCGGCTGTGCACCAGCGGCAGGACCGCGAAGAAGAGCGTCGCGCAGAGCGTGGCCAGGAGCAGCAGCCTGTTCTTGCCGATCCGGTCGGCCCAGACCCCGACCCCGATCATCAGCGGGATCTCCAGCACCGCGCCCAGCCCGAGCAGCAGGCCGGCGAAGGCGGTGCTCTGGTGGAGTTCGACGGTGATGCGCAGCGAGAGGTCGATCTGGTACATCATGTTGGCGCCCAGCAGCAGCACGATCGCCACGAGCAGCAGGCCGGAGCGCGGACCGAGTCCGGCGAGCAGCCCGCGCAGCCCGGGAGCGGTGTCGGCGGACCGGTCCTCCGGCGCCGGGCGGGGGAGCGCGGGCAGGCCCCAGCGGCAGACCGCCGCGGCGAGCAGGGACAGGCCGGCCGCGCTCGCGTAGAGCACCGCGAAGGACCACTGGGCGACCAGCCAGAAGGCGACCGGCGGGCCGACCACCCAGGCCAGCGAGGTGATCGAACGCTGGAAGCCGTTGAAGAACGGTGCGTCGACCTTTCTTTCCTCAGCCAACTCCCTGGTGTAGGCGAAGAGTTGCCCGAAGCAGGCACCGCCGAGGCCGAAACACACCAGGCCGGCCGGCAGCAGCAGGTAGTAGTCGCGAAGGACGGAGTAGCAGAGCGCCCCGGCCGCGTTGCACAGCGCCGTCAGCACCAGCACGGTACGGCGGTCGCGCAGCCGGTCGGAGACGACGCCCATGGCCAGGTCGGTGCCGATCTCGCCGACCGATCGGACGGCGAAGAACAGGCCGATCATCAGCGGGGTCGCCTGGACGGCGTCCGCCAGGAAGAGGCTGACGGTGGGTATCACGAAGGCGCCGGCCAGCCCGACCACGCCGTTGGCGGCGATCAGGCTCTGCACCGACCGGTCGGTGAGCAGGCGCCATCGGCCGACGGCCCGGGCCGGGGCGACGGGCGCGGGGCTCTCGACGGATTCCGCGGTCACGGCGTCGCCCCCCTCGGCCCGCTCTCCCGTTGCCGGTACGGCAGCCAGGGGGCCAGCTCGCGGCCGGCCGGGACGCGGGCGGCGGCGGCCAGGTCGTCCCGGTCGATCTCGGCCTCGGCGAGCAGGCGTGCGCGGACGTGCGCCGGCAGGGCCGCCAGGATGCGGTGCCGCAGGCCGGCGAGGTCCAGCCGGCCGTCGAGCACCGCCGGGATCGCCGTGGCCGGGCCGGGCCCCAGATTGGCGGGGTCCACCTGGCTGGAGACCACCGTCCAGTACGCGGCGAAGTCGACGGCCGGGTCCGGCAGGCTGTCGCTGAGCAGGCCCAGTCGGACGGTCTCCAGCCAGCAGTCGAGGTAGCGGCGGTCCTCCAGGGCTCCCATGTGGCGCTCGCACCAGTCGGCGCGGGCGCGGGCGTCGGGCAGCGCCGCCTTTCCGGTCAGGACGGAGACGACCCAGCCGGCCACCGCCTCGAAGTACGGGCAGGCCGTGCCGAAGGCCTCGGTGTCCACCGGGGTGTTGACCACGGCCAGGGTCGGGTCGTGGCGCCAGAAGTGGTGCTCGTACAGGTCCTGGCGGCGCAGCCCCTCGATGAAGCCGTAGTCGGGCATCCGGTAGCCGAGGCACAGCACCACGGCGTCGTAGTCGCGGCGGGAGCCGTCCGTGAACTCCACCGTGCCGTCCTCGGCGAAGCGCGCGAAGGCCGGCACCGGGTGCACGTCCCCGGCGTGGACCCGGGGGACGATCCGGTCGTTGACGTGCACGGCGCCGTGGAAGCCGGCCTCCGGCAGCAGACCGGTGGCCCGGTACATCGCCATGTACTCGGGGAGGAGCTCGGCCAGCCGGTCGAGGTAGACCGGGTACGGCAGCTCCTCGACGGCCACCCGGCCCGCGTACGAGAGCAGTGCGTCGTTGTAGGCGCCTCCGATCAGGCGCGGCAGGAAGAGCTGGCGGCGGCGCACCGACCAGTCCACGTGCGCGGCGGTGGTGCCGAGGTCGGCGGCGATGTCGGCGCCGCTCACGCCGCCGCCTACCACCAGCACCCGCCGGCCGGCGAAGCCCGTCGGTCCGCGGTACTCGGGCGCGGTGAGCACCTGGACGGGCGCTCCGGGGGCCGGCAGACGGTCCGGCAGCCGGGGGTGCCAGAGTTCGCCGTTGGCGACCAGCACGGCGTCGGCCCGCTCGGTGCGCTGCCGGCCGTCCGTCGTCCGGGTGGTGACCTGCCAGGAGCCGTCCGCCTTCGCGACCCGGACGACTTCGCTGCCGAAGGAGACGGCGTCGAGGAGTCCGTACCGGGCGGCGTACGAGCGCAGGTACTCCTGGACTTCGTGCTGCGCCGGGAAGGCGCCGGCGAAGCCGGGCGGGTGGTCGCTGAACGGCATGCTCATGCGTGAGCTCTGCATGCGCACCCCCGGGTAGGCGCCGCCGCCCGAGGGGTTCCAGATGCCGCCGAGATCCTCCAGCTTCTCGTGGCAGCTGACGTCGAGGCCGGCGGCGCGGGCCTGCCGTATGCAGGTGAGTCCCGCGGGACCGGCTCCGATCACGACTGTTCTCATCGCGGCTCCAGTCTCATGGATACGGAGGGACAGCTGAATTGACGCTCCATCAGATGAACGGGTCGAAGTCGTCGGACATCTCACGGTCCGTTCCGGTCGCGAGGGTGGCGATCTCCTGGTTGGAGGCGTGCCGCGCGCAGACGAACCGGCAGTCCCGGCTCGGGTCGATGACGCCGGTGTCGGCGGCGGCCCACATCTCGGCGAAGGTCGACTGCCCGATGTCGCCGATCCGGCCCTTGGGGTTGCCCCGGTGGTACGGGCAGACGAAGACGCCGGTCGGGGTGACGGTGGTGCGCAGTTCGGCGATCGAGCACCGGTGGTAGTCCTTCTCCTGGACGGTGTCCGATCTATGGCGCACGGCCTGCCAGTTGGAGGAGTGCAGGACGTGGAAGCCGTCGTCCTCCAGGCCGCGCAGCCGGGCGATCTGCTCCTCGACGAGCGCGATGGACTCGGGGCTCTGGTTGACGGTGTAGTGGTCCTCGTCGAGCATGGCCTTGACCTCGAAGTAGTCGCAGCCGATCTCCTTGGCGAGCACGCCGGCCTGGTACACCTCGGCGTAGTTGGAGTCGGTGACCTTGCCGTCCTGGTCGAAGCGCTGCATGAGCAGGAAGGAGTAGCCGAGCCGGCCGCTCTTCCGGGCGGCCAACGCCCGCATGTTCCCGATGACCTGCGGGAACGCGCTGTGCTTGCCCCGGCTGGGGCGGAAGGCGGAGTAGGTCTCGGCACTGCCGGCGTCGATCGACACCCGCACCCAGGAGAGCATGTCGGCGAGTTGGCCGAGGTAGCGGTGGATCTGGGTGCCGTTGGTCACCAGGCCGAGCTTGATGCCCGCCTCGTGGAGCACCTCGATCACCCGGCCGACGGAGCGGTGCAGCAGTGGCTCGCCGCCGCCGATCAGGATCACGGCGAGGACCTTGGAGTCCGCGAGTTCGTGGGCGAGTTGTACGACGCGGTCCTGGCCGATCTGCCCGTGGTGCAGCACTTGGGAGGAGATGCACTCCGGGCAGGCCAGGTCGCAGACGGTGGTCGGGTCGAGGTCGACCACGAGGGGGGAGGCCAGTCGCCGTCCCCGTGCGACGTCGATGACGGCGGGGAGGACGGATCGTTGGTGGAGCTTGCCGACGAGGTCGAGATTGCGCTCGACGAAGCGGGTGCCGACGGTGTCGCCCAGCTGGGTGCGTGGCTCGTCCATAGGGATTCATCTCCTGTCCGGAGCCGATTGGGAGCGCTCCCACCGTAAAGGTGTGAGGATGCCGTGGGGAGAGTGGAAGCGCTTCCGGTGAAGCTAGCCCGGCCCGGGGTGCCGAGTCAACGAATCCGACCGGGGGCATTCCGCATGCTGGACGCAGGCGGGGTGCCCAGAAGTTTCCGAAACATCGTCGAAACATTCAACCGCGTATTGACGCGTCCCATACACAGCGAGTTACCTAGCGGCGGGAGCGCAATCCACCGCTGCGATGCTCCCGCCCCCCGAACCGACGGCTCCACCACCGTCCTCACCCGTGCGGCAAGGCCCGCCGGCCACGCGGGTGTTCACACCCCACCCCCCCACGGACGACCCCGGAGGTCGACCATGCCTCTTCGCAGGATCCTGATCGGAATGCACCGCGCCTGGACCGCCGCCCTGGCCCTGGCGTTGGTGCTCGCGACCGGCGCGCTGGCCGCGGCCACCCCGGCCGCGGCGGCCGACGGCACTTTGAGGGCGGCCGCGGAAGCGAAAGGCCGCTACTTCGGCACCGCGATCGAGCGCGGCGACCTCAACGTCCCCGGCGAGGTCGCCGTCGCCGGAGCGCAGTTCGACATGCTCACCCCGGCCAACGAGATGAAGTGGGACGCCGTCGAACCGTCCCGCGGCTCGTTCGACTTCGGGCCGGGCGACCAGCTCGTGCAGTTCGCCAAGTCGAAGGGCATGCGGGTGCGCGGCCACAACCTGGTGTGGCAGAACCAGCTCCCGGGCTGGGTCTCGAACCTGCCGCAGAACCAGGTGCGCTCCGCGATGGAGTCGCACATCACCGCCGAGGCCGGGCACTACAAGGGCCAGGTCTACGCCTGGGACGTGATCAACGAGCCCTTCAACGGCGACGGCTCCTTCGTCCCGCACGTCTTCTACCGAGCGATGGGCGTCGACTACTTCGCCGACGCACTGCGCACCGCGCACGCCGCCGACCCGGGGGCGAAGCTCTACATCAACGACTACAACATCGAGGGCGTGAACGCGAAGAGCGACGCCCTCTACCGCCTGGCCCGGTCGCTGCTCGCCCAGGGGGTGCCGCTGGGCGGCATCGGTCTGGAGAGCCACTTCGTCCTCGGCCAGGTCCCCTCCGACCTCCAGGCCAACATGCAGCGGTTCGCCGACCTGGGTCTGGACGTGGCCGTCACCGAACTGGACGACCGGATCCAACTCCCGGCCTCCGGCGCGGCGTTGCAGCAGCAGGCCAACGACTACGCGGCGGTGGTCCGGGCCTGCCTGGCCGTCTCCCGCTGCGTCGGGGTGAGCCAGTGGGGCGTGGACGACGCCCACTCCTGGATCCCCGGGACCTTCCCGGGGACGGGCGCGGCCACCATGTACGACGGCAACGACCAGCCCAAGCCGGCCTACTCCGCGGCACTCTCCGCGCTCGGCGGTTCGAGCAGCCCCGGCGGCGGTGGCACCGGTACCACGGGCGCACTGCGCGCGGCCGGCGC
Source organism: Kitasatospora sp. NPDC096128 (assembly GCF_040303105.1). Classification (NCBI taxonomy): domain Bacteria; kingdom Bacillati; phylum Actinomycetota; class Actinomycetes; order Kitasatosporales; family Streptomycetaceae; genus Kitasatospora; species Kitasatospora sp. NPDC096128. The sequence continues at coordinate 60,114 of NZ_JBEOSP010000044.1, read as the reverse complement.
CGGCAAGTGCCTCGACGTGCCGAACGGTTCGACCACTCCGGGCACCCAGGTGCAGGTCTACAGCTGCTGGGGCGGGAGCAACCAGGTCTGGACCCACACCTCGGACGGTCGGCTCAGCGTCTACGACGGCACCAGCCGGCTGTGCCTGGACGCCTCCGGGCAGGGTGCCGCCAACGGCACCAAGGCGGTCGTCTGGACGTGCAACGGCCAGGCCAACCAGCAGTGGAGCGTCAACGCGGACGGCACCGTCACCGGCGTCCAGTCCGGCCTGTGCCTGGACGTGACCGGCGCCTCCACCGCCGACGGGGCCCTGGTCCAGCTGTGGAGCTGCAGCGGCGGCGGCAACCAGAAGTGGACCCTCGGCTGACGGCACGCACGACAACACGCATGACGGCACGGCAGTAGTGCGGCCGGACGGCACCGGGTTTCCCGGGCCGTCCGGCCGCACAGCCTTTCCCAGCGCCGGTCCGGCCCGCCCGGCGGCTCCGTCAACCGGCCGTGCGCGGTGGGGCCGTGCTGCTGCGCTCGACCAGGCGGGTGGCCAGGTCCACCCGGAGCGTGCCGGGCTGCACCCCCCGGGCCAGGTCGATCACCAGGCGGGTCGCCGTCTCGGCCATCTCGGTCAGCGGCTGGCGCACGGTGGTCAGCGGCGGACCGACCCAGCGGGCCAGCGGGAGGTCGTCGAAGCCGACCACGCTGAGGTCCTCCGGGATGCGCAGCCCCAGCTCGCGGGCGGCCTCGTACAGGCCGAGCGCCTGGAGGTCGTTCCCGGCGAACACGGCGGTCGGGCGGTTCGGCAGGCGCAGCAGTTCCAGGCCGAGCCGGCGCCCGGACTCGTGGTGGAAGTCGCCCTCGCGGACCAGCTCCCGGTCGTACGGGAGGCCGGCCATGTCGAGCGCCGCCCGGTAGCCGTCGGCGCGGGCCCGGCTGCACATCATCCGGGCGGGGCCGCCGATCAGGCCGATCCGGCGGTGGCCGAGGTCGAGGAGGTGCCGGGTGGCGGCGAGGCCGCCGTCCCAGTTGGTGGTGCCGACGGCGGGTACCTCCTGACCGGGGTCGCCGGCCGGGTCCATCACCACGAAGGGGATGTCCCGGCGGGCCAGTTGCTCGCGCAGGGCGCGGTCCAGGTCGGAGAGCACCAGCACCACGCCGGTGGGGCGGCGGGCGAGCACCCCGTCCACCCAGGACTGCCCGGGGCCGTGCCGCTCGGCGGACTCGGAGAGCACGATGCTCAGGCCCTCCTCGCGGACGGCGTTCTCGACGCCGCGGATCACCTCCACCGCCCAGGCGCTCTCCAACTCGTGGAAGACCAGTTCCAGCAGCGGGCTGGTCTGGCGGTTGCCGCGCCGCCGCCGGTAGCCGTACTGCTGGAGCAGCGCCTCCACCCGCTCCCGGGTGGCCGGGGCGACGTCGGCGCGCCCGTTCAGGACTTTCGAAACTGTCGGTGCCGAGACCCCTGCCTGCTGTGCGATCTCGGCGAGCGTGGCCGCTCTGTCCACGGGTTCCTCCTGCACTGCCCCTGCTGGGCGAACGCCGTCGTGGGTGGCTGTCGGTACGGCCGCGGGCGGGCCGTACCGCACGGATGCTAGCCCGCCGGCCCGCCGGCGCCGATCCCGTCCGTGCTCTTGACGGGCAGTCAGGGCAGTTCTAAGTTTCCCACAACATTCGGCAACTTGCTCAAAACATTCGAAACAGAGGGCAGGATATGCGATCCAGACTCGCCGCGGTCACCGCGGTCACCGCACTCGTCCTGGGGACGTCCGCCGCCTGCGGCTCCAGCGACTCCTCCTCCGACGCCGGAGCAGGCACGATCCACGTGCTGGTCTACGGGGACGCCGGCAACAAGGTCGAGAAGCAGATCGTCGAGACCTTCAACAAGACCTCCAAGGTCAAGGCGGTGCTCGACACCGTCCCCGGTGCGGACTACCAGCAGAAGCTCCAGACCGTGATCAACAGCTCGCGGGCCCCCGACGTGTTCTTCAACTGGGGTGGCGGCTCCATCCAGCCGTTCGTCAAGGCGGACCTGCTGCTCCCGCTGGACGACTTCATCGCCAAGGACCCGGGCCTCAAGGACAACTTCCTGCCCTCGGTCTTCAACTCGGCGGTGATCGACGGCAAGGCGTACGGGGTGCCGATGCGCGGTACCCAGCCGGTGCTGCTGTTCCACAACAAGAAGGTGCTCGCCGACGCCGGGCTCACCCCGCCGAAGACCTGGGACGAGCTGGTGGCCGCCACCAAGGCGCTGAAGGCCAAGGGCGTCACCCCGATCTCGCTCGGCGGCGGCGACCAGTGGCCCACCATGATGTGGTTCGAGTACCTCTACGACCGGATCGCCGGCCCCGGCCTGTTCCAGAAGGCCCTCGGCGGCGACCGGGAGGCCTGGGCGAGCGAGGACAGCCGCAAGGCACTGGACACCCTCAAGCAGCTGGTCGACTCCGGGGCCTTCGGGAGCACCTACGACTCCGTGAAGTTCACCGACGGCGGCTCCCCGGCCCTGGTCGCCAAGGGCAAGGCCGCCTTCGAGCTGATGGGCTCCTGGTACTACTCCACCCAGCAGGACGCCAACCCGGACTTCGCCAAGTCCGGCCTCGGCTACAGCGCCTTCCCGTCCCTCAGCGGCGGCAAGGGCGACCCGGCCGACGTCGTCGGCAACACCAACAACTTCTACTCCGTGCTCAAGAAGACCAAGCACCCGGAGGCCGCCGCGGCCTTCCTCAAGCTGATGTACTCCGAGGACTTCGTGAAGGCCCAGTTGGCCATCGGCAACCTGCCGACCACCACCAACACCCTCGACCACCTCGACCTCTCCGCCAGCCCCGGCTACTCCAAGGACCAGTACCAGCTGGTCAAGGCCGCGCCCTCGTTCCAGCTCTCCTGGGACCAGGCCTACCCGCCGAGCGCCATGACCCCGATGCACACCGCCGTCCAGCAGTTCTTCGACGGCAGGCTCGACGCCGACGGCTTCATCAAGGCCATGCAGGCCTTGCCGACCTCATGACCAGCCTGGCGACGAGCCGGGGGGCGGCCGGCCGTGCGGCCCGCCGCACGCGCCCCGGCGCGGGGGCGACCCGCCCGGGCTTCGTCTGGGCCCTCCCGGCAGCCGTGTTCTTCCTGTTGTTCGCGCTCACACCGCTGCTGCTGGTCGTCGTGCTCTCCTTCACCAGCTGGGACGGCATCGGCGAACCGCGCTTCAACGGCCTGGACAACTGGACCGCCCTGATCCACGACCCGGTGATGCTCCAGTCCATCTGGACCACCCTGCTGCTCACCGTCCTCGGCGTGGTGACCCAGACACCGGTCAGCATCCTGCTGGGCGTCTGGGCCGCCGGCCGACAGCGCAACCGGGCCGTGCTCTCGGCGATCTACTTCGTGCCGCTGCTGCTCTCGGCGACCGCCGTCTCCGTGGTGTGGCGGGCCGTGCTCGACCCCAACTTCGGCGTACCGGCCGAGCTCACCTGGCTGTTCGGAGACGGCAACCTGCTCGGCACCAGGAGCGGCGCGATCGGCGTGCTGACCTTCGTCGGCGTCTGGCAGTTCACCCCGCTGCACGCGCTGATCTACCAGGGCGGGGCCCGGGCGATCCCCCAGGTGCTCTACCAGGCCGCGGCGGTCGACGGCGCGGGCCGGGTGCGGCAGTTCTTCCACATCACCCTGCCGCAGCTGCGCAACACCGTCATCACCTCGATGATCCTCATGGTGGTCGGCGGCCTGACCACCTTCGACACGGTGCTGATCCTCACCCAGGGCGGCCCCGGCAACGACACCACCGTGACCGCCTACTACATGTACCAGAAGGCCTTCAAGGGCTTCGACTTCGGCGTCGGCTCGGCGATCGCGCTGGTCCTGGTGGTCGTCGCCACCCTGATCTCGCTGGTAGTGGTCCGGGTCTCCGGCTACGACAAGATGCGCGGCACCACGGAGGGCCTGTGATGCGCCGACGCCCCAACGTCCTCGCCGGGTTCGGCTCGCTGGTCTGGCTGGTGCTGGTCGGCCTGCCGCTGTACGTGCTGCTGATCGCCACCTTCCGCACCCGTGCCGACTACTCCACCGAGGGCCCGCTCGGCCTGCCCGCCCAGTGGACCGTGCAGAACTACCTGACCGACCTCTCCAGCGGCTTCGGCCAGGACTTCCTCAACACCCTGACCGTCACCGCCGGTGTGGTCGCCATCGTGCTGCTGGTCGTCCCGCCGCTCTCCTACGCCATCGTCCGCGCCCGCGGCCGGGCGACCGGCTGGGTGTTCCGGCTGTTCCTGCTGGGCCTGGCGATCCCCGCCCAGGCGGTGATCGTGCCGATGTTCTACGTCATCAGCAAGACCGGCCTGTACGACCACCTGATCGGCGTCATCCTCCCGACCGCGGCCTTCTGCCTGCCGGTCTGCACCCTGGTGCTGACCGGCGCGATGCGCGACATCGGCCCCGAGCTGTACGAGGCGATGGCGATGGACGGAGCCTCCCCGGCCCGGGTGTTCCGGCAGCTGGTGCTCCCGATGTCCAAGGGCGGACTGGCCTCGATCACGGTCTTCGCCGCCCTCCAGGCCTGGAACGGCTTCCTCTTCCCGCTCATCCTCACCCAGTCCGAATCCACCAAGGTCGTCACCCTCGGCCTGTACGAGTTCCAGACCGAACACGGCGTCGACGTCCCCGGACTGCTCAGCGCCGTCGTGCTGTCCATGCTCCCCGTCCTCGTCGTCTACCTGTTCGCCCGCCGCGCCCTGGTCCAGGGCCTGACGGGGGTCGGAGGAAAATGAACGACCACCGCAAGCCCGCGCCCGGGCTCGGGCCCCTGACCGAGCCCGCCTCCGAGGCCGCATGGCACGACACCACGCTCACCCCGCAGGCCCGGGCCGACGCCCTGATCGCCGCGATGACCCTGCGGGAGAAGACCGCCCAACTGGTCGGCGCCTGGGTCGGCGCCGACCCGGACGGCGAGGAAGTCGCCCCGCACCAGCACGAGATGGCGCCGCCCCCCGACCTCGACACCCTGCTGCCCTTCGGACTCGGCCAGCTGACCCGGCCGTTCGGCACCGTCCCGGTCGACCCGGCGCTGGGCGCGCTCTCGCTGCTGCGCACCCAGCAGCGGATCGTCGCCGCCAACCGCTTCGGCATCCCGGCCCTGGCCCACGAGGAGTGCCTGGCCGGCTTCGCCGCCTGGGGGGCCACGGCGTACCCCGTCCCGCTCTCCTGGGGCGCCGCCTTCGACCCCGGGCTGGTCCGCAGGATGGCCGCTGCGATCGGCCGCGACATGCGGTCCGTCGGCGTCCACCAAGGGCTGGCCCCGGTGCTCGACGTGGTCCGCGACGCCCGCTGGGGGCGGGTCGAGGAGACCATCGGCGAGGACCCGTACCTGGTCGGTACCATCGCCACCGCCTACGTCCAGGGCCTGGAGTCGGCCGGGATCGTCGCCACCCTCAAGCACTTCGCCGGGTACTCCGCCTCCCGCGCCGGACGCAACCTGGCCCCCGTCTCGATGGGCCCGCGCGAGCGCGCCGACGTCATCCTGCCGCCCTTCGAGATGGCCGTGCGGGAGGGCCGCCCGCGCTCGGTCATGCCCGCCTACACCGACACCGACGGCCTCCCCTCCGCCGCCGACCAGGCCCTGCTCACCGGACTGCTCCGGGACACCTGGGGGTTCACCGGCACGGTCGTCGCCGACTACTTCGGGATCGCCTTCCTCGCCACCCTGCACGGCGTGGCCGAGGACCGCTCCGACGCCGCCGGGCTCGCCCTGGCCGGGGGAGTCGACGTCGAACTGCCGACCGTCGACGCCTTCGGACAGCCGCTGTTCGACGCGGTCGTGGCGGGCAGCGTCCCGGAGCGGCTGATCGACCGGGCGCTGCGCCGGGTCCTGGTCCAGAAGGCCGAACTCGGGCTGCTGGACGCGGACTGGAACCCCGTCCCGGCCGTCCTCGCCGACGCCGACCCGGGCGACCCGGCGGCGCTGCGCGGCCTGGTCGACCTGGACCGGCCCGCCAACCGCGCCCTCGCCACCGAGCTCGCCGAGCAGGCCGTGGTGCTGCTGCGCAACGACGGCCTGCTGCCGCTGCGCAACCCCGCCCGGATCGCGCTGATCGGCCCGAACGCCGAGGAGCCCACCGCGGTGCTCGGCTGCTACTCCTTCCCGGTGCACGTGGGCAGTCAGCACCCCGGGACGCCGCTCGGCCTCGAACTCCCCACCCTCCGCGAGGCGTTGGCGGCGGAGTTCACGGGCGCCGAGCTGCGCACGGTGCTCGGCGTGACGGTCGACGGCGAGGAGACCGCCGGCCTTGCCGAGGCGGTCGAGGCCGCCCGGTGGGCCGATGTGGTGGTGCTCGCCCTCGGCGACCGGGCCGGGCTGTTCGGGCGCGGCACCAGCGGCGAGGGATGCGACGTCGAATCGCTCGAACTGCCCGGCAAGCAGCGGGAATTGCTGGAGGCGGTGCTGGACGTCGGGACTCCGGCGGTGGTCACCCTGCTGGCCGGGCGGCCGTACGCGCTGGGCCGCGCCGTCACCGAGGCGGCCGGGATCGTCCAGTGCTTCTTCCCCGGCGAGTCCGGGACGACGGCGCTCGCCGGGGTGCTCAGCGGCCGGGTCAACCCGTCCGGGCGGCTGCCCGTCTCCGTCCCCGCGCACCCCGGCGTCCAGCCCTCCACCTACCTGGCCGCCCGGCTGGCCCAGGCCGGCGGGGTCTCCAGCACCGACCCGACTCCGGCCTTCGGTTTCGGCCACGGGCTCGGCTACAGCGAGTTCAGCTGGTCCGCCCTGGCGGTGGCGACCGCCGAGACGGGCACCGACGGAGCGTTCCGGCTGGCCTTCGAGCTGCACAACACCGGCACCCGGGCGGGCACCGAGGTGGTGCAGCTCTACCTCCACGACCCGGTGGCCTCCGTCGTCCAGCCGGTGCAGCGGCTGATCGGCTACCGGCGGATCCCGCTGGACGCCGGAGCGGGCTGCCGGGTGGAGCTGACCGTCCCCGCCGATCTGGCCTCCTTCACCGGCCGCGACGGCCGGCGGGTCGTCGAGCCCGGCGCCCTGGAACTGCGGATCGCCGCCTCCAGTACCGACCACCGGCTCACCGCGACGCTGCGGCTCACCGGCCCGGTCCGCCCGGTCGACCACACCCGCCGGCTGCACCCGATCGTCACCGTCCACGCGCTCGCGCCGACCGGCGCACCGTAACGGCGGGTGCCGCACGGCCGGTCCCGCCACCGTGGCGGGACCGGCCGTGCGGCCGTGTTCAGCTGCGCGGGGTCCGGAGCCGGTTGCCCGCGCCCGAGCAGGCCGACATCATCCCGCCGCGCCCTCGACCGCTCCCGAAGGGGTCAGGTGCACCAGAACAGGAACGGCTTGCAGGTCGCCGTCGCGGAGGGTGAGGGGGAGGGTGCGGTCGGGCTGGGGGAGTGCCCCCCGGTGGTCGGCGCCGCGGTGGGTGGCGCGGGCTGGGGGGCGGTCGACGCGGCCGGGCGTGACGGGGCGGCGGTCGTCCGCGACGCGCTGGGCCGGGCGCTGGTGGCCGAGGGCTGTGCCGGGGCGCTCGCGGTGCCCGGCGCGGTCGGCGTCGTCGTGGGGGTGCGCGCGGAGCCGGGCGCGGACGGCGTGGCCGTCGACGCGGGCGCCGTCGTCCCGCCCGGCGGGAGCGGGACCGCCGAGCCGTCGCCCTCGCCGAAGGCCACCACCGCGGTGGTCAGTCCGCCCGCCACCACGCCGAGCGCGACCAGGCCGAGCAGGGCGCCGCGCCGCCGGTTCGATCGCCGCCGGGCCCGCCGGGGCGCGGGCGCCGCGGTGGCCGGGGCCGCGGCCGGGCGGACCGGAGCCTGCTGCGGGAGCGCCTCTGCGGGCCGCCCGCAGCCGGGGCAGGAGAGGGCGCCGTTGAGGTGCCGCTGGCAGAACGTGCAGTAACTCATTCGATCTTCCGTAAGGTGCCCGTGTGCCGCGACGGGTGTCTGCGGAGCCTATGCAGGTCCGCCCCCGTCGCGACAGCGGTCCGGCGCGGGGCTTCTGCGGAGATCACGTGTACCTCGGGTGTGCGCGACCGGCTGTGCGGGCGCCCCGAGCTGCGGCGGAAGGGTGCATGCCCTCCGTCCGAGTGAGTGAAATAACCGCTCCGCGTTGACGGCACAGCACCGTGCAGTCATATCCGGCCGACCAGCTGCGAACACGCCGTGGAAGCCGGTGCCGCAGGCGCCCTGACCCGGGCGGGCGGGCGCGGGCGGGCGGGCGCGGTTCGCGGGCCGGCTCAGTCGATCACGGGACCGCCTCCGGCTCTTCCCACCCGAGGCCGGACGCCGGGCACCGAACGCCTACCGGTGCCGGTGCGGCGGAGGAGGGGGCAGGGTCTCGGCCCCCGGCGCCGGCTCCGGCCAGACGAGCAGGACGGGGCAGGGGGCGTGGTCGACGACGAAGCGGGTGGCGGGGCCGAGGCTGTGGGGCCCCAGCCGGGTGCGGTCGCCGTCCCGGGCCAGGACCAGCAGCTCGGCCCCCTCGGCCGCCGTGACCACCTCGCGTTCGGTGCGGCCGGTGCGCTCCAGCCGGGTGCAGGGGCGGCCGAGGCGGTCGGCGGCGGCGTCCAGGAGGTGCCGGGCGGAGGCGGCGGCGAGGCGCTCCACCTGGTCGCCGGGGTCGCGTTCGCGGTGGCCGCGCCCCAGCAGGCCGGCGAAGGCGCCGTGCGCGACGCCGGGCACGTCCTGGCCGCTGACGTGCAGCAGGACGAGCTCCGCGCCCTGCGGCGCGTGGACGCGGGCGGCGTCCACACAGGCGGGCCAGGTGCCTTCGGCGATCCAGACGACGACGGTCACGGTGTCGGCCTCCTCAAACTCCGATGATCTGCAGGGACCCCCACAGTGCCACCACGGAGACCGTCAGGGCGGCGGGTACCACGAGCAGCCCGAGCCGGGTGAACTCGCCCAGGCCGATCTCGGTGTCGTGCTCGCGGACGATCCGCCGCCACAGCAGGGTGGCCAGCGAGCCGGCGTAGGTGAGGTTGGGGCCGATGTTCACCCCCAGCAGCACGGCCAGGACGGCGCCGGAGCCGGAGGGGACGGCCAGCGGGAGCAGCACCAGGGTGGCGGGCAGGTTGTTGATGACGTTCGCCAGGACGGCCGCCAGCGCCGCGACGCCGAGCAGGGCGGGCAGCGAGCTGCCGCCCGGGAGGAGGTGCCCGAGCGCGGAGGCCAGCCCGTTGTCGACCACCGCCCGGACCACGATGCCGAGCGCGAGGACGAAGGCCAGGAACGGCACGGCGGCCGAGCGGACGATCGCCGCCGGGGAGGTGCGGCGCCGGGCGAGCGCCCGGACGGCCAGCACCAGGGCGCCGGCCGCGGCCGCCCAGGCCGGATCGACCCCGACGACCGAGGTCAGCACGAAGCCGGCCAGCGTGCCCGCCACCGTGAGCAGCGCGAACAGCGGCATCTCCGGTACGGCCACCTCGGCGTCGGCCGCGGTGCCCGCGTCCAGGTCGGCGGCGAAGTAGCGGCGCAGCACCACGTACTCCACCGCGACGGCCGCCAGCCAGGGCAGCGCCATCAGGGCGGCGAAGCGGGTGAAGCTGAGCCCGCTGGCGGCGAAGGCCAGCAGATTGGTGAGGTTGGAGACCGGCAGCAGCAGCGAGGCGGTGTTCGACAGGTGGGCGCAGGCGTACAGGTGCGGCTTGGGGCGGGCACCGAGCCGGGCCGCCGTGGCGAACACCACCGGCGTCAGCAGCACCACGGTGGCGTCCAGGCTGAGTACCGCCGTGATCACCGACGCGACGACGAACACCTGGGCCAGCAGCCGCCGCGGACTCCCGGCCGCGGTGCGGGCCATCCAGGCCCCGCAGGCGCGGAACAGCCCCTCGTCGTCGCACAACTGCGCAAGCACCAGCACGGCCGCCAGGAACCCGATCACCGGCCCGAGCCGCTGCGCCTCGGCCACCGCGTGCGCCCACGGGATCGCGCCGGTGGCGACCACCAGCCCCGCGGCCGGCACCGCGACCACCGCCTCCGGCCACCCCCACGGCCGGGCCACCGCACAGACCAGCACCAGGACCAGCAGGCCGACGGACAAGGCTTCGGCGAACGACGTACTCAGGGTCCTGCTCCTTGCAGACGGCGGTGACGACGGTGGCGACGCCCCCTATCGAATCAGAGCTTCCCGGATCGCGGCAGGTCGGGCCGGGTGCCGGGGAGCCGAACCGGGGCCGGCCGGTGTCGGTCGTCAGCCGCCTCCTGCAAGGTGGCCGCGGACGGCGTCCAGGGTGGTCGCGATGAGGAGTGACTGCGCGAGCGGGACGAGGTGGGCGGTGGTGTCCCCCCGGGCGGCGGAGTCCACCGCCTCGACCATCAGGCGGTAGGGGTTCTGGGCCGGGTAGTGGCGCCGGTCCGCGCCGGTGGCGGTGAGGTCGCTGGCGGCGGAGCCGGCGCAGTAGGCCGGTGGGGCGAGGGTGATCGAGCCGTCCGTGCCGGTGGCGGTGAAGGTCTCGGACACGGCGCCGACGAGCGAGCAGCCGACCTCGGCCGTTCCCCGGCCGGGGAACTCCAGCAGGACGCGGGTGGCCGAGTCGGCGGAGCCGGGTTGCCAGTGGTCCTGCTCGGCCCGGAGAACGTTCGGCGCGCGCCAGCCGAAGGCGGCGAGTGCGGCGGAGACGGCGTAGTAGCCGACGTCGTAGAGGGCGCCGCCGCCGAGGGCGGCGTCGCGGCGGTAGTTGCCGGGGGCGGGGGCGAGACCGTCGAACCGGGCGGTGACGGAGCGGACGGTGCCGATCGCGCCGCGGGCGATCAGGCCTTCGAGGTCCCGGGTGCGCGGGTGCCAACGGTTCCAGGCGGCCTCGACGAGCAGCCGTCCGGTGGCCCGGGCCGTGGCGGTCATGGCGGCGACCTCGGCGGCGGTCAGCCCGAGCGGCTTCTCGCACAGCACGTGCTTGCCCGCGCGCAGGGCGCGTTCCACCCACGGGCGGTGAGCGCTGTTGTGGAGCGCGATGTAGACGATGTCGACGGCCGGGTCGTCCAGCAGGTCCCCGTAGTCGGGGTACACCCGCGCCGGGTCGAGGGCCCGGGCCCGTCGCGCGTCGGTCGCGGCGACGGCGTGCAGGCGCGGGCCGTGGGCCGCGTGCACGGCGGGGGCGAGGCTGGAGGCGGCGATCGAACCGGCGCCCAGGAATCCCCAGTTGGCCATGTCAGCCCTCTTCCGTCGACGCGGCCGGGGCGGCGGCCAGGTCCAGGACGAGGGAGCTCCAGCCGAAGGAGCGCGCGCCGTGCCCGGCCGCGTCCTCCGGGCCGTAGCACTCCCGGGTGGTGTCGGAGGCCGCGACGAGTGCGCAGCTGCGCGCCGCGAGCGTGTCGGCCTCCGCCCGGTAGCCGCGTCGGCGCAGGCCCCAGTACAGGTACCAGTTGAGGTTGATCCAGCTGGAGCCGCGGAAGATGGCCCCGGTGCGGAACCCGGGGTCGTAGGAGGGTTCGGTGGCGGCGACACTGGGCACCGGGTGGGGCCGCCAGAACTCCCGTTCGTTCAGCAGGTGTTGCTCGATCACCCGGCGGGCGGCGGGCTCCGGCACCGAGTCCAGGAGGACGGGCAGCAGGGAGCCGGCCGTGAGGATCCCGTCGCGCTTGCCGGCGACCAGGTCGAGGTCGTGGAAGGCGCCGGTGGTCTCGTCCCAGCAGTGGCGCATCAGGGCGGCGCCGATCGCGCCGGACTCCGCGGCCAGCCGGTCCGCGGTGCGCCCGTTCGCTGCGCGCCCGTTGGCTCCGGCCGTCCGCATCAGGCGGGCCAGGCAGGCCAGCCCGTCGGCGTAGACCGTGTTGACGAGCACGTCGTTCCAGACGAACAGCCGCCGCGCGCGCAGCGGGGTCTCCGGTGTGCGGGCGGGGGAGGAGTAGGCGGTGATCAGCGAGCGCATCGCGTCGTGCCAGGCGTCGCGCACCGCGCCCTCGGCGGCCGCTTCGATGCCGAGGGCGCCGTCGTACTTGGGGCTGCTGTCCAGTCCGGACTCGTCGGGCTGGTAGATCTCCAGCAGGCCGGTGCCGGGGCTGGTGCGGTGCTCCCTGAGCCAGCCGAAGAAGGCGAGGGTCGGCGGCAGGACGCGGCGCAGCCAGAGGTTGTCGCCGGTGGCCCGGTACACCCGCTCGACGGCCCGGGCCACCACGGGCGGGGCGATGGTGACGGACCGCCACCCCTCCCAGAGGTCGATCCTGAAGTCCTCGGTGGCCCGCGGGCGCAGGTCGTCCTGCCAGAGGACCATGTGCGGCAGGAAGCCGGTCGGGGTGGCCGCGCTGAGCAGGGAGCGCAGTTCGTCCCGGGCCCGGCGGGTGTCGACGTGGGTGAGGGCGATGGCGTGGAAGCTGCTGTCCCAGGCCCATTGGAAGGGGTAGCTGTCCGGGGAGGGGCAGGTGAAGTCGTAGTGGCGCTGGGCGGCCCGGGAGAATCCGGTGCGGTGGTTGCGGGCCAGGGTGTCGCGGGCCCGGGCGGAGCTCTCAGTGGCGGACATGCGGGGTGGCTCCCGAGGGGGACGCGTCGGAGGGGGCCGGGCGGCGTCGCCCGGTGGCGAGCAGCAGCGCGGCGAGGGGCAGCAGGAGGCCGGCGAGGCCGAAGGCCGATCGGACGCCGAGTCGGTCGGACAGCGTGCCGAGCAGCAGGGGTGCGAGCATGATGCAGGTGCTGACCGCGAGTTGGACGCGGGCCGTGGCCTGGTCGGTGCGGCCCGGGGCCGCGCTCACCGCGAGCGAGAGGGTCAGCGGGAAGAGGTTGGCGACGCCCAGCCCACCGAGGAACAGGCCCAGCAGGGCGAGCCAGTTGGTGGAGGCGAGCCACAGGGCGAGGAACCCGGCGGCGGCGACGGTCAGCGAGCCGGCCACCAGCGCGGCCGAGCGGGCGGTCCGGGCGCCGGCCGTCAGCCGGCTGCCCGCGAGCCGGCCGGCCAGCTCACCGCCGTAGAACAGGGCCAGGGCGGATGAGGCCTGACCGTCCGTCAGATCGGCGGTGCTGGTCAGCAGGGGCGCGGCGTAGTAGGCGAGGCAGAACTCGAAGCCGACGACCAGGCCGCACAGGGCGGCGCGGAGCGGGAACGAGCCGCCCGGTCGGTCGGGCTGCCGGGCCGCCGTCGTGGCTCCCCCGGGGGAGGGCAGGGCGCGTGGGCGCAGCGGCTCCGCGCGCAGTACCGGGTACATGGCGGCGACGGCGAGGGCCGGCAGCACCAGGCACCAGTTCCAGGCGGCCCCGGCGCCGTCCAGGCCGCTGATGACCAGCGGCGCGGCGAGCGCGCTGACGCTCGCCGCGGCGTTGGCCTCGACCAGGGCCCGGGCCCGCAGGGATTCGTGGGCGCCGTGGTGCTCGGCCAGCACCGCCAGGGCGGTGGTCTGCAGCAGCGCCCCGCCGATCCCGCCCAGCAGCGCCGCCGTGAGGGTGACGGCGGCGGAGAGCCCGGTCGCGAGCAGGAGCGAGCCCAGGGCCAGGGTGGTGAGCGCGGACCAGAAGAGCACCCGGTGGTCCAGGCGGGTCCGCAGTCGGCGGAACAGCAGGTTGGTGAGCATCGCGCCGGCGGCGAAGGCGGTGGAGTGCAGGCTCATCAGCGCGTAGGACAGCCGCAGGTCCTGGCGCAGCAGCGGCAGCAGCGGGCCCAGCGCGTAGAGGACGTAGGCGTACACGGCCAGGCCGCCGTAGGCCGTGGCGGTCAGCCGGTCGCGGGCGAAGGCAGGGATCCCCTGGGCCCGGGCGACCGGCGCCGGGGCGGCGGTCACCCGGGTATCCCGGCCTGCTCGGCGAGGGCGCCGGGGGTGCCGGCCCCGGACGCGGTCGCGGCGGCCGAGAGGGCGGGGACGGTCGCGGCGGCCGTGCGGCGCACGTGGTCGAGGAGGACGGACGGGGCCAGCAGTGAGGTCTTCATCGACGCGCCCAGGCCGTACCCGGTGAACGCCTCGCGGACGGCGGCCTCGTCGTCGAGCCGGGCCCGGGTGGTGATCAGCGGGGCGGGGTCGACCAGACCCGATTCGACGAGCCGCAGGGCCACGGCGGTGACGTGCGCGGAGCGGGCCATCGGGAACGAGCGGACGTCGAAGGGGGTGGAGAGCAGCTTGAGGCCCTTGGCCAGGATCATCCAGGTGTTGAGCCGCTGCGGGACGGCCGTCGCGCCGTAGATGACGTACGAGCCGCCGGGGCGCAGCAGGCCCATCGCGATCTCCCGGATGTCCTTGTCCGGGGCGCCGGTCGGCCCGGCGGGGCGCACCGGCGCCGCGATGTGGGGCAGGGCGTCGAAGACGTAGTCCGCGTAGTGGTCGTGGTGCTCGCGCACGTACGCCTCGAGTTCCGCGGCCTGGGTGTCGGTGTTGAAGGCGTGGGCGGCGCCGTGCCGCAGTGCGAGGTCCATCCGCTCGCTGTTGCGGTCCAGCACGGTGATCGAGCCGGCGCCGAGGTGGCGGTGCAGCACCTGGACGGCCAACTGGGCGCTGGGGCCGCAGCCGAGGACGACGCAGGTGTCGCCGGGCTTCGGCGGGTTGAGCAGCAACGAGCGCAGGACGGAGGTCAGCGGCTCGATCACGGAGGCGAGGTCCGAGGGCACGTGCGGCGGCAGGACGACCGCCGCGGCCTGGTCGGCGTCGTAGAAGTTCCGCCCGGTGTACCAGGCCGTCTCGACGCCGGCTCGGCCGGGGAAGAGCGGGCGCAGCGCCCGGTACTCGGCCATTCCGTCGAAGTCGGTCTGTCCCCAGTAGGTGACCCGGTCGCCCGGTCGGACGTCGTCCCGCAGCCGCTTTCCGACCTCGACGACCCTTCCCACGTATTCGTGCCCGGGAATGATCGGCCATTTCTCGGAGAAGAGGTGGCCGCGGAAGTAGGAGACGTCGGTCGAGCAGATCGAAACGGCCTCGGTCTGCAGCAGGATCTCGTCCTCGCGACATTCCGGGTCGGGCACCACGGTGCGATTTATTTCGCCGGGAGAGGACATCAGGTACGCGTACACGGTTTTCCCTCCGCACATTCGTGTCGTTCCACCGCTGGCAGTGGCGGGCCGCATCGCCCGCCGGTTGTTGCAGTCCCCCGTCGGAAATGTCGTTCCGTGCGGTTCGTTCGGCGCCCTTCGTCTGCCCGCGGTCGCGACCCTTCGTCCTCCCGCGGGTCGTGGCGGCGACCGCGCGGCTCGGGGGTCGTCTCAGGATTCGACCTCGAAGGCGACGTCCAGTGCGTACCGGTCGCCCACGTAGCGGGTCCGGGTGAGTTCCAGGGGGTGCTCGTCCTGGTCCGTGATGAGGCGTTCCTCGACGAGCAGGGCGGTGCCCGGGGCCACCGCCAGCAGCTCCGCCTCGCGCTCACCGGCCGTCTCGGCCCGGATGGAGGAGTATCCGCGGGTCGGCGTCCGGCCGAGCCCGGCGAGCGTCTCGTGCATCGAGGCCGTCCGGAAGTCGACCTCCAGCAGGGCGGCGAGGTCCTCGGGGAACACCGCCCGCTCCAGTGCGGTCGGGATCCCGTCGGCCAGCCGGACCCGGTCGATCTCGACGACCTGGGCCGACTTGCGGAGCCGGAGCCGGTGGACCTCCTCCGGCCGAGCCGCCCGGAGAGCGGCCGAAATCAGTCGTGACGAGGGCTTCCGGCCCTGTCTGCGCATTTCTTCGCTGAATCGGACGAGGTTTTCCGCGCGACGGTGCGTCGGCGGTTCCGCGACGAATGTCCCGCGCCCGGAAACCCGGTAGACCAGACCTTCCGTGACGAGCCGCTGAACGGCTGCCCGGGCGGTCATGCGGCTCACCCCGAATTCCTCGCACAAATCCGCTTCCGAGGGGAGCGGGTCGTGTGGTCGGTGTTCGGCGATCCGGCTCCGGAGCGCCTGTTCGATCCGGTGGTACCTGGGCGCGAAATCCGTTTCCAAAAGGGGGCCTCCGAAATTGAGACTACGCCGTCTAGCTGTCTAGTCAACCAGCGTAGACCAGTGCAGAGCGGGACATTCCATGGCGAAAGACATCAATGGCAAGGGGTGTGCAACGTGATTCGCGTCACATTCACCGTGGGCGTGTGCCCCGCCTGGCTGTATAGACAGCTAGACAGGTGTGGGCTACGGTCGGACCGTCCGCGCGGTCGCGCCCCGAGCGGTGCGCCGCGAAAACGCCTCACCCCTAGGACAGGCTCATGGACTCCACCGGCATCGAGGTCCGGCAGCTCGCCAAGATGATCGACCACTCGCTCCTGCGGCCCGAACTCACCACCACCGAGGTCCTGCTCGGCTGCGAACTCGCCGCGACCTACGACGTCGCCGCCGTCTGCGTGCGCCCCGCCGACGTCACCCTCGCGGTCAAGGCGCTCGCCGGCACCGCGGTCGCGGTCGGCACCGTCGTCGGCTTCCCGCACGGCGGCACCACCACGGCGACCAAGGCGGGCGAGGCGGCCGACGCCCTGGCGGCGGGCGCGACCGAACTCGACATGGTGCTCAACATCGGCCTGCTGCTCGGTGGCGAGGACGACGCGGTGCGGCAGGACATCGCGGCGGTCGTCGACGCCGCGGCGGGCGCCGGCCTGACCAAGGTGATCTTCGAGAACGCCTACCTCGACGACGAGGCCAAACTGCGCGCCTGCCGGCTCAGCACCCTGGCGGGCGCGGACTTCGTGAAGACCTCCACCGGCTTCGCGCCCGGCGGCGCGACCCTGGAGGACGTCCGGCTGATGCGGGCGAACGTCCCCGCGCACATGAGGGTCAAGGCCGCGGGCGGGGTGCGCACCCTGGACCGGATGCTGGAGTTCGTGGCCGCCGGCGCCGAACGCTTCGGCGCGACCGCCACCGCCACCATCCTGGACGACCTGGCGGCCCGTCAGGCCGCAGTCTGAACAGGGGAGACGGGGCGCTCAGCTCGGGTCCGGCCAGACGCCCCGCTCGGAGAGGTGGAGGACGAGGCCGGCGATGTTCCAGGCATCGTCCTCGCCGCGGTGGTGGCGGCCTTCGAGCCGCCGCCCGGCGAGCTCCAGGGCCTCCGCCATGCCGGGGCGTCTGCGCAGGCCGTACGCCTCGGTGAAGACCGCCTTGGCGTTGGTGTGGTGCCGGCCGAAGGGATAGGGCGTCCGGGTGGACCGGCACTGCCGGGTGAACTGGTTGCGGTCGTAGTCGCCCCAACTGGCCCACGGGCGGGACCCGGCGTGGTGTTCGGTCGCGAGCAGCCGACACGCCTCGGCGAAGCCGACCCCGCCGTCCACCTCGCCTTGCGTGAGGCCGGTCAACTCCGTGCAGAACCCGCTGACCGTGGAGCGGACGGGACGCACCAGGATCCGGTGCCGGGCGAGGCGCTCCGCGGTGGCCAGGTCGACGACGGTCAGCCCGATCTCGATGATCTCGCTCACCGCGCCCTGCGGTTGGCCGCGGGCCCAGCAGGTGGCCTCGACGTCCACGACGTTCAGGAGCCGCTCGGCCCCGGTACTGTCCATGGCGGGAAGGGTAGGGGCGAGTGGCGGCCGGGGCACCTGGATTTCCTGCCCGCCTCGGTCGTGCGACCCCTGGTCGTGAGGGCTCCGGCGGGCGTCAGGCCTGGGCGAGCGCTTCGTTCGGGCGGCTCGCCCCGGCGGCCGGGGCCTGGGCGGCCGGGGTCTGGGCGGCCCAGCGGCGGGCCAGGACGGCGCAGACCATCAGCTGCAGCTGGTGGAAGAGCATCAGCGGCAGCACCATCAGCCCGGCCGCCGCACCGGGGAAGAGCACGGCGGCCATCGGGACGCCGCCGGCCAGGCTCTTCTTGGAGCCGCAGAAGACGATCGCGATCAGATCACCGCGGTCGAAGCCGAGCCGGCGGCCGCCCAGCAGGGTGGCGGTCAGGACCAGTGCCAGCAACGCCGACTCGGTCACCAGCAGGGCGGCCAGCCGGGGGAGCGAGAGCGTGCTCCACATCCCGCCGACGACGGCGGCGCTGAAGGCGCTGTAGACGACCAGCAGGATCGAGCCGCGGTCCACCAGGGCGAGGACGGCGCGGTGGCGGGCCGTCCAGGCGGCGATCCAGCGGCGCAGCACCTGGCCGACGGCGAAGGGCAGGAGGAGTTGCTCGGCGATCTCCAGCACGGTGCCCGCCGAGACGCCGCCCTTGGTGTGCAGCAGTACGGCGGCGAGCAGCGGGGTCAGGAGGACGCCGAAGAGGCTGGAGAAGGTGGCGCTGCAGACCGCGGCGGCGGTGTTGCCGCGGGCGATCGAGGTGAAGGCGATCGAGGACTGCACGGTGGAGGGCAGCAGGGTCAGGAACAGCAGGCCCTGGTAGAGCTGCGGTGTCAGGACGCTCGGCACCAGCAGGTGGGCGGCTGTCCCGAGCAGGGGGAAGAGGACGAAGGTCACCGCGAGCACGGTGCCGTGCAGCCGCCACTGCTTGAGCCCGTTCCAGGCCTCGCGGGCGGAGAGCCGGGCGCCGTAGAGGAAGAACAGCACGGCGACCCCGCCGGTGGCGGCGTCCGAGACGACCGGGGCGGCGGCGCCGCGGGCGGGGAGCAGGGCGGCGAGTGCCACGGTGCCGAGCAGGGAGGCGATGAACGGGTCGACCCGGAGGCGGGCGCGGCGCCGCAGCAGCGGCCGGGCGCGCAGGCGGCCTGTTGGGCGGGATCGGGGTGGGGCTGGGGCTGGGGCTGGGGCGTTCGGGCCGGGCATGGTTCTCCGCGCTGGTGGTTCGGCTGGGACGGTCTCAGCCTGACGCGCGTTCGGGTGATGGTGAATCCTGCTGGTCGCACTCACTGTCATCATGATTCGTGATATCAGCGGATAGGGTGGCCGGATGTTCGATCCGGTGCAGTTGAGGTCCTTCCTCGCGGTGGCCCAGACCGGCGGCTTCACCCGCGCCGCCCAACGGCTGGGCCTGCGGCAGTCGACGGTCAGCCAGCACGTGCGGCGGCTGGAGGAGGCTGCCGGGCGGCGGTTCTTCCTGCGCGACACCCACTCCGTGCAGCTCACCGGCGAAGGCGAGGAGATGCTCGGCTTCGCCCGGGCGATCCTGGAGGCGCACGAGCAGGCGCTCGACCACTTCGCGCGGACACAGGTGCGCGGGCGGGTGCGGTTCGGCGCCTCGGAGGACTTCGTCCACACCGAACTGCCGCAGATCCTGCGGGGCTTCCGGCGGCGCAACCCCCAGGTCGACCTCGAACTCACCGTCGGGCTCAGCGCCGTGCTCCACGAGCAACTGGCCGACGGGCGGCTCGACCTGGTGCTCGGCAAGCGCCCGCCGGGCGGCGACTCCCAGGGCCGACTGGTCTGGCAGGACCGGCTGGTGTGGGCCGCGGCGGAGGACTTCCGGCCGGACCACCCGGCGGAGCCGCTGCCGCTCATCGTCTACCCGCCGCCCAGCATCACCCGGGCGCGCGCCCTGGCGGCCTGCGAACGCGACGGCCGACCCTGGCGGATCGCCTGCACCAGCACCAGCCTGTCCGGGGTCAGGGCCGCCGCGCTGGCCGGCCTCGGCGTGGTGCCGCACGCCCGGAGCCTGATCCCGTCGGGCCTGCGGCCGCTGCCCGACCAGCCGGGCCTGCCGGACCTGGGCACCACCGACTTCGCCCTCACCACCGGACGCACCACCGCCCGCGGCCCGGCCCGGGTGCTCGCCCAGGCCGTCCTCGCGGACGCCTTCCGGCTGCAACGCACCCCGGAGCGGGCGCAGTCCTGACCGCGCGGGGGGCAGTCGGCACGGTCACCGGAGCGCAGTCGGGCCTGTGCCCGGATGCCACCGGCACGGGATGCTGCCACCGGAGTTGACGTTCCACTGCTGGCCGGCGTCGCCCTTGCAGTCCCACAGTCGGGCCTGAGTGCCGTTGGCCATGGCGCTCACGCGCAGCGGCTCAGCCGCGAGGCCGAGGAGAACCCCCTCCTCCGGGAGGGGGAGGAAGTCAAGCGGCTCTCCCTTGTCACGGCTGTTCGCGCTCACTGCTGTTCGCGTTCACCGCGGTGTGCGGTGGGGTCCGACCGGCCGAGGGCCGGCCGAGGGCCCACTGCTGGTTGGTGCCGCCGTTGCAGGACCAGAGCTCGACCGGGGTGCCGTCGGTGGTGGACCCTCCGGTCACATCCAGGCACAGGCCGGACTGGACGCTCGTGATCGTGCCGTCGGAGTTGACGTTCCACTGCTGGTTGGCCTGGCCGTTGCACGACCAGACGATCGCCCTGGTGCCGTTGGCGGTGCCCCGGTCGTCGGCGTCCAGGCACAGCACGCTGCCGCCGACCGTGAGCGTCAGCTCGTTCGACGGGCTGTGCGTCCAGGTCTGCTCGGCCCCGCCGGTGCAGCCGCGGATCTGCTGCTGAGTGCCGGGCGTGGTGCTGGAGTTCGGGTTGCTCAGGCAGCTGCCCGCGCCCACCGCGCGCAGCGCACCCGTGCCGGCGGGGGCGGTGCGGCTGCCGTCCAGCCCCATGAAGTGGATGGCGGTGGCGGCCATCGGCGTGCCCTGGACGGGCAGTTGGTGCCCGGCCCCGGCGATGCTGTACGTCTCGACCTGGGTGGTGCCGGAGCGGTCGGCGTACCGGCTCCGGTTCCAGTTGGCGGCCGGGGTGTCACTCGAGGACGGGGTCTGGCCCACTCCGAGGACGTTCGTCCACTGCTTGGTCTCCTCGCCGAGGTCGCGGTGGTTCAGGATCGGGTCGGCGGTGCCGTGCCACAACTGCACGCGGGGGCGCGGCCCGGTGTAGCCGGGATCGGCGCCGCGCACCAGGTCGCCCCACTGCTGCGCGGCCATCGAGACCTGACCCCCGGCGCAGGGGCCGTTCCAGCCGCGTACGGTGCCCGTGTAGAAGCAGTGGTAGGGCACGCCCATGAAGGCCGCGCCCGCCTTGAACACGTCCGGGTAGTCGGCGAGCATGACGTTGGTCATCATGCCTCCCGAGGACTCGCCGGTGACGTACACGGCGTTGCGGTTCCCGCCGTAGTGCTGCTCGGTGTAGGTGATCATCGACATCAGCCCGACCGGGTCGCTGCCGCCGTTGCGCCTCAGCGCCTGGTCGGAGGAGACGTCCCAGCAACTGCCGCCGGGGTTGGTCGAGGGGTAGACGACGATGAATCCGTACCGGTCGGCCAGTGCTCCGAAGTCGGTGCTGGAGTACAGGTAGGGCCCGGAGCCCTGGCAGCCGTGCAGCGCCAGCAGGACGGGCGGGTTGGCCTTGACGCCGTTCGGCACGTACACGTACATCTGCAGGCCGGTCGGGTTGTCGCCGAAGTCGGTGATCCGGGTCAACGAGGCGGCACCGGCCTGGGGGGCGACGGACAGGCTCACGCCGAACGCGGCGCCGATCGCGAGGAGTACGGCGAGCAG
Source organism: Kitasatospora sp. NPDC096128 (assembly GCF_040303105.1). Classification (NCBI taxonomy): domain Bacteria; kingdom Bacillati; phylum Actinomycetota; class Actinomycetes; order Kitasatosporales; family Streptomycetaceae; genus Kitasatospora; species Kitasatospora sp. NPDC096128. Next base: position 38,939 of record NZ_JBEOSP010000044.1, on the reverse strand, counting down.
GCGGGACTTCAGGTACCGGGATCGTGGCATGGGACCTCTTCCTCTGCGGGCTGGTGACGGCGGCGGCGGTCGAGCAGGCGCCCCGGCTGTCGGCAAGGGTTCGTCGGGCGTTGTGAGCGCTAACAATCTTGCCGAGCCTGCGGCGGGCCTGCTCGTGTTTCGGCCGTGTTTCGGAGTGATGACGTTGCATCAGTGGCCGCGACCTGTCAAGGAATGGTCGGGTTCCATCCCGTCGTCCTGGTGATTCGGCCGATCGGTTCGATCCCGAGGGTGAAAGTTTCACCGTGACGGCGACGTGGCTCCACCGGTGAGAACCCGTCCTCATGGACGGGGGAACCCCGCCGCTGGCACCGTCCGTCCGGTCAGGATGCGATCGTCGCGAGGTAGCTGCGCCAGTCGCCGTGGTGGGTGATGTCCGCTCCGGTGGACGCGGTGTGCGGGTCGCACTGGAAGCCCAGCACCCAGCTGCCGTCGGCGAGTTCGATCCGGCCCAGGGACATGGGAGCGGGCAGGCCGGCCAGGAGGCGGCCGAGGGCGGCGGGTGAGAGGGTCCAGCGTTCCCCGGTGATCGGGCCCCCGGCGCCCGGGCCGACCCGGACCAGGCCGGGCTTCGGCGGGACGGTGGTCAGCGCGGTGAGCCGGTAGGCGGCCGTCGTGGTGACCTCGCCCGCGTAGCGCGCGCCGGTGTCGGTGAGCTGCCGGTTGAGGGGCTGGCCGCGCAGGTGGGCGCCGAAGACGGCGAGGTCGACCCCGGTGCCGGGCAGGGGGGTCGGGGCCTGTTCGCCGGTGAGACGGGCGGCGATGTCGAGCGCGGGCTGGTCCTCGAAGGCGCGGGTGATGACGCTGACGCCGAAGGGGCTGCCGTCGGCCTCGCCGGCCGGGACGGCGACGGCGGCGAGGTCGAGGAGGTTGACGAAGTTGGTGTAGGTGCCCAGGCGGGAGTTGACGGTGACGGGGTCGGCCTGGACGGCGGCGATGTCGGGGTGTTCGGTGGTGGTCGGCAGGAGCAGCGCGTCGTAGCCGGACAGCAGCCGGCGGGCGATCCCCTGGTAGCCGTCGAGGCGTTCCTGGTCGGCGGCCAGGGCGTGGGCGGGCAGGTCGGCGGCGGCGAGGATGATCCCGGCCACGGTGGGGTCGGCGGCCGACGGGTCACGGGAGATGAACTCGCCCACCGCGGCGTAGCGTTCGGCGACGAGCGCGCCGTCGTAGAGGAGCCGTGCCGCCTGGAGCAGGGGCGAGACGTCGATGACGGTGGTCTCGGCGCCGGTGGCCTCCAGGTGCTTGACGGCCGTGTGGAACGCGGCCCGAGCCTCCGGGGAGAGCGGTGCGAGGTCCGCGTCCCCGGGGATCGCGATGCGTGGGTGCTCCGGGGCCGACAGGCGGACGTCGTCCGGCCAGCTGCGGCTGAGCGGATCGCTCTCGTCGGGGCCGAGCATGACGGCCAGGGCCCGTTGGGCCTCGGTGAGGGTGCGGGCGAAGACGGTGACGGCGTCGTAGGAGCGGGCGGCGGGGACGACCCCGGTGGTGGGGACGAGCCCGAGGGTCGGCTTGACGCCGACGATGCCGTTGAGGGCGGCGGGGACGCGGCCGGAGCCGGCGGTGTCGGTGCCGAGGGCGATGTCGGCGATGCCCAGGGCGACGGCGACCGCCGATCCGGAGCTGGAGCCGCCGGAGATCTTCTCGGGGCGCAGCGCGTTGCGGACGGGGCCGTAGGGGCTCCGGGTACCGACCAGGCCGGTGGCGAACTGGTCCAGGTTCGTCTTGCCGAGGACGAGCGCGCCCGCGTCCACCAGCCGCTGTACGGCGGGTGCCGAACTGCCCGGCGTGTAGGCGTAGTCGGGGCAGCCGGCGGTGGTGGGCAGGCCGGCCACGTCGATGTTGTCCTTGACGGCCACCACCGTTCCGGCCAGCGGCAGTTCGGCCCCGGCGGCGATGCGCCGGTCCAGTTCGCGGGCCTCCGGCAGGACGTCGGTCTCCGGGCGCAAGGTGATCCAGACCTCGGGCCGGTCGGCTTCGGCGATGCGCCGGTAGGCGTCGGTGACGCGCTCGGCGCAGCTGACGGTCGGGGCCTGGGTCATGCGGATACCTCTTCCTCGACGGTTTCTGCTTCTTCGACGGTCTCTTCGACGATCTCTGCGGCGGTCTCTGCGGCCGTCTCCCTGACGACGGCCAGCGGGGCGCCGGCGTCGATCTGCTGGCCGGGGGTGACGAGGACGTCGGCGACGACGCCGCCGGCCGGGGCCCGGACCACCACCTCCATCTTCATGGCTTCCAGCACGAGCAGCGGCTGGCCGGGCGAGACCAGGGCGCCCGGCCGGGCCTCGACCTTCCACACGGTCGAACTGAGCGGTGCCTCGACCAGGACGCTGCCCGGTTCGAGGGTCAGGGCGGCGGCGTCCTGGACGACCGGGTCGGGTGCCTCGCGCGGCGCGAACTCGCCCGCCTTCTCCCACGCCTGGCGCTCCGCCTCGAAGGCGGCCGCCTGCCGGGTGCGGAAGGCCTCGATGCTGTCGGCGTTCTCGCGCAGGAAGCGCTCGTGCTCGCCGAGGGAGAAGGTGCCGGGACGGATGTCCAGCGCGGTGCGTCCGGCGGCCAGGTCGGCGCGGACGTCGAGGAGTTCCTCCGGGCTCACCGGGTGCCAGACGATGCGGTCGAAGAAGCGCAGCAGCCAGGGCTCGCCGTCCGCGAAGGAGCGGGGTGGGCGCAGCCCGCCCCAGACCGGGACGGTGCGGCCGATGAGCTGGTAGCCGCCGGGGCTCTCCAAGCCGTAGACGCACAGGTAGGCGCCGCCGATGCCGACCCCGCCCTCGGCGGTCCAGGTGCGGGCCGGGTTGTACTTGGTGGTGACCAGGCGGTGGCGCGGGTCGAGCGGGGTGGCGGCGGGGGCACCGAGGTAGACGTCGCCCAGGCCGAGGACGAGGTACTGGGCGGCGAAGACGGCCTGCCGTACGGCCGCCACGCTGTCCAGGCCGTTGATGCGGCGGATGAACTCGAGGTTCGACGGGTTCCAGGGTGCGTCGTCGCGGACCGAGGCCGTGTAGCGGGCGATGGCTTCCTGGACGGTGGGGTCGTCCCAGGAGAGCGGGAGGTGGACCTCCCGGCTGGGGACGGTCAGGTCGGCGGTCGCGGGGAGCTGGTCCTCCGCCTCCTGGAGCAGGCCGAGGAGGGTGCGCAACGGGAGCGCGTCGGGATCGGTGTGCAGGTGCAGGGATCGCACGCCGGGAGTGATGTCGACCAGCCCCGACGGGCGCAGGGCGCGCAGGTGCTGGGCGAGGGCGTGGACGCGCATCCGCAGTGCCAGGTCGAGCGTCATCGGACCGTACTCGACCAGGAGGTTGTCCTCGGCGCCGCGCCGGTACGTCACCTCGGGGGTGGTGTCGGTGGCCGGGCGGCGGGCGAGGACGCCGTCGTCGCCGTCCGGGTCGCCGCCCGTCGGCAGGATGGGCAGGGCGGGGGTGCGGCGCAGGACGTCGGCGGTCGCCTCGCTGACGGGGACGAAGCGCACGGTGTCGCCGGGACGCAGCTGTCCGGTCTTCCAGCGGTCGGCGCGGACGATGGTGACGGGGCAGGCGAAGCCGCCGAGGCTGGGGCCGTCGGGGCCGAGGATGGCGGGCGTGTCACCGGTGAAGTTGACCGCGCCGACGGAGTACGCGGTGTCGTGGACGTTGGAGGGGTGCAGTCCGGCCTCGCCGCCGTCCGGCCGGGCCCATTCGGGGCGTGGGCCGATGAGCCGTACGCCGGTGCGGGCGGACTGGGCGGAGACCTTCCAGTCCGTCCCGTAGACGGTGCGCAGGCCTTCGCGGGTGAGGAAGTCCGGTGCGGGGTGCGGGCCTTCGCTGACCGCGATCCGCCAGTGGGTGGCGAAGTGCGGGCGGTCCGCCGCCGGCACCGCCGAAGGGGCCGGGGCGTCGGGGGCGGGCGCCGCCGGGCGCAGGACGTCACCGGCGCGCAGGGCCCGTCCGGCGTGCCCGCCGAAGCCGCCGAGGGTGAAGGTGGCGGCGCTGCCGAGGTGGTCGGGAGTGTCCAGGCCGCCGCGGACGAGGACGTAGGTCCGCATGCCGGGGCCCTTCGGGGTTCCTACGTCCAGCACCTGGCCCGCCGTCAGCTCCAGTGGCCGCCACTGCTCGACGGGCTGTCCGTCGACCCGGACCTCGGCCGGTGCGCCGGTCACGCAGACCACCTGCGGGTGGGAGAAGCGCAGGGCCGCTCCCTCCAGCGTGCACTCCAGGCCCGGCGCGCCCTCGGGGTTGCCGACGGCGGTGTTCCCGAGGCGGAAGGAGCGGTCGTCCATCGGGCCGCCGGGCGGGATGCCGACCTCCCAGTAGCCGGTGCGCCCGGGCCAGTCCTGCACGGTGGTCTGCGCGCCGCCGCGCACGACGTCGATGCGCGGACGGGGATCGGTGATGCCCGCGAGCGTGGCGGTGGTGTGCACGGCGGCCCGCACCTCGGGCGCCCGGCAGGCCGCGCGGAGCAGGCCGAGGTTGGTCTCCACGCCGTCGATCCTGGTGTCGGCCAGGGCCTGCGCGAGGCGGTCCAGGGCCTCGGCGCGGTCGTCGCCGGTCGCGATGATCTTGGCGATCATGGGGTCGTACGCCGTGGATATCAGCTGCCCGGTCTCGACCCAGCCGTCGACGCGGACGCCCTCGGGGAAGCGGACCCGGGTCAGCAGGCCGGAGCTGGGGCGGTGGTCGAGGACGGGGTCCTCGGCGTAGATCCGGGCCTCGACCGCGTGGCCGCGCGGGACCGGTTCGTGGAGGAAGCCGGTCTCGCCGCGGGCCAGACGCAGCATCCAGGCGACGAGGTCCACGCCATGGGTCTCCTCGGTGACCGGGTGCTCGACCTGGAGGCGGGTGTTGACCTCCAGGAAGTACGCCTCCTGGCGCGCGGGGTCGTGGACGAACTCCACGGTGCCGGCCGAGCGGTAGTCGACCGACGCGCACAACTCCCTTGCCGTCGCGTGCAGTCGAGTTCTGACGTGGAAGGGGAGGTCCGGTGCCGGGGCCTCCTCCAGGACCTTCTGGTTGCGGCGCTGGAGCGAGCAGTCGCGGTCGCCGAGCACGGCGATCCCGCCGGCGCCGTCGCCGAAGACCTGCACCTCGACATGGCGGGCGCCGTCCACGTACCGCTCCAGGAACACCCCGCCGTCCCCGAAGCTGCCCTGGGCCAGCCGGGTGACCTGGGTGAACGCCTCCCGCAGCTCCCGCGGTCCGGCACAGGCCCGCATGCCGATGCCGCCCCCGCCGCCGGTGGCCTTGAGCATGACCGGGTAGCCGATCGTCTCCGCCGTGCTCAGCGCCGCCGCCTCGTCGGCGAGCAGCCCGCTGCCGGGCAGCAGGGGCACTCCGGCGGCGAGCGCGGCTGCCCGGGCGGTGTGCTTGGCGCCGAAGACCTCCAGCTGGGCCGGGGTCGGGCCGATGAACACCAGGCCGGCCGCCTCCACCGCGGCGGCGAAGGAGGCGTTCTCGGAGAGGAAGCCGTAGCCGGGGTGGACCGCTCCCGCGCCGGTCGCCAGGGCGGCCGCCAGGACCAGGTCGGCGCGCAGGTAGCTCTCGGCGGCGGGCGCCGGGCCGAGCCGTACGGCCTGGTCGGCCATCCGGACGTGCGGGGCGGTGCTGTCGGCGTCGGAGTACACCGCCACCGTGCGCAAGCCGAGGGCGTGGGCGCTGCGCAGGATGCGGCAGGCGATCTCGCCGCGGTTGGCGACGAGCAGGGTGTCGAACACGGGGCGGCTCCTCCGGAGCGGGCGTCGGGGCGGCGCGCGGTGCGCCGCCGGTGCGTCGGGGTCAGACGCCGAGCGGCTGTGCGGGCTGTACCGGCTCTGCGGGCAGTACGTGGTCGCCGACCTTGTCGGTGCTCAGGCACAACGAGCAGACGATCGCCTCATGGGTGTCACAGGCGGTCAGGTCGGGGCGCTCGTAGGGCTGGTGGCAGACGTGGCAGTCGAGGACGACCGCGCTGGGATTGCCCGCGGTGTCGAGCAGGGGCTCGTCGATGCCGTCGCCGGAGCGGCGCAGGTAGTACCTGCCCCTGGTGACGACCGCCATCAGCGGGGTGAGGACGAAGGCGATGACGGCGGCGGCCACCGGCGAGTACGGCTGGAGGGTGTCGCCGAGGGCGTGGAAGTACATGGCGATCGACAGGCCCGAGGCGGCGACGAAGGCCACCACGCCCACCGGGTTGACGGCGTGCAGCATCCCGCGGCGGAACTCGGGCTGCAGCGGGGAGAGCTTCAGCAGGTACTTGTTGACGCCGATGTCGGTGGCGACGGTGACGACCCAGGCGATCGCGCAGTTCGAGTAGAAGCCCAGGATGCTGTTGAGGAAGCTGAACATGTCGGCCTCCATCAGGGCGAGCGCGAAGCCGAGGTTGACCAGGACGAAGACCATCCGTCCGGGGTAGTGCCTGGTGACCCGGGTGAAGGAATTCGTCCAGGCCAGCGAGCCGGAGTAGGCGTTGGTGACGTTGATCTTGATCTGGCTGATCACGACGAGGGCCACGGCGAGCGGGACGACCAGCCAGGACGGCATCATCGCGTCGAAGGCGCCCTTGAACTGCTGGATCGGCTCCGGGGCGGCGGCCGCGCCGACCTCGGTGAGGATGTGGACGGCGAGGAAGACGCCGATGGCCTGCTTCAGGGCGCCGAGGACCACCCAGCCGGGGCCGGCCATGATCACGGCGGTCCACCAACTGCGCTTGTTGGACTCGGTCTTGGGCGGCATGAAGCGCAGGTAGTCGATCTGTTCGCCGATCTGCGCGATCAGGGACAGGCAGACACCCGCGCCGAGGAGCACGGCGGCGGTGTCGACGCCACCCCCGCCGCCGGTGCCGCCGCCCGCGCCGCCGGTGCCCGGGTAGGAGAGGAAGCGGTCGACCGTGCCGGGGTCGTCGGCGATCAGGTAGACCAGCGGGGCGACCATCAGCACCAGCCAGACCGGTGTCGTCCACACCTGGAGCTTGCTGAGCGCCTTCATGCCGTAGATCACCAGCGGGATCACCATCAGCGTGGAGACCGCGTAGCCGAGCGGCAGGGGCAGCCCGAGGCCGAGCTTGAGGCCCTGGGCCATGATCGAGCCTTCGAGGGCGAAGAAGATGAAAGTGAAGCTGGCGAAGATGACGCTGGTCAGCACCGAGCCGTAGTAGCCGAAGCCGGCGCCGCGGGTGATCAGGTCGAGGTCGATGTTGTAGCGGGCGCCGTAGTAGGCGAGCGGGAAGCCGGTGACGAAGATGACCGCGGCAGCCACGGCGATCGCCACCAGCGCGTTGCCGGTGCCGTGGGCCAGGCCGATGCCGGCGCCGATGGAGAAGTCGGCCATGTAGGCGATGCCGCCGAGCGCGGTGGTCGCCACGACCATCGGGGTCCAGCGGCGGTAACTGCGGGGCGCGAAACGGAGGGTGTAGTCCTCCAGGGTCTCCTTCGTCGCCTGGCTCTTCTCGGCGTCGGGTGGTGTGGTCGTCGTCAGACGTGATTCGGCGGTGCTCATGGTCAGCCCTTCCGGGGTGCGGCGGTGCCGGGTGTGGCGGTGCCGGGTGTGGGGTGCGGCGGTGTCGGGTGGTGACTGCCGGGCAGCCAGGGGATTCAGAGGCGGTCGGCGTGCAGGGCCATCTGGGACATGGCGCGCCGGGCCCGTTCCAGCACCACGGCCATCGAGTCGCCCACATGGGCGTGCAGGGCCCGGTAGCCCTCGTCGAGACGTCCGTCGCGGACGAGCTCCATGATCTCGATGTGCTCGGAGACGGTCGTCTCGACCCGGTCCCGGGTGAGGAAGTCGTACATCCGCACCTGGCGGATGCGCTCGCTGACCGCCACCAGGGCGTCGGTGAGCGCGGGGTTGCCGGAGGCGCGGGAGAGCTCGGCGTGGAAGCGCTCGTCCTGCACGACGAACCGCGGGTCGGGCACCGGCGGGCTCTCCCGCATCGCGTACCAGCGGTCCAGCTCGGCCGTGATCACCGCCGGGTCGTGCCTGATGGACGGGTCCTCGATCGCCCGCGCGACACCGCGCAGTTCCAGGGTGACCCGGAGCTCGTAGAAGTCCTTCAGCCGCGTCAGGTTGGGGATGGTGACGAAGAAGCCGCCGTCCCCCCGCTCGATCAGCCCGTCGGACGCCAGCCGTGCCAGTGCCTCGCGCACCGGGGTCCGCGACACCCCGAACCGGGCCGCCAGCCGCACCTCGGCCAGCCTCTCGCGCGCACCGAACCCGCCGTCCAGCACGGCCGCACGGAGCTTCGTGTAGACCGTCTCGCGCAGTGCGGGTGTGGGCGTAACCCCCTTAGCCGGTACGGCAGTCGGTGTGGCAGCCGGCGCGGCGGTCGAGGGCGTATACAGCTGTGCATCCATGAGCGGACACGCTAGGAACCGCTTGTTTCCCCGAGAGCCCGCGCGGCGTGAACGGCTCGTTACCGGAATCTCACCGTCGAATCCGCCCCGGCCTGCCGATCGATCAGCGCGCAGGCGCAGGCGCAGCAGGTGGCGGCGGCGGGCCCGGTCGGGAACCCGCTGGTGAGCGGCGCGCGGGCCACCGTAGACTCTCGTACTCGTGACCCAGAGCAGCCCCGCCGCCCCGATACCCGCCCCCGCCATCGCGCCCACTGCCGACGCCGAGCTCGTCGCCGTCGCGGTGGCCGCCGCCGGGCGGGGCATGGTCGGCCGGGAGGCAGTGGCCGAGACGGTGGTGCTGTGCGCCGTCGCCGGGGAGCACCTGCTGGTGGTCGGCGCGCCCGGGACGGCCAAGTCGGAGGCCGTCCGGCGCGTCGCGGCGCAGCTCGGCGGGCGGTACTTCGAGTACCTGCTCGGCCGCTTCACCGAGCCCAACGAGCTGTTCGGCCCGGTCGACCTGCGCCGGCTCCGCGAGGGGCGGGTCGAGTTCGAGACCGCTGGGATGCTGCCGGAAGCCGAGATCGCCTTCCTGGACGAGGTGTTCCTCGGCTCGACCGCCGTCCTGAACACCCTGCTCGGCCTGCTCAACGAGCGGGTCTTCCGGCGCGGCGGCACCGTGCTCGCCAGCCCGCTGCGGATCTGCGTCGGCGCCGCCAACCACCTGCCCGAGGACCCGGCTCTGGCGGCCTTCGCCGACCGCTTCCTCGCCCGCGTCTTCGTTGAACCCGTCGCCGACGCCCGCCTGGAGGAACTCCTGGAGTCCGGCCGCCGCCCGGCCGCGCCCGTCGCCGCCGGGGACCTGCTCGGCGCCCTCGACCGGCTGACCGCCGCCGCCCGCGGCTGCGACCTCGACGCCGTCACCCCGCTGCTGGCCACCGCGCTGCGCCGGATGCGCTCGGCGGGCATCCCGGTCAGTGACCGGCGGGCCGTGCGCTCGCAGAACCTGGTCGCCGCGGCCGCCGTCCTGGACGGCCGTACCGCCGCCTCCGCCCGCGACCTCTGGGTGCTCCCGCTGATCGCCCCCACCGCCGACACCCAGGCGCTCGCCCGGGAGACCCTCGCCGACCTGATCGACCAGGCCGCCAACCGCAGCCTGGCGCACACCGCCGAGGAACTCTCCCGCAGTACCGCCGCCCGCGCCGAACGCCTCCAGCGCACCGGCGCCGCGCTGCTCGCCGAACACGCCGAACACGGCGGAGGTGGCGGAGGCAGCGAAGGCGGCGAACACGCCGAACGCGGCGGACTGCCGGGCGGTCAGGACTCCCGGCTGCGGCTGGAGGCCGTGTTGCGCGAGATCGACGCCGGCTTCGACCCGGCCGACCTGCCGGCGCCGCTGGCCGGCGTCCGCGCCGGACTGGTCGCGGCGGTCGCGGCGGTTTCGGCGGTCGCGGTGGTCGCCCCCTCGTGACCGGTGCCCCGCTCCGCTGGGAGCGCCGTGAACCACCGCTGGAGCCGGTCGCCGTCCTCGCCCTCGGGGACGCCGTCCCCGCTCTCGCGGCCGCGACGCGGTCCCGACTGGCGGCCGGGCACCGCCTCGCCGTGGCAGCCGACGGGGCTGCGTTGCTGGTCCTGGGCGAGGCGCGGGACCTGCCCTGGGCCGACGGCGCCCGCTACCTGGGTGCCGACGGCGGGGTGCTGGTGCCCACCACGGCCCGCCCGCTGCCCGCGGCGGCCCTGTGGCGGGCGGCGCTCGGGGCGGCGGACGGGCAGGTGTGCGTCCTCGTCCCCGGTCACGCGCTGGTCGGGGACCGGCCGGTGACGGGCTGCGATCCGGCGGGCCTGGACGGCCTCGGGGGGCCGGGTGCCGGTGGTGTGCCAGGCGTTGAGCGAGTGTGTGAGCAGTGAGGACCGGAGCAGTGGAGCGGCACGGAGTGGAAGCGTGAGCAGCAAAGAGGCGGCCGAGGCGGTGGAGCTGGTCCGCCTGGCCGACCGGGAGAACAGCGTCGTCATCAGGGTGCTGGGCCGCGGCGGGTCGGGGGAGCTCGAGGCCGAGGTCCTGGTGGCGAGCACCTTCTGCAACGGCGGGCTGCCGCTGCGCCTCTCGCCCGCGGACCTGGACGACTGGGCGGCGGCCCTGGACCAGCTGGCGCGCGGCCGGGACGCGTGCTGGATGACCGACCTGCGCAACCCCGAGATCAACATCGAGTTCAACACCCAGTTCGCGGTGCCGCTGGTCACCGTCGAGGACGTGCGGGGCTCCGGGACGGCCATGGCGGTCCCGGTGGACCTCGCGGACGGCTGGGTCGAGGAGCAGCACGAGCGGCTGGCCCGGGTGCGCCGAGGGTGGCCGGCACAGTGACGGCTCGTGGGGCGGGCGGGGCGAGCGGCCGGGACGTGACGGCCGCCGCCGCCATCGCGCCCTGGGCCGGGACACTGTCCGCGCTCACCCCCGAACTCGCCACCGCGCTCGGCCCGTTGCTGCGCCGCCTGGACGCGCTGATCGGCACGCGCGAGCCCGTCACCGGGGCCGAGGGCGAGCCGGACGGCTACGGCGGCCTGGCCCGCGGCCGCCGGCCGGAGCGGCTGCTGCCGTCCGAGTGGCTGCTCGCCGAGGAGTTCCCCGAGGAGTTCCTGCGCCGCTGGAGCGAGGGCGAACTGCTCGAACTGGAAGCCGAGTTGCGCGACACCGTCAGCCGCGGCCAGGTGGTCGCCCTGGTCGACGCCGGGCCGGCCCAGGCGGGCGCGGCGCGGCTGGTGCAGCTGGCCGCGCTGCTCGTCCTGCACCGCCGGGCGGCCGCCCGGGGCACCGAGCTGCTGGTCGGCGTCCTGGGCGACCCGCCCGGACGGCTGATCGGCGGCGACCTCGCCGAACTGCTGCCGCGCTGGCTCAAGGCCCGGCAGCACAGCGACCCCGACCCGGAGGACGTCCGGTACGCGGAGCGGGCGCTGGACCCGGCCGCGCAGTGCTGGCTGCTCACCTCGCCCCGGCTGGCGGCCCGGCTGCCCGCCCGGCGGCGCACGGTGGTGTGCGAGGAGACGGGCTGGAGCGCGGCGGGCGTCGCGCGGGTGACCGTCCGGGTGGACGGCGCACCGGCCGTCGAACTGCCGCTGCCCCCGGCGGCGGTCGCCGTCCGAGCCCTGCGCGGCAGCGGCTTCCGGGCCTCGGCGCAACTGGACGCCCCACTGCCCGCCGTCGGCGGTGCGCTGCCCGCCTTCACCGGCAGCGCGGCCACCCTGCTCACCCGGGGCCGGACGCCGGGCGTGCTGATCGCCCTCGACGTGAAGGCCAGGGGCGCCGTGGACGGAGCCGCCCGGCCGCGCCGCCACCAGCTGCCCGGCCAGGTGATCGCGGCCGGGCGCACCAGCGGGCGCCTGCTGGTGCTGTACGTGCGGCACGGACGGCTGGCGCTGCACGTGAGCGGCCGCGCGTTGAGCGGCTCCGACGACTACCGGGTCGAGCCGGCGGCGCTCGGCCTGCCCGAACCCGGCTCCGCCGGGTTCGCCGAGCTGATGGCCCGGCCGGTGCTGCCACTGCTGCGAGAGGGGGAGGACCTGGTGCTGCCGGTGACCGGTCAGTGGCGCCGGATCCAGCCCGGAGGCCTGGTGAGCACCGACGGACCGGTGGTCTCGACCGAGGACGGGCGGCCGTTCCGGCACGCGCGGGAACCCCGGCTGTCGCCCGTCCCGCTGCCCGCCGAGGCTTCCGGGGCGCCGCACCTGGTGCACGGCGCCGGCGCCGTCGGCTGGTCCGAGGACGGGCGGACCTGGGAGGTCCGCCCGGCCAGGGGTGAGAACCGCCGGATCCACCTCGGGGAGGGGGAGGCCGAGGTGATCGGACTGGTCGAGGACGGCCTCGAACCCGTCCTGATCACCTGCACTCCGGCCGCCGGGCTGGTGCGGGCCGTCCGGGCCGACGGCAACCGGACGCTCACCGCGCTGTCCGGCGGCCGGACCGAGCCCGCCGTCCACCCCCGGCTGCCGCTGATCGCCGCCGAACCCCGCCCGGGCCGGGTGGTGGTCGCGAGCGCGGTCGACGGACGCGCCCACGCCGTGATCAGGAGCACCGACTGATGCGCAGTTCCCCGGCCGGCAGCACTCCGGCCAGTAGCCCTCCGTTTGGTACCCCCGTGGTCGACGCGGCCGGGTTCCTCCTCGACGTGCCGCTGCTCGGCACCGCCGAGGCTTCCGAACGCGCGCTCGCGCACTGGCAGGACGGCGCCCAGCTGGCTGAACTGCCTGACGGGCGCTGGCTGTTGAGGCTGCCCGAGCCGGAGCGGACCCGCGCCGACCGGGCGCCCGGCGCGCCGCTGCACTCCGTCGGCGGGGCGCTGGTGGCGGGCCCGGGGCAGGCCGGCGCGGCCGGTGAACTCGTTCTCACCGCCGGTGGCCTGACGGAACGTCATGTCATCGCCGAGCTGCGGGCCGTGCAGCCCGCGGACTGGCTGGACCTCAGCGGGCTCACCCTCCACCGGCTGGGGCCGGTCGGCACCCCCGTCGATACCGAGCCGGTCGAGACCGACCTGCCGAGCCCGGCCGCCGTGGACCTGCGCGCCGCCGCCGGCATCCCCGGGCGCAGCCGCCGGGCCGGGCGGCTGCTGGGCGAGCAGCCCGGGCGGGGCGACGCCGGAGTACGCCCGTCCCGGGAACTCCTGGCCGTCGGCGCCCTGGTGCTCCTGGTGCTGTACCTGCCGCTGGTCTGCCTGGAGGGGTTCTCCCGGGTGACCGCGGTCCTCCCGGCGGCCGTCGGCCTGAGCGTCGGGCCGGCGTTCCTCCTGCCGCACGCCCGGGCCAGGGTGGATCGGCGGATGCGGCGGACGGCGGCCCGGGCCGGGCGGGTCCGGCCGCCCGTCGGGGCCGCCGCGGGCCCGGCGGCGGGGCGGTCGGTGGGGCGGCGGGAGTGGTGGACCTTCCTCCTCTGCTCCCTCGTCTGCCTGCTGGTCGGCGTCACCGGCCTGGCGGTCGACGGCCTCGACGGCCGCGGGTGGCTGCTGACGCTGCTCGGCACGTGCGGGGGCGCCCTGGCCGTGCTGCCGAGGATCCCGTTCCTCGCGGACCGCATCCGCGCGGCCCAGGAGGGCAGGGCACGGACCGCGGGCAAGGCCGGCCGCGGAGCCACTGGAAGTGCCGGCTCCGGCTCCGACTCCGGCACAGGCTCCGGCACTGGCGGCGGCACAGGCTCCGGCTCCGGCACTGGCGGCGGCACAGGCTCCCGCTCCGGCGGGGTCGCGGGCAGCGGCTCCGCCCGGCGGCGCCCGCCCCGGCGCCCGCACGCCCAGTGGCTGGCCCGGCTCGCGCTGCGCAGCCCCGCCGCGCCGTTCCTCCGGCAACGCCACACCCGCTACCTGCAGCAGCTCTCCCGCTCCTTCCGCCAGCGCCGGTGGGAGGACGCCCTGCGCGACGCCGTCCGGCTGTCCGGCGGCGCCGACGGCCGCCCGGGGCAGGGCCTGCTGACCCTGCGCCTGCCCGACCGCTTCGCCGGCGCCCTGCGGCCCAGCCCGCAGGACCGCGGCGGGCAGCCGACGGCGCTGCCGCTCAGCGGGCCGAGCGTCCACGACTACCTGACCGGCCTCTACCGGGAGGCCGCCGAGGCCCTGGAGCGCGACCGGCGGATCGACGAGGCCGCGTACGTGCTCGCCGACCTGCTGGCCGCGCCCGCCGAGGCCGTCGCCCTGCTGGACCGGCACGGCCGCACCGCCCAGGCCGCCGAACTCGCCGAAGGACGCGGCCTGGCCGCGGAACTGGTGGTGCGGCTGCACTGGCGGGCCGGGAACCGGGAGCGGGCGGTGCGGATCGCCCACCGGCGCGGCGCCTTCGCCACCGCCGTCGAGCGGCTCACCGCGACCGACCCGGCGGCCGCCCGCGAGCTGCGCGCCGCCTGGGTGGACCACCGGCGCCGGGCGGGGGACCGGCTTGGCGCGGTCGAGGCCGCCTGGCCGGACGAGACCCTGCGCGCGGGCGTGCTGCCGGACCTGCGCGAGGCCGCCGAACTCGGCGGCGCGGCCCGCGGGCGGGCGCTGGTCCACCTGCTCGCGCTCGGCGAGGACGCCGTGCAGCCCGTCCGGGCCGTGCTCGACGCGGCTGAGCCGACTGCCGCCGAGCCGACTGCCGCCGAGCCGACTGCCGCCGAGCGCGCGGCCGCCGTCGCGGCCCTCGCCGAGCTGCGGTGCGCCGACCCGGCCGTCGACCGCGAGCTCGCCACCCTCGCCGTACGCTCCCTGGTCCGCACCGGCGGACTGTCCGGCCACCCGGGCGTGCGCTCCGAAAGCGCCGTCCACACCCGGCTGTTGAAGCGCGCCGACCCGCTGGCAGCCGCCGACCTGCCGAAGCCCCGGCGCACCGGGCCCAGCCGGAGCGGGGCGCTCACCGTCACCGCCGCCGACCGCCCCGGCACGCTGCCCGTCCTGGACGCGGCCCGGCTGGACTCCGGCCTGCTGCTGGTGGCCGGCGGCCACGCGGGCGTGCGGCTGCTCGGCCCGGACGGCCGGACCCGGGTCCGCTGGGACGTGCCCGCCGAGCAGCTGGTCGTCGCCGACCACGGCGGCACCGCGCTGCTGGTCGCCCGCTACGGGACGGTCCGCGAGCTGTTCCGGCTCGACCTGGCCACCCGCCGGGTCGAGCGCTGGACGGCCCTGCGGGTGCGCGGGATCGCCTCCTCCTACGACGGCCGCCACCTGCTCACCGTCGACGAGGACGGCCTCACCGTGCTCGACACCCGCGCCGCCCGCCCGACCGTCGTCCACCGCGAACTCGGCGGCGACCAAAGGGCCTTGGGCCGGATCGCCCGCACCCCCGCCGGCTGCGCGGTGGTCGTCCACACCCGGGCCGGCGGCCACACCGCCGAGCTCACCGAACTCTGGCGGTGGGACCAGCCCGGCTGGGAGCTGCGCGCCCGCACGGCGGTCGACCTGGACGACGCCGACGACCGGGTGACGCTCGCCGACGGGCGGCTGCTGGTCGCCCGGCCGGGCGAAGTCCCCGGAACGAACCTGCTCAGCTGGACCGGCCGGGTGAGCGCGGAACGGACGGTCACCGGCCCGCCGGTGGTGCTCAGTGCCGACGGCGCCCACTGGGCGTTCACCGAGCGCTCCGAGGACGGCCTGCGGACCACCGTCGGAGGTGCCTCCGGGGCCGCCTTCACCGCCGTCCTGCCCGGGGCGACGACCGACCCCTCGGTCCGGCTGCGCGCGCACGCCGGTGCGGTGACCTGCTGGCACCGCACCGGGCGGGTGTTCGCGGTGCGTACGGACGGCACGGAGCTGCTGGCCAACCTGCGGGTCACGGCCGGCTGACGATGGTCGTCCACCTGAGGTCCGTCCGAGGGAGTGAGCCGGTGTCCTGGCCGGCGGTGACCGCGGTTGTCCCGGCGGAGCGGCGCGCGGAGGTGGAACTGCGGTTCCGCGGGCTCGGCAGGATGCGGCCGCCTCCCGGGCGCCGTCCTGCCCGGCCCGCCGGGGGCCGAGGAGAGGCAGGGGTGCCGGAGTTGAGCGGGGTGCCGACCGCCGTGCTTCAGCAGCCCGCCCCGTCCGGGTAGTCCGGGTCGTCCGGCGGGCCGGGCGCCGAGGTGAGGTAGGCGTCCAGCCGGGCCGCTGCGGTGAGCATGGCCCGGGCGCGGGTGGTGAGGCGCTGCTGCCAGCCGTCGAGGGTCTCGGCCAGGCCGTCCGTGCCGCCTGCCGTGCGGATCTGCCGGACCACGGTGGCGATGTGTGCCAGCGGGTGGCCGCCGCGCCGGAGCAGGTGGGCCAGTTCGGCGTCGCGGACGTCCTCGGGGCGGTAGTGGCGGTGTCCGCCGGAGCGGTCGCGGGCCGGGGTGAGGAGGCCGGCCGTCTCCCAGGTCCGCAGGGTGGCGGGGGTGAGGCCGAGCCGGTGGGCGAGTTCGCCGATGCTGAGCGGGCCGGGGAGGGGGCGACCGGTGTCGGCCCGGTCGGTCGGCTGCTCGGAGGTGAGGTGGTCGACCGCCCGGCGGACGGTGGCGAGCGTCTCCCGGTCGCGCAGCAGCTGGGCGTGGCCCCGGTCGAGCGCCGTCAGCGCCTCGTCCGGACGGCCGGTGTTGACGGCGGACATCACCAGGCCCGCCGTCGCGTGCCCGAACGCCGGGACGAGGGCGAGGAAGGCGCGCAGGGCGACGGCGTGCCGCTCGGTGTAGACCCGGTACCCGGTGGGGGTGCGGGTCGCGGGCGGGAGGAAGCCGTCGCGCTCGTAGTTGCGCACGGCCTGGGTCGAGATGCCGTGCTCGCGGGCGAGGTCGGCGGGGCGCACCGCAGTGTCCTCCCGTTTGAGACTTTCATCGGAAAAATCCGGGCTGTGACGTCGAAAGTCTCAACCGTTCTTCCAAGGATACGCTTGAGGCTCATGAGTCAGGACATCAGAGACTTCCGCGCCCCCTCCTGCGAACTGCTGGCGCTCGGCGAGCCCACCCACCAGGAACCGGCCTTCGGACTGGTCCGCAACCGACTGTTCGCCCGACTCGTGGCGCAGGGCTTCCGCTCGATCGCCCTGGAGACCGACCGGGTGGCCGCGCTCGCCGTGGACGACCACGTCCGCCGCGGCACCGGCACCCTGGACGCGGTGCTGGCCGAAGGCTTCACCCACGGCTTCGGCGCCCACCGGGCGAACCGCGAACTCGTCGCCTGGATGCGCGAGTTCAACCGCGACCGGGAACCCGGCGACCAACTGGCCTGCCACGGCTTCGACATCCCGACCGAGAACACCACCGCCGCAAGCCCGCGCCGCTACCTCGAACACGTCCGTGACTACCTCGGGCTCGACCTCGACCTCGCCGCGCTGACCGGCGAGGACGAGCGCTGGGAACGCGAGGCGGCGATCCTGGACGCCGCCGAGTCGCCCGGCGCCACTCCCGAGGCCGTACGGCTGCGCCGCACCGCCGACGACCTCCTCAACCAACTCCACGAACGGGCACCCGACTTGATCGCGGCGAGCTCGCACGCCGACTGGCTCCGGGCCGGGACGCACCTGCGGGCCGGGCTCGGACTGCTGCGCTACCACGCCCGGTCGGCGATCCCGGGCCTGGAGCCGAGCCCCCGGATCTCCGGCCTGATCAGGATGCGCGACTCGCTGATGGCGCAGAACCTCCTCGACATCCGCGCCGTCGAGGCCCGGCGCGGGCCGACCCTGGTGTTCGCCCACAACCGGCACCTCCAGCGCAACCCCAGCACCTGGTCCCAGGGGGAGCTGGACTGCGGCTGGAACGGCGCCGGCCACATCGTCGGCTCGCTGCTGGGCGGGCGCTACGCCTTCATCGCGGGCAGCCTGGGGCGCAGCGAGGCGATCGGCCTCGGCGAGCCGCCGGCCGGGACGTACGAGGCGGGGCTCCCGTCCGGCCCCCGGGGCTGGCAGTTGACCGCCCCGCCGCTCTCGGGCACGGCCCGCACCCGGACCGACACCACCCCGCGCCTGGGCTACTTCCCGCTCGACCCGGAGACCCTCGACGGCGCGGCCGCGGTGCTGCACATCGGCGACGGCACGGCGGCGGCCGGGTAGCGGCCGGTCACGGGCCCGGGTAGGCGGCCCGCAGGTGGGCCACCAGGGCGGCGGTCGGCGGCGCCGGCTGCCGCCCGGTCGGCCAGACCAGGGCGATCCGCACCCGGGGGACGGGGTCGGCCAGCGGCCGGACGACCAGTCCGGTGACCGGCTCCTGGTCCGGCAGCACGGCCACGCCCAGCCCGTGCGCGGCGAGTTCGGCCAGCTGGGGCGGCGCGGCGGCCTCGACGGCCACGGTCGGGGCCGCCCCCGCCCCGGTGAGGGCGCGCTCCAGGGCCGTCCGCAGGCCGGTGCCGCGCGGTGTGCTCACCAGGGCGTGCCCGGCGAGCGCGGCGACCGGCAGCGGGCCGTCGCCGGCGGCGAGC
The DNA here is from genome assembly GCF_040303105.1 of Kitasatospora sp. NPDC096128. Taxonomy (NCBI): domain Bacteria; kingdom Bacillati; phylum Actinomycetota; class Actinomycetes; order Kitasatosporales; family Streptomycetaceae; genus Kitasatospora; species Kitasatospora sp. NPDC096128. Next base: position 20,762 of record NZ_JBEOSP010000044.1, on the reverse strand, counting down.
GGGTGGTCCGCGGGGCAGAGCGCGACCAACGGGACCTCCAGCACGGGGTGCAGGGCGAGCCCGGCGAGCGCCGTCCAGCCGTCGTCGTCCGTCCGCCCGCTCGCGGCGGCGGGCAGGCCGACCACGGCGAGGTCCAGCCGCCCCGCGCGCAGGGCGCCGAGCATCCCGGCGGTGGTGTCCTCGGCGAGCGCGAAGTCGATGCCGGGGTGCTCCTGGCGGAAGGCGGCGAGCGTGGTGGCGAGCCCCGGGAAGGTGCCCACGGCGGGCGGCGGGGTGAGCGCCGCGCCCGCGACCATGCCGAGCCGTACCCGCCCGCGCCGCAGGCCGTCGAACTCCTGGGCCGTCCGCCGGGCGGCCGCCGCGGCGGCGAGCGCGGCCCGCGCGTGCGGCAGCACCGCCTCACCGACCCTGGTCAGCCGTACCGTACGGCCCGAGCGGTCCAGCAGCCGGTGGCCCAACTCCCGCTCCAGCTGCCGGATCTGGGCGCTCACTCCGGGCTGGCTCAGGTGCAGCAGTTCGGCGGCGCGGGTGAAGCTGCCGTGCCGGGCGACGGTGACGAAGTACTGGAGCTGCCGGAGTTCCATAACGAATGATCATAGGTGGCAGAACAACCCGGTCTTGGACGTGCGGCCGACTCCCGCCGCAGGCTGGGGGCATGAACAGCGCGCAGCAGGACCACGGCGTCGAATGGATCCGCGAGCAGGTCGCGGCGGAGCGGCGGGAGCTCGCCGGGCTGCTGGCCGGCCTCACCGCCGAGCAGTGGAACGCGCCCTCGCTGTGCGGGGGTTGGCGGGTCCGCGAGGTGGCCGCCCACATGGGAACCGGCTTCCGGCACTCCACCCTCCGGACCCTGCGGGAACTCACCCGGGCCGGCGGCAACGTCCACCGGATGGCCGACCGGGTCGCCCGCCGCGACGCCGCCGCCCTCACCACGGAGCAGCTCGCCGCAGCCCTGGCCGAGCACGCCGAGCACCCCTGGCGGCCCCCGGTCGGCGGCCGGATCGCCGCCCTGGCCCACGACGCCGTCCACGGCCTCGACATCACCGTCGCCCTCGGCCTGCCCCCGCGCCTGCCGCTGCCCCGGTCCACCGCTCTGCTGGGCCGGGTCTCGCCGCGCAGCCTGCGCTTCTTCGGCGCCCGGCTGGACGGCGTACGGCTGCGCGCGACGGACACCGGCTGGTCGTACGGGCCGGGGCCGCTGCTGGTGGAGGGCCGGGCTGAGCACCTGCTGCTGGTGGCGTACGGGCGGCGGTTGCCGGCCGGACTGCTGACCGGCGGGGGCGCGGGGCGCTTCACCGCCCGCCGGGACGACCGCTGACGGTTCACGGCGCCGGGCCCGGCGCCGGGACGGGACCGGGCCGGCCGGTGACCCAGGCCGGCCCGGTCCCGTCCCGTGTCCAGGACGCCGTCAGGGGTGCGCGTCCGGCAGCGGCACGGGGCCGGACGTGACGGCGTCGGACACCGGGGCGATATTGTCTGGACACCGTCACTTTCTCACAGGGGGACCGTCGCTCACGAACCGAACCGTGCCGGATGGCCGGTATTGCGCCATCGCCGGCCGACCGCCGGATCCCGGAACCCTGACCGTGTGACGGGTGCCGGCTCGGTGGCGAAGGGTGCGGGCAGGGCTTCGGGCCTGGGCGGTCGTTCGCGGCCGGATGCCGGATGCCGGATGCCGGATGCCGGATGCCGGATGCCGGATGCCGGATGCCGGATGCCGGATGCCGGGTGCCGGATCCGGGTCGCAGGGGGGGCGGGCCGGACGCGTGGGCGTGGCCGAAAACCGGCCGTCGGTCGCCGGTCCGGTCACCTCGCGCGCCCCGGCGTCCTCCGTGCCTACGATCGGAGGAGCCCCCCGCTCGGCGTACGGGCGCGCGGGTGCAGGTGAGACGGAAGCCGGGTAGCCGATGGCCTCGAGGTCCGTGCAGTGGCCGCCGTATGTGCGGCTGGCGCCGTGGTTGCTGGTCGTCGGCGGCCTGGTGTGGAACTCGCTGGACCCGGCCGACTACTGGGGTGACCCGATGCTGGCGGCCGCCGCCGTGCTGTCCGGGGCGCTGCTGTCGCTGCGGGACACCGTCGCGGTGGCGCTGGCGAACGTCACCGGGATCCTGGTGCTCTCCGTGCGGGACGGGTCGATCGGGACCCAGGACGGCTACCTGGAGCTGGTGAACACCGCCTTCGCCGCGCTGCTCGGGATCGCGGTGAACCGGGTGGTGGCCCGGCACGGGCGCCGGCTGGCGCGGGTGCGGTCGGTGGCGGAGGCCGCCCAGCGGGCGGTGCTGCCGCAGCCGCCGGGGCGGGTGGCGGGGCTGGAGGTCGCGGCCTGCTACCGGGCGGCCCAGGACGAGGCGCTGATCGGCGGGGACGCGTACGCGCTGCAGGCCACCCCGTACGGGGTGCGGGTGCTGATCGCGGACGTGCGCGGCAAGGGGCTGCACGCGGTGGGCGCGGTGTCGGTGCTGCTGGGGGCGTTCCGGGAGGACGCCCACCGGGAGCCGGACCTCGCCGCGCTCGCGGACGCCCTGGAGCGCACGCTGGCCCGGGAGAGCGCGGGGCTGGGCGAGGAGCTGCGGCTGGAGGGGTTCATCACCGCGCTGCTGGTGGAGTTCCCGCCCGGGGAGGCCGTCGCCCGGACCCTGGACTGCGGCCACCCCGGGCCGTACCTGCTGGGCGGCGCGGAGCCCGGGGTGAGCCGGTGGGACGCGGCCGACCCGGGGCTGCCGCTCGGGATGGGCGCGCTGGGGGTGGCGCGCCCGGAGGTGGAGACCAGGCCCTTCCCGTCGGGGTGCACGCTGCTGCTGGTGACCGACGGGGTCACCGAGGCGCGGGACGCGGCGGGGGAGTTCTACGACCCGGTGCGCGGGCTGGCCCCGCTCGGTCCGTTCGCCGGGGCGGGGCAGGCGGTGGCTGCGCTGGTGGCGGACGTGGCCCGGTGGACGGGTGGGCCGCGGGACGACGACATGGCGGTGCTGGCGGTGACCCGGCTGTAGGGGATCGGGCCCGCCCGTGGCCGGCCGGCCACGGCTCCGGATGGTTACGCCGATATCACGGTGGGGTTACGGAAGGTGCCTCCGCCATGGATTCCGGCCAAGTTGAGCGGCTCGGGCCGATGGCCGGAAAGCCGGTGTCCGGATATCGGACGGCGAAATGGACCCCTGGTCGCGGGCCGCCCCGGACGCCCCGGTGGGCCGCGGAGGCCTTGCCCGACGGGCCGCGACAGGCGCGCGCCCGATCGGCGCCGGGGCATCAGGGCTCGTAAGGGAGGCGCAGGGGCCGGTCACCGTGGTGGCGGGATCCGGTCGAGCCGTGGATCGTCCGGAAAGGGACCTGGTGCTTGCCCGGTGTCGAATGTGTGACCGAGAGTCGCACCGATGAACGAGAAGCCTCACCCCCGCCAGGCCCGTCTGTTCGGCCACCGCGACTTCCGGCTCCTGCTGACCGGAGCGGCGGCGGCCCAGACGGGCAGTCAGGTCACCCTGGTCGCCCTGCCGTTGGTGGCGGTGCTGGTGCTGGACGCCACCCCGTTCGAGGTCGGCCTGCTCACCGCCGCCGAGACCGCGGCCTTCCTGCTGGTCGGGCTGCCGGCCGGCGCCTGGCTGGACCGGATGCGCAAGCTCCCGGTCCTGATCCGCGCCGACCTGGTGCGCTGCGTCGCGGTCGGCTCGATCCCGCCGGCGGCGGCGTTCGGAGTGCTGACCATGCCGCAGCTCTACCTGGTCGCGCTGGTCACCGGGGTCGCCACGGTCTTCTTCGACGTGGCCCACCAGTCCTTCCTGCCCGCCGTCCTGCCGCGCGAGCAACTGGTCGCCGGGAACGGCGCGTTGGAGACCGTACGGTCCTCGGCACAGATCGCCGGGCCGGGCCTGGGAGGCGGGCTGGTCCAGTTGCTCGGCGCCCCGCTCGCCATCGTGGCCGACGCCTGCGGCTACCTCGCCTCGGCCCTGCTGCTCAGCCGGATCCGGGTCGCGGAGGAGCGGCCGGAGCCGGAGCCCGGGCGCTCGCTGCGCGCCGAGGTGGCCGAGGGCGTGCGCTTCGTGCTCGGGCACCCGCTGCTGCGGGCGATCGCCACCGCCACCGCGGTGTCCAACCTGTTCGCCGCCGTGCTGATGGCCGTGCAGACCGTCTTCTGGGTCCGGGTGCTCGACCTCTCGCCCGGGGCCATCGGCGGCCTGCTGTCGGCCTCCGCCGTCGGCGGGCTGGCGGGCGCGCTGTGCGCGGGGCAGCTGTCCCGCCGGGTCGGACAGGCCCGGCTGATCTGGCTGGCCACCGTGGTGAGCGCGCCGTTCGCGCTGCTCTGGCCGCTGTCCGGCGGCGGCGCGGGCGCCGTGCTGTTCGGCCTCGGCTCGGGCGTGGTGCTGTTCGGCGCGGTCGCCTACAACGTTGCCCAGGTGAGCTTCCGGCAGAGCGTCTGCCCGCCCGAGCTGCTCGGGCGGATGAACGCCACCATGCGCTTCCTGGTCTGGGGCACCCTGCCGATCGGCGCCCTCGGCGGCGGGGCCGTCGCCGACTGGGCCGGCCCGCGCGCCGCGCTGTGGCTGTGCGCGGCGGGCTTCCTGCTGGTGCCGGTGCCGCTGCTGCTGTCGCCGCTGCGGCGGATGCGCGAGCTGCCGACGGCACCGGCCGAACCTGCGGACGCGGACGGCGAAGAGGCCCACGGCGGCGAGGAGGCCCACGGCGCGGACGCCCACAGCGAGGACACCCGGCAACCCGCCGGGAGCCCCACCGCTCCCTGACCCCCCGACCCCACCGACCGACCCCAGCCGACACCGGAAACCGGAGACCGTTCCGTGCACGCCAGCATCACCGCCGCCTACCTCGCCCGGTACCGCTCCGCCGCCGCCGACTCCCCGGTGGAACTGCTCCCGCTGACCGGCGCCCAACGGCGGTTCCTGATCACCCGCCGGCTCGCGCCGCTGACCCGCTCCGACGTCGCCCCGGTGTTCTTCGCCTACCCGGCCGGCGCCCTCGACCTGGAGCGCCTGGGCCGCGCCGCCACCACCGTCGCGGCCTGCCACCCGGCCCTGTGCGGCGCCTTCGGCACCGTGCGCGGCACCCCCGTGCTGCGCACCGGCGGCCCCTCGGTCGAGGTCGCCCGGCTCGACGTCGCCCCCGGCGCGGACACCCGCCAGGCGCTGCGCGAAGCGCTGCTGGACTGGCCCCTCGACGGGCCCGCGCTGCGCCTGCTGGTGGCCCGGCAGTCGGACGGCGGCTCGGACGGCGGCTCGGACGGCGGGGAGGACCTGCTCGCTCTGGCGCTGGACCACGCGGCCTGCGACGAGCAGTCGCTCGGGGTGCTCGTCGGCGAACTCACCGAGGCCTACCGGCGGGACGACCGGAGTCCGGCGACGGGCCCCGACCCGCGGGCCGTCGCCGACTTCCGGGAGGCCGTCGAACTCCAGCTGGCTGCCGAGGAGGCCGCCGCCGGCCCGGCCGCCCAGGCCCACTGGGGGCGCCGGCTCGGCGGCCTGACCGGGGCGGGCGGCGGCGCCGCGCGGACCACCGGCATGCTCGTCGAGCGGCTGCCCGCCGTCGGGGGCAGTGCCCGCGGCGCGATCTTCCCCGCCCTGCTGGACGCCGTCGGCGCCGCCGCCCGCCGGCTGCACCGTGCAGGCGGCCGGTCCGCAGGCGGCCGGTCCGCAGGCGGCCGGCCCGCGGACAGCTCGCGCACGGACGGCCCGCTCGCGCTCGGCTACCCCTGGGGCGGTCGCCCGCCCGGCGCGCCCGCCGCCCTCGGCTGCTTCCTCAACACCCTGGTGCACGCCGTCCCGACGCAGCCCGCCGCCGACCTGGAGGCGCTCTGCGACGACTGGTGGGACGACCTCGACCACGCCGGGACCCCCTTCGACGAGGTGGTCCGAGCCGCCCGCGCGGCCGGATCGCCCTGGTCCGGCGGGCTGGACGCGATGCTCACCTTCGAGGACCTGCAACGCCGCCCGCCGCTGGTGCTCGGCGGCGTCCCCGGCCGGGAGGTCGACCTCGACGGGCGTCCGCTCGCCGCGCCGATGGCCGTCTCCGCCTCCCACGGCGAGGAACTGACGGTGCGCCTGGCCTGGGACGACGAGCGCTTCCCGGCCGCCGAGGCCGAGGCCGCGTTCGCCGACCTGCTCGCCGTGCTGCGCCGTCACCTCTAGCCGTCCGGCGTCGTCACCTCTGGACGCCCCGGCCCCTCAGGCCCCATCCTCCCCAAGGACCACATCCGCCCGAGGACCCCGGGCCGCGCCCCCACCCCGGTGCGGCCCGGCTCCCACCGGCCGCACCGGGACGACCCCACGCCCGCGCCCGGCCACCGCAGTGCCGACACGCCCACCACACAAGGGAATCCTCCATGTTCGCACTCTCTCCCTCGCAGGAGATCGTCTGGCTGCACGAGCAGATGCAGCCCGGCAGCCGCGCCTACAACTTCACCGGCGTCCTCGACCTGTGGGGAACCCTCGACCGGGACGCCCTGCACGCCGGGCTCACCGCCGTCCTGGCACAGCACCCCGGCCTGCGGCTGGAGTTGGTGGCCCGCCCGGAGGGCCTCCCGGGCCAGCGGGTCGCCGAGGACTGCCGACCGGAGCTGCGGCACAGCGACTTCGCCGCCGAGGCGGACCCGGAGGCCGTGTTCCGCACCCTGCTCGCCGCCGAGGCCGAGGAGCCGCTGGACACCGAGCGGGCGCCGCTGCTGCGCTGGCACCTGGTCCGGCTCGCCGACGACCACCACCGGCTGATCCACGTCGAGCACCACCTCGTCCACGACGGCCACTCCTTCGCGATCTTCCTGCGCGACCTGTTCACCGTCTACCGCGCCCACGTCCTCGGCGAGTCCTACGAGTTGGCCGCCGCGCCGTCGTACGAGCGGCACGCCCGCACCGAGGCCGACCCGCAGGCCCGCGAGCGCGCCCTCGCCTTCTGGACCCGCGAGCTGGCCGACGCCCCGCGCGAGGTCACCCTGCCCGGGCTGGCCCGGCCCGGCGTCCAGCGCCGGCACCGCGGCGGGCAGCTGCGCCAGTCGATCGGCGCCGACCTCGCCGAGCGGCTGCGCGAGCGCAGCAAGACCGACGGCCACACCCCGTTCAGCACCCTGCTCGCCCTGTTCGCCGAACTGCTGCGCCGGCACAGCGGCCACCGCGAGGTGACCGTCGGCACCGCCGTCGGCAACCGCCCCGAGGGCTACGAGGGCACCGTCGGCATGTTCGTCAACACCGTGCCGCTGCGCCTGCGGCTCGACCCGGCCGCCTCCGGCACCGAGGCCGTGGACGAGGTCACCGACGTCCTGCTCCGCGCCCTGCCCTACCAGGACCTGCCGGTGCAGGAGCTCACCCGCCGGCTCGGCCTGCACACCGGCGGCGCAGACAACCCGCTGTTCAACGTGATGTTCAGCGCCCACGACGCCGCGCTGCCCGACGTCCAGGCGCCCGGCCTCGACGTCTCCCTGTACGAGGGCTTCAACACCGGCACCACCCGCTTCGACCTCGACCTGGTGCTGCTGCCCGACGACCGCCGGGTGGTCGGCGAGAAGCACGGCGCCGCCGGGATGACCCTGATCTGGGACTACGACGCCGACCTGTTCGGCGAGGCCCGGGCCGTGCTGCTCGCCGAGCGCCTGCTGGAGCTGCTGCGCCGCTACCTCGACGACCCGGAGACGGTGCTCGCCGACCTGGCCCCCGCGCCCGCTGCCGAGCCGGCCGCCCCGGTCGTCCCGCTCGGGCTCGACCCGGCCGCCGGCCACGACCCGACGGCGCTCGCCCTGCTGGCCGGCACCGAGCGGATCACCTACGGCGAACTGGACCGCCGGGTCGGCGAACTGGCGGACCGGATGCGCGCCGCCGGGGTCAGCGCCGGCCAGCCGGTGGCCGCCGTGCTGCCGCGCGGCCTGGACAGCGTGGTCGCCCTGCTGGCCTGTCTGCGCCTGGGCGCCGTCCACGCGCCGCTGTCCACCGAGGACCCGGCCGCCCGGCTCGGCCTGCTGCTGGAGCGGCTCGCCCCCGCACTCGTCCTCGCCACCCGGCAGAGCGCCCTCGCGCTGCCCGCCGAGGGCGTCACCCCGGCGCTGCTGGACGGCCCCGCCTTCCCGAAGGCCGAGCCCGCCGCCGTCCTGGAGGGCGGCGCCTACATCATCCACACCTCCGGCTCCACCGGCGTGCCCAAGCCCGTCCTGGTCGGCCGCGAGGCCCTGGCCGGGTACGTCGCGGCGATCGCCGCCCGCTACGGACTCACCGCCGCCGACCGGGTGCTGCTGTTCGCCCGGCCGTCCTTCGACGTGTCGCTGGAGGAGGTGCTGCCCGCCCTCGCGGTCGGCGCCGCCCTGGTCGTCCCGCAGCGCGAGGTGCCCACCGGGCCCGAGCTGGTCGCCGTGCTCGCCGCCCGCGGCGTCACCGTCGCCAACCTGCCCACCAGCTACCTGCTCGCGGTGCGCGAGGACCTGCGCGAGGCGCTGCGCGACGGCCGTTGGAAGCCGCGCCTGCTCGTCCTCGGCGGCGAGCGGCTGCCCGCCCGCGCTCTGGCCGGCCTGGCCGAGGCCACCACGGTGCTGAACGCCTACGGCGTCACCGAGGCCACCGTCACCTCCACCGTCCACCGGGTCACCGCCGAGGACGTCGCCGAGGACGGCGAGATCCCGCTCGGCACCGAACTCGACGGCGTGCGCCTGCACGTCCTGGACGAGACGCTGCGCCCGCTCCCGTACGGCTGCGTCGGCGAACTCGCCGTCAGCGGCGGGCTGCTGGCCGAGGGATACGTCGGCCTGCCGGAGCCCACCGCGGCCCGGTTCACCACCCTCCCCGGGCTCGACGGCGCCCGGGTCTACCGCACCGGCGACCGCGGCTACCGCGACACCGAGGGACGACTGCGGTTCCTCGGCCGCGCCGACAACCAGGTCAAGCTGCGCGGCCACCGGATCGAACTGGAGGAGATCGAGGCCGCCGCCTCCGCCGAACTCGGCGGCCGCTCCTGCGCGGTGCTGCTGCACCACGACCCGCGGACCGGCCCCCGTCTGGTCGGCTTCCTGGAGGGCGCCGAGCGCCCCGACCAGGCCGCCCTGCACGACGCGCTGGCCCGCCGGCTGCCCGGCGGACTCGTCCCCGCCACCTGGACGGCCGTCGCCGCGATGCCCACCCTGCCCGGCGGCAAGCCCGACCGCGCCGCCCTCGCCCGGCTGGTCGAGGAGGCCCCGGAGGAGCGGGAGAGCGCGCCCAGCGACTTCGCCGACCCCGGCCAGGAGCTGATCGCCGCCGCCTGGCGCGAAGTGCTCGGCCACGACCGCTTCACCGCGGACTCGCACTTCTTCGAGGTCGGCGGCCACTCGCTGCTCGCCGCCCAGCTCGCCGCCTTCCTGGAGCCGCACCTGGGCAGCCGCCCGCCGCTGCGCACCCTGTTCCGCCACGCCGTGCTGGCCGACCAGGCACGCGTCCTCACCGGGGACGCTTCATGACCGTCCTGGTCGACGAGGCAGCCCGCTACGTCCGGATGACCACGATCATCGAAGGGGCCGCCGAGGTCCAGAAGGTGATCACCGCCCGCTCCATGGGCCTGAACTGACGGTTTCTCGTACGTATCTGGAGACGATGATGGAATCCCTGAGCATCGGCTACGGCCGCCCGCACCAGGACGGCGCGGTCCTCGACCTCTTCACCACCTGGGCGCACCGCACCCCGCAGGCGCCCGCCCTGATCGACGGTGACCGCACCCTCGACTACGCCGAACTCGACCGCCTCGCAGACACCGTGGCGGAGTCGCTGCGCGGCAAGGTCGGCGCGGGCGACCTGGTCGGCGTCTGCCTCGGCCACTCGGCGGCGCTGGTCGCCGTCACCCTCGCGATAGCCAAGCTCGGCGCCGTCCACCTGCCGCTCGGCCCGCGCCCCGGCGAGAAGCGGCTGCGGGCCGTCGCCGCCCAGCTGCGCCCGGCGTGTCTGATCGGCGAGGACGCCGTGCTGCCGCCCGGCGGCGAGCGCCTCGAACTCGACCTGCCCGCAGCCGCCCTGCCCGCCGAGGACCTGACCACCGCCGGGGTGCTGGCCGCCCTGACACCCGGTGAGCAGGTGAGCGTGCCGATCGGCACCCACTACGCCGTGCTCACCTCCGGCTCCACCGGCACCCCCAAGGCCGTCGCCGTCACCGAACCGGCGCTCGGCGCGGTGCTGCACTGGTACCGCGAGCTGACCGGCCTCGGCCCCGGCGCGCGGCACAGCCTGCTGGTCGGCGTCGCCTTCGACCCGCACGTGATGGAGCTGTGGGCCACCCTCACCTCCGGCGCCGCACTCGTCGTCGCCCCGGAGAGCGTCCGCTGGGACTCCGGCGCGCTCACCGACTGGTGGCGCGAGTCCGGCATCACGGCCTGCCTGCTGCCCACCCCGCTGGCCGAGCCGATCCTCGACCGGCCCTGGCCCGCCGGGCTGGCCCTGCGCCACCTGGTGGTCGGCGGCGACCGGCTGCGCCTCGCCCCCGGACCGGACGTCACCGCGAGCGTCCACAACGCCTACGGCCCCGCCGAGGCGACCGTCGCCACCACCGTGCACACCATGGCCCCCGGCGGCGGCCACGGCGCCGGCGCGCCGCCGATCGGCCTGCCGATCCCCGGCGCCGTCCTGCTGGTCACCGACGAGCAGGGCCGCCCGGTGCCCAGGGGGACGGCCGGCGAGCTGCGGATCGGCGGCCGAGGCCTGGCCGCCGGGTACCTCGACCCCGAGCTGACCGCCCGCCGCTTCGTCGAGGTGCCGCCCGGCGTGGACGGCATCGACCGGGTCTACCGCACCGGCGACCGGGTGGTGATGCGGGCCGACGGCGTGCTGGAGTTCCACGGCCGACTGGACGACCAGGTCAAGGTCAGCGGTGTGCGGATCGAACCCGCCGAGGTCGAGGCCGCCTTCGAGCGCGACGCCCGGGTGCGCCGGGCCGTGGTCGCCGCCGAGACGGCGTCCGCCGGCGGCGTCCGGCTGCTCGCCTTCGTCCAGGCCGACGCCGACGCCGAGCCCGTGAGCCTGCTGGACGCCGTCCGGCCCTGGCTGCCCGAGCAGGCCGTGCCCTCGACCGTCCGGCTGGTCGACACCTTCCCGCTGGACCCCAACGGCAAGGTGGACCGCGCGGCGCTGCTCGCCGCCGAGCCGACCGTCCCGGCGGCCGGCGGTGAGGACGGCGACACCCCGGTCGAGCGCACCGTGCTGAAGCTCTGCCGCGAGCTGCTCGGCCGCGCCGACGTCGGCCCGGGCGACAACTTCCTGGCCTCGGGCGGCAACTCGCTCGCCGCCGCCAGACTGCTGGAGTCCCTGGAAGGGGAGTACGGCGTGCGGCTGCGCGCCCCCCTGCTGCTGCGCCAGCCCGACCTGCGGGCGGTCGCCCGGCTGGTCGAGGAGCGGATGCCCACCGCGGCCCTGGCCTGAGGGCCTGTCCGGCCCTGCGGGCCGCGTCCGGGCGCACACGGGACCGGTCCCGCGTGCCGCCCCCGTTCGCACCTCCTGACCTGAACAGCGGCGCCCCGGCCCCAGCGCCGGGGCGCCCGGAAGGGACCCAGCCATGACACCCGCCCTCCCCACCCTCCCCGCGCTGGTCGCCCGGCAGGCCGAGCAGCAGCCGAGCGCGCTCGCCCTGACCGACGGCGTCGGCTACCTCACCTACCGCGAACTCCACGACGCCGCCGGCCGCCTGGCCGCCGTCCTGGCCGCGCACGGGATCGGCCCCGGCAGTGCCGTCGGCCTGCTGTGCGCCCGCTCGGCCAGGTTCGCCGTGGCGCAGCTCGCCGTCTGGCGGGCCGGCGCCCTCGTCGTCCCGCTCGACCCGGCCTACCCGGCCCCGCGCATCGCCGAGATGACCGCCGACGCCGACGTCCGGCTCGTCCTCGGCGACAAGGCGCTGCTCGCCGAGGCCGGACTGCCGGCCGAGCGCACCCTGGTGCTCACCGAGCGCGGCACCGAGGAGACCGGGGGAGCGGTGCCCGACGCCGCCGAGCCGGACGCGCCCGCCCTGCTCTACTACACCTCCGGCTCCACCGGCCGCCCCAAGGGCGTGCTCGTCCCGCACCGCGCCGTCACCGACCTGGTCACCGCCCCCGACGGGCTGCCCATCGGCCCGCGCGACCGGGTGCTCTTCCACTCCACCCCCTCCTTCGACGCCGCCACCTTCGAACTGTGGGCCCCGCTCGCCCGCGGCGCCGCCGTCGCCGTCTCCCCGGCCGAGCGGCCCAGCGCCGAGGAGCTCGTCCGCGACATCGAGCGGTCCGGCGTCACCACCGCCTTCCTCACCACCGCGCTCTTCCACCACCTGGCCGCCACGGAGTCCCGGATCTTCGGCGTGCTGCGCACCCTGGCCGTCGGCGGCGAGGCCCTCGCCCCCGAGCACGCCGGGGCCGTGCTGCGGGCCTTCCCCTGGCTGGAGCTGTACAACGCCTACGGGCCCACCGAGGCCACCACCTTCACCACCGCGCACCGGGTCGCCCCCGCCGACTGCGAGGGCGGCCCCGTCCCGATCGGACGGCCCTTCGGCGGCGCCCGCGCCCTCGTCCTGGACGAGCGGCTGGCCCCGGTCGAGCCCGGCACGGTCGGCGAGCTGTGGATCGGCGGGAGCCGGCTCGCCCTGGGCTACCTCGACCGCCCCGAACTGACCGCCGAGCGTTTCCGCGAGCTCCCCGACGGCGGCCGGGCCTACCGCAGCGGCGACCTGGTGCGCCAACGCCCCGACGGCGTACTGGAGTTCCACGGCCGCACCGACGACCAGGTCAAGGTCCGGGGCTTCCGGATCGAGCCCGGCGAGGTCGAGCAGGCCCTGCTGCGGTTCCCCGAGGTCGCCGAGGCGGCCGTGGTGGTCCGCCGGGCGGGACGGGCCGACGCCGCGCTCACCGCCTGCGTCGTCCCCGCCGAGGGCTGCGCGGCGGCCGTCGAGACCCTGCGCACCCGGCTCGCCGAGCGGCTGCCCGCCCACCTGGTGCCCACCGCCTGGGTCGTCCTGGCCGAACTGCCGCTCACCGGCAGCGGCAAGGTCGACCGGCGCGCGCTCGCCGCCGCCCCGGACCGTGCGGCGGGCGGCGTGGCGGGCGGCGTGGCGGACGGCGCGAGCGTGGCGGCCGGACTCACCCCGATCCAGCAGGTCGTCGCCGAGGCCTGGAGCCGCGCCCTGGAGCGCCCGATCAACGACCCGGCCGCCGACTTCCTCGCCGAGGGCGGCCACTCGCTGCTCGCCATGTGGGTCGTCGACGACCTGGCCGGAGAGTTCGGCATCGACCTGTCCCTCGCCGACTTCCTCGGCCACCCCACCGTGGCCGGCCAGGCCGAACTACTGGAACGCGCCCTGCGGGACGCCGACGACACCCCGGGAGCACCCCAGCGATGAGCACCGACCAGAACGACCTGCTGCGGCGCGCCCGCAACCGCCGCACCGCCCTCGCCCCCCAGCGCCCGGCCGCCGCCGATGTCGACGCCGGCCCGGCCCCGCTCTCCCACGCCCAGCAGCGGATGTGGCTGATGGAGCACCTCGGCCAGGGCGGGGCCCTCTACAACGTCCCGATCGCCACCCGGCTGCGCGGACCGCTCGACCGGGACGCCCTCGCCACCGCGCTCACCGGCCTCGCCGAGCGGCACGCCGTGCTGCGCACCCGCTACCCGCGCCAGGGCGAACAGCCGTACCAGCACATCGAACCGGCCGGCCCGGTGCCGCTGCCGGTCGTGGACGCCGCCGGCTCCGACGCGACGGAGCAACTGGCGGCCGAGGCCGGCCGCCCCTTCGACCTCACCGACGGACCGGTGCTGCGCGCCCTGCTGCTGCGGCACGCGCCCGAGGACCACACCCTGCTGCTGACGATCCACCACATCGCGGTCGACGGCGGCTCGCTGCCCGTCCTCGCCGCCGACCTCGCCGAGCTGTACAGGGCCGCCCGCGACGGCGCCGAGCCCCGGCTCCCGGCCCCGGGCATGCCGTACGCCGAGTACGCCCGCCAGGAGCGCGCCCGCGACGCCGAACTCACCGCCGCCGCCGACACCCTCGCCGCCCACCTGGCCGGCGCCCGCCCGCTGCCGCTGCTGCGGCCGGTGGCCCCCGGCGCCCGCGACCGCCGGGCCGGCCTGCACGCCGTGCCGCTCGACCCCGCCACGGTCGAGGGCCTGCGACAGCTCGGTGCCCGGCACGGCGCCACCCTGTTCGCCGTCGTCCTCACCGCGGCCTTCGCCACCCTGCGCACCGCCGCCGGCCAGGACGACCTCACCCTCGGCTGCGCCAGCGGCCACCGGGCCCGGCCCGAACTGCGCCGCACCGTCGGCCTGGGCGTCAACACCCTCGCGGTGCGGGCCGACATGGTCGGCGACGGCTCCTTCGCCGAGGCGCTCGCCCTGGTGCGCGGTGCCCTGCTGGACGCCCAGCAGCACCACCAGGTGCCCTTCGACCTGGTGGTCGAGCGGCTCGGCGCGGCCGCGCGCGGCGCCGACGGCACCCCGCTGCTGTCGGTCAGCTGCGACCTCGTCCAGCCCGCGACGGCCCTGACGCTGCCCGGCCTGGACGCCGAGCACGTCGACGTCGACCTGGGACTCGCCAAGTTCGACCTCACCCTGGTGCTGGAGGAGGGCCCGCGGCCGCGCTGCCTGGTCCAGCACGACCACGCGGCACTGGACGGCGCCACGGCGGCCCGGCTGGCCGAGGTCTTCGCCGCCGTGCTCCGCGCGGTCGTCGAGGACGCGGAGCTCCCGCTCGCCGAACTCCCCGGTGAGCTGCTGCTCCCCACCACCCGGCACCCGGTGCTGGCGGCCCTGGCGGCCCACCCCGGAGTGGCCGACGCCGCCGTGGTGGAGACCGCGGACGGTCCGCCGCTGGCCTACGCGGTGGTGCGCGGACCGGTCACCCCCAGCGGCACCGACCTGCGCGCCCGGCTCCGGGCCGCCGTCCCGGCCGCCGAACTGCCGCTGGCCGTCACCCTGTTGGACCGCATCCCACGCGGCGCGGACGGCGCCGTCGACCGCGGCCGACTGCCCGGCGCCGCCGTCCCCGCGGCCACCGCCACTCCGGCCGCGGCCGGCCCGCTCGACCTCGTGCGCACCGCCTTCGGCGAACTGCTCGGCAGCGTCCCGCCCGCCGACGGCGACTTCTTCGCCCTCGGCGGCCACTCGCTGGTCGCCGTCCAGCTCGCCGAACGCCTGCGCACCCGGGCCGGGGTGCCGCTCACCGGACTCGACATCCTGGAGCACCGCACCCCGCGCGCCCTCGCCGCCCTGCTCGCCCTCCGCGAGGAGGAGCGCCGGGCCGCCCTCACCCGCACCGACGCCTTCCACAGCACCGAGCCCCGCACCGGCACCGTGCTGCTCACCGGCGCCACCGGCGGCGTCGGGGCCGCCGTGCTGCAGGAACTGATGGCCCAGGGGCGGCCGGTACGCGTCCTGGTCCGGCCGGAGTCGGCCCACCTGCCGGCCCTGCACGGCGCCGAGATCGCCGAGGGCGACCTCGCCGACCTCGACAGCCTCCAGCGCGCGGTCAAGGGCGTGGACGCCGTCATCCACGCCGCCTGCACCTTCACCGAGCACCAGGTCGACACGGCCGCCATGCGCGCCCTGCTGGACGGCTGGTCCGGCGGCCCGTTCGTCTTCGTCAGCAGCATCGACGCCTACGGGCGCCCGCCCGGCACCGAGGTCGCCGAAGGAGGCCCCAGCGGCGCGCCCGTCACCGCGTACGGGCAGGCCAAGCTCGACTGCGAGCGGATGCTGTTCGAGCACGCCGAGGCCACCGGCCACGGCCCGGCCACCGTGGTGCGCGCCCCGATCGTCTGGGGGCCGCACCAGCGCCTGCGCGACCAGCTCCGCTGGGGCTCCACCGGCGACCTCTACCAGGCCGCCCTGGCCGGCCGCCCGATCGCCCTGCCCGCCGCGGCCCCGGGCGAGCCGGAGGAGTGGCACGGCGCCGCCTGGGTGCACTCCGCCGCCCTGGCCCGCGCCCTCGCCGCCTGCGCCCGGCCCGACGGCCCCGCCGCCGGCCGGATCGTCAACGCGATCACCGGGCACGTCTCCTGGGCGGAGTTCGGCACCGAGCTGATCCGGCTGCTCGGCTCCGCCAGCGCCCTGGACCCGCGCCCCGACGCCGACCCCGACCTGCGGCGCCCGTGGCACTACCGGGCGGAGACCCTGGCCGCCGCGCTCCAGCCGGAGCCGGGGGAGGACTGGCGCAGCGTGCTGGCGGCCATGGTGGGCTGACGGCTCCCGCCACGTGGCGGTCGGCCCCCGCTGATCCCGGGGGCCGACCGCCTCGCGCCGCTCCTGCCGTCGTGTTCCTCAGCCGATCCGCACCACCCGGGCCCAGTGGGGCGGTGCGTCCGGCCGGTACCCGCCGTCGTTCTCGCTGTACCGGGCCGGGCGCCGGAACAGGCCCACCACCGTACGGCAGGACGGCGCGACGGACGGCCAGGGCGTCTGCCCGTCCGTCAGCACCACCACGACGTCCGGCCGAGGGCTGGTCCGCAGCGCCGCCGCAAAGCCCGTCCGCAGGTCCGTGCCGCCGCCGCCGACCAGCGGGATGCCCGCCGACCGGCAGAGCCCGCCGACGCTCTGCAGGGCCGCGTCGCAGGACAGCACGGTGACCAGGTCGTGCCGGCCGCCGACCGCCCGGCCGATCGCCGCGACCTCCAGCAGCGCGCTGCCCAGCTCGTCGTCGGAGACCGACCCGGAGGTGTCGATGACCACCGAGACCCGGGGCGGGCGCCGCCGCAGGCTCGGCAGCACCACCCCCGGCAGCGAGACCGCGCGGCGGGCCGGACGGCCGTAGCTGTAGTCCCCGCCCGCACCCGGCCCGGAGACCGCCGAGCGCAGCGCCGCGCCCAGCAACTGCCGCCAGGGCTGCGGCGGGTGGAACACCTCCTCGGCCCAGCGCCGCCAGCCCGCCGGGGCGTCTCCCGGGCGGCCCCGGATGCCCTCGGCGACCCGGAAGCGGACGGCGTCCTGCTCCTGGGCGGTCAGCCCGTGGGCGCCGTCCGGGCCCAGCTCCCAGGGCCGGTCCACGCCGTCGGCGCCGCTGCCGCAGTCCAGCCAGGCCAGGTTCAGCCGGCGCAGGTCGAAGCTGAAACCGCGGACGTAGTCCTCCATCAGCTCCCCTTCCGGCAGGTCGAGGAGCTTCGGCGTCAGTGCGCCCGCGGGCTTGACCAGGCCGTCGCCGAAGGCGTCGTCGTTGATCTCGCAGTCGGCGGCGATGTTCATCCGCAGCCGGTCCGCCGGGCCGGTCAGGCCGAGGTCGCGGGCCAGGCGGTCGCTGCGCCCGTGGTGGTTGCGCAGCAGGTGGGAGACCTCGTGGACCCAGATCGAGGCGAGGTCCTCCACCGCGGTGCGCTCGACGAAGGCGGGGGAGGCGTAGCAGCGCCAGTAGCGGTCGACGCCCATGGTCGGCACCTGCCGGTCCTCCATCAGGTGCAGGGCGAACAGCGCGGTCGCCAGGTACGGGCGGGCCCGGACGGCCTGCAGCCGGGCGGCGTACAGCTTGTCGAGGTCCAGCGGGCGCGGGTCCGCGGACGCGGAGGCCGGTGCGGACGCCGGGGTGGGCACCGGGGTGGACACCGGTCGGGTCAGCGGGCGGGCGGTCAGCGGTCTGCCGCGCCGGCGGACGTCCAGTGGTGTGGCGGTGGGCCGGGCGTTCCAGCCGGTGTCCGGCGGTGCGCTGCCGCCCGGTGCGCTGCCCTTCGCCGTGTTGCCCTTCGCCGTGCTGCCCGCGCTCATCGGCCGGCCGTCACGTCGGTCCGGGCGGCGACCCGGACGGCGGCGCGGTCGGCCCGCCGGGACAGCGCCACCGTCGAGGCGAGGTGCTCGATCGCCGCCGGGACCTCCCAGTCCTCCCGGCGCAGCGAGGCCAGCGTGGTGGCCGGGACGACCAGCACGTCCGGCGCCCCGGTCGCCATCGCCCGCACCAGCAGCGCCCAGGCCGCGTCCCAGCGGGCCCGCTCCGGCCGGTTGCGGACCGCGGCGACCACTCCGTCCAGCACCACCTGGCGCAGGTCCCCGCGCTCGGGCAGCACGGCGCTCGCCGGGTCGGCGAGCAGCCCCTCCGGGTCCGGCAGGTCCATCCGGTCCATCGCGGCCATCAGCTCCAGGCCGGGCCCGTCCCCGACCGTGCCCCGGACCAGCAGCGACAGCACTTCCCGGGAGGAGCCGGCCGCGGTGGCGAAGGCGATCAGCCGCAGCGTCATGTCCCAGCTGCGCGGGGACGGCCAGGCGCCGCCGCGCTTGGTCTCGCTGGTGGGCAGCCTGTGCACCAACTCCGGCCGCACGGTGAGCAGTTCGCAGACGGCCCGACGGGCGAAAGCGACCGCCGCCGTCAGCTCCGCCGGATCGAGCCGCGGCAGCGTGGCGACCGGCCACACCCCGCCGAGGCCGCGCACCACCACCTCGTGGTCGTGCACCCACTGCAGATGGACGAACCGGTTCGCCAGCGGCGGGCTCAGCTCCCACCCGTCCGCCGCCGAGGATCGCGGGTTCGCCGCCGCCACGATCCTGACACCCGACGGCAGTTGGAGCGAGCCGATGCGG
The DNA here is from genome assembly GCF_040303105.1 of Kitasatospora sp. NPDC096128. Classification (NCBI taxonomy): domain Bacteria; kingdom Bacillati; phylum Actinomycetota; class Actinomycetes; order Kitasatosporales; family Streptomycetaceae; genus Kitasatospora; species Kitasatospora sp. NPDC096128. The sequence goes on along the minus strand of NZ_JBEOSP010000044.1, from coordinate 2,310 downwards.
CGCTCCAGGACCAGCCGGAGCAGCGCGGCCTGGACGGCGGGCGGGGCGGTGGACAACTCGTCCAGGAACAGCAGTCCGCGCCCGGCCCGGACCAGGCGCACCGCCCAGTCCGGCGGGGCCAGCGGGATGCCCTGCTGCGCCGGGTCGTCGCCGACGATCGGCAGGCCGGAGAAGTCCGAGGGCTCGTGGACGCTGGCGATGACGGTGGTCAGCGGCAGTTCCAGGGCGGCGGCGAGCTGGTTGAGCGCGGCGGTCTTGCCGATCCCGGGCTCGCCCCAGAGCAGCACGGGCAGGTCGGCGGCCACGGCCAGGGTGAGCGCCTCGAGTTGGTCGTCCGGGCGCGGTTCGGTGCGGGTGTCGGCCAGCAGGTCGAGCAGGTGGCGGGCGACGTCGAGTCGGGCCGGGGCGGGCGCGGTCACGGGCATGGGCATGGGCATGGGTGATCACCTTCTGGAGTTCGGAGGAAGCCAGGGGGGTTCCGCGCGTGTCTCGGCGCGGGCTTCGTACGGGTTCGCTCGGGGCTCAGCGGGCGGCGGAGTGCGGGGGCCGGGGGAAGGCGTGCCGGCGCCCCCGGTTCCGGGGCATGCCGAACCGGTAGAGGTCGTAGCGGGTCACGGGCATCGCGGCCCTGGCCTGCTGGTCGGTGGTCAGGCCGGAGCGGTAGAGGCCGTAGGCGATCCGGCGCTCGGCCGCCGCCGCGAGTTCGTCCCGCAGCGGGCCCTCGCGCAGTGCGGCCTGCGGGCCGAGCAGGTCCTCGACGACGGCCAGCGCCCCGGCGGTGTCACCGTGACTCAACCGCCGGCGCACACCGGCCAGTTCGACCGGATCGCGGTGCGCCTGGTCGATCGCGCGCAGGCAGGGCAGCGGGGTGCCGGACAGTGCGGCCAGCAGCTCCTCGCGGCGCAGCTGGGCCGGGTCGTGGTCGAGCGCGGTCAGCACCCCGTCGACCACGGCGATCCGGTGCCGGGCGCCGCGGCACTCCACCAGCCGTTGCCCGGCGGGTGGTCGGGCCTCGTGGCCGGTCCGGTGGCCGGGCGCCAGTGCGGCCGCGACCAGCGGGTGCAGCCGCTCCGGCTCGATCTCGCCGCCGCGCAGCAGGTCCAGGTCGGGCGGCACCCAGGTCGCCGCGTCGGGCAGCAGCGGCAGCGCCCGGACGTCCCCGCCGGCCGTTTCGACGCGGCCGTCGGGTCCGAGCAGCAGCCGCTCGCCGCGCCCGAGCCGTACCGCGACGGGCCCGGGCGGGAGCCCCTCGGCGCGCAGCAGCAACTCGGCCTCGGCGGACCAGCGTTCGACGGCGCGGCGCAGCCCGTGCGGCCCGACTCCGGTGTCCGGTGGGTCGGTTGGGGGCAGGGTGCCGGCCCGTTCCGCCAACTCCCCACTGCGGTCCGCGTCCCACAGGTGCCGGTGCAGGTCGAGCCGGTACCGGCGGCTGGGGTACGGATGGGGGTGCGGGGCCGGGCCGGGGTCCGAGCCGTCCCAGAGCGCCAGGCCGAAGCGCTGCCCGTACTCCGCCCAGGTGGGCGGCGTGCGGACGACGAGGTGCACCGGCCGTCGGCCCGGGTAACGGGCGAGCGGCACGGTCAGCCCGGCGCGCAGCAGTCCGTCGGGGGCGGTCCGTGGCAGGTGCCAGCGCAGCAGGTCCGGCGCCAGGCTGCGCAGGTCCTCGCGCACCCGCTCGGCCACGGCGTGCCCGTGGGCGTGCGCGACGTCCCGCAGGCGGAAGTCGACCTCGACGTTGGCGGCGGCGCAGGCCCCGGCCCAGTCACCGGCGAGTCGGCGCGCGGTGGCGGTTTCGATCATGGTGGGCGGCACGGCGTACTCGCGTACGCGCCGCCAGAAGGAGAAGCGGGAGTCGTCCTCGATCGCGGTGCGGGTGAGCATCAGCACTCACCTTGCGCGAACGGGACCTCCGATCCGAGAGCAGTGAAGGTCTTCATCGCCGGGGAGCATAGCGCCCTCCGTCGCCGTGGCGCCACAGCTTTCCGCCGCGCGGCGGTCGCCGGGCCGCCGGCGCCGCTCAAGGACCGCTGGAGGGCAGGTCGAAGCCGGTGGTTCGTGGTGGCCCCGATGTGTTCTGGTGGAGGGCGGAGGAGGTACCGCCCCGGGCTTCGGGGCCCCGCCGGTGCCGTAGACGCTCACGCATGTGCCTGAGTGCGGAGGCTATGGTTCGCCGGCCCGGCGTGGATTTGACTGGTGGACACGAGGACGGACGGTACGGAGGCCCGCAGTGCCCCCGTTCGGTCCGCCGGTTTCTCCTACTCCGAGTGAGGGTGGTCGTGATGGCTGGTGCGGTGGCTGGTGCCGGTGTGG
>NZ_JBEOSP010000043.1:0-75539 GCF_040303105.1 Kitasatospora sp. NPDC096128 | reverse complement strand
GCTGCGCCGGACAAGTCCTCGCCCGCCACCACACCGCGCGTCACGAACACCAGGCGCGAGGCCGCGAAACGCTCCTCCGCCAGCCAGCCCTGCACCAGCTCCAGCACGCGGGCCGTCCGAGCGTGCACCTCATCGACGACCGTCTCGATCACGACCACCGGCGGAACGTCCACAGGTACGTCCGCGAGAGACGCGATCTCCACAAAGTCCGAGGAGCCAGAGGCCTTCACCGGCATCCAGTCCATCCGGAACAACGCATCCCGGCCGTCGGAGCCCGCCTCGCCCACCGACACCGGGCGCACGACCAGCGACCCCACGGTCGCCACCGGGCGCCCCTCGGTGTCGGCGATCGCCAGCGACACCCCGCCGCCCGCCGACGGCGTCAGCCGCACCCGTACCGCCGACGCGCCGGAGGCGTGCAGCGCCACGTCCTCCCACGCGAACGGCACGCCGCGCTCGTCGGACCCGGTGAGCGCGACCGCGTGGAGGCAGGCGTCGAACAGCGCCGGGTGCAGGCCGAAGCCGCTCCCGTCGGTGCCCTCCGGCAGGGCGACCTCCGTGAAGACCTCGTCCCCGCGCCGCCAGACGGCCCGGAGGCCCCGGAACGCCGGGCCGTACCCGAACCCGGCCTCCGCCAGGCCCTCGTACAGCCCGGCGGCGTCGACGACCTCGGCACCGGCCGGCGGCCACACCGAGGCGTCGAACTCCGCCGGTGCCGCGCCCGAGCCCAGCACTCCGCTCGCGTGCAGGGTCCAGTCCGTCCCGTCCGTCCCGTCCGTCCCGTCCGCGTCGTCCGGCCGGGCGTGTACGGTGAGCGCGCGCCGCCCGGACGTGTCCGGCTCGCCGACCCACACCTGTACCCGCACGCCGCCCCGCTCGGGCAGGACGAGCGGGGCGGCGAGCGTCAGCTCCTCGACCAGGTCGCAGCCGACCTCGTCCCCGGCGCGCACGGCCAGCTCCACCAGCGCCGTGCCCGGCACCAGCACCGAACCCATGACGACGTGGTCCGCCAGCCACCCGTGCGACCGGGCCGACAGCCGGCCGGTGAACAGGTAGCCGTCCGTGTTGACGAGCTCGACAGCCGCGCCCAGCAGCGGGTGCTCGGCGGCACCGAGGCCCGCGAGCCGGACGTCGCCGCCGCGCGCGAGCGTGACCGCCGGCCAGTAGTGCCGGTGCTGGAACGCGTACGTGGGCACGTCCACGGTGCGGGCACCGGTCCCGGCGAGAAGGGCGCCCCAGTCGACTCGCACGCCGGTCACGTGCAGGCGCGCGAGGGCAGTCAGGACGGTCGCGTCCTCGGCCTGGTCCTTCCGAAGGACGGGGGCCAGGACGGCGTCGCCGGAGAGGGAGGCGGCCGCGAGGGCGGTGAGGACGCCGTCGGGGCCGAGCTCCAGGAGGCGCGTGACACCCGCGGCCTCCAGCGTGCGGATCCCGTCGGCGAAGCGAACGGCCTCGCGGACGTGGCGCACCCAGTAGTCGGGCGACGTCAGGCCATCGGCCAGTGCGCCGGTCAGGTTGGAGACCAACGGGATCGACGGCGCGTGGTACGTCAGTCCGTCGAGGACCGTACGGAAGTCCTCCAGCATCGGATCCATCAGCGGCGAGTGGAACGCGTGCGAGACCCGCAGCCGCGTCGTCCTGCGGTCGGCGAAGTGCGCCGCGATCGCCGAGACGGCCTCCTGCGTCCCGGAGACGACGATCGAGCGCGGGCCGTTGACGGCGGCGATCGACACGAAGTCACCCAGCAGCGGCAGGACTTCGTCCTCCGTCGCCTGCACCGCCAGCATGGCACCGCCCGCCGGAAGCGCCTGCATCAGCCGACCGCGAGCGCTCACCAGCGTGCACGCGTCCGCAAGCGAGAACACACCGGCCACATACCCGGCCGTCACCTCGCCGATCGAGTGACCGGCCACGAACTCCGGTCGCACACCCAACGATTCGAGCAGCCGGTACAGCGCCACCTCGACGGCGAACAACCCGGCCTGCGCATGCGCGGTCCGGTTCAGCAGCTCCGCGTCCGAGCCCCACACGACGTCCCGCACCGGCAGCTCCAGAGCCTCGCACACCTCGTCGAAGGCACGGGCGAACACCGGGAACCGGCCGTACAACTCCCGCCCCATCCCCAGCCGCTGCGACCCCTGCCCCGAGAACAGGAACGCCGTCCCGCCCTCACCCACAAACCCACGGGCCACCTCGACGCCGTCGACGAGCACCGCCCGGTGCGGGAAGGCCGTCCGCCCGGCCAGCGTGAACGCCACATCCGCAACCCGGAGTTCACCAACCCCTGCCAGCCGCGCGACCTGAGCGTCCAGCGCCGCCTCGGACCTGGCGGATACCACCCAGGGCATCGCCCCCGCCGTCGCCGCACCGTCCTGCACGGCCTCGGGCTCGCCCTGCTCAAGGATCACGTGCGCATTGGTCCCGCTGATCCCGAACGACGACACCCCCGCCCGACGCAGGCGGCCGCCCTCCGGCCACGCCCGCGCCTCGGCCAGCAGCTCCACCGCGCCTGCCGTCCAGTCCACGTGCGACGAAGGCGCGTCCACGTGCAGCGTGCGCGGCAGCACACCGTGCTGCATCGCCAGCACCATCTTGATCACGCCCGCGACACCGGCCGCCGCCTGGGCGTGCCCGATGTTCGACTTGATCGAGCCGAGCAGCAGCGGGACTTCGCGGTCCTGGCCGTACGTCGCGAGCAGCGCCTGCGCCTCGATCGGGTCACCCAGCGTCGTGCCCGTGCCGTGCGCCTCCACCGCGTCCACGTCCGCCGGGGACAGCCCGGCGCTCGCCAGCGCCTGCCGGATCACGCGCTGCTGCGACGGACCGTTCGGCGCGGTGAGGCCGTTCGACGCACCGTCCTGGTTGACGGCGCTACCCCGCAGGACCGCGAGGACGCGGTGCCCGTTGCGGCGGGCGTCCGACAGACGCTCCAGCACCACGACACCGACGCCCTCGCCCCAGCCCACGCCGTCCGCCGTGTCCGCGAACGAACGGCACCGCCCGTCGGCCGACAGGCCGCCCTGGCGCGAGAACTCCACGAACGTCCCCGGCGTCGACATCACCGTCACGCCGCCCGCGAGCGCCAGCGAGCACTCACCGCCGCGCAGGGCCTGCGCCGCCAGGTGCATCGCCACGAGCGACGACGAGCACGCCGTGTCCACCGTGACCGCCGGGCCCTCGAAGCCGAAGGTGTAGGACACCCGGCCGGAGGCGACGCTGGGGGCACTGCCGTTGCCCCGGAAGCCCTCGAACTCCTCCCCGTCCAGGAGCGAACGGTAGTCGGTGTACATGATGCCCGCGAAGACGCCGGTCCGGCTGCCGCGCAGGGACACCGGGTCGATGCCGGCCCGCTCGAAGGCCTCCCACGACGTCTCCAGCAGCAGGCGCTGCTGCGCGTCGGTCGCCAGCGCCTCGCGCGGACTCATCCCGAAGAACTCGGGGTCGAACTCCCCGGCGTCGTGCAGGAACGCGCCCCGCCGGGTGTACGACGTGCCCGGGACGGACCGGTCCTCGCTGTAGAGCGCGTCGATGTCCCAGCCGCGGTTCGCCGGGAAGTCGGACACCGCGTCCACGCCGTCGGCCACCAGCCGCCACAGGTCCTCCGGCGACTCGACACCGCCCGGGTAGCGGCAGGCCATGCCGACGACGACCACCGGGTCGTCCGACGACACCGGGAGCGCCGACGGGAGTTCCTCGGCCTCCTCGGCGCCGAACAGGCCCTCCAGTACGAAGCCCGCCAGCGCGCTCGCCGTCGGGTAGTCGAACACCACCGTGGCCGGCAGCTGGAGACCGGTCGCCGACCGCAGCCGGTTCCGCAGTTCCACCGCCGTCAGCGAGTCGAAGCCGAGATCCTGGAACGCCCGCAATGGGTCGACCACCGAGCCGCCCTCGTGGCCCAGGACCACGGCGATCCGGTCGCGCACCAGCTCCAGGACGGCCGCCCGCCGCCCGTCCTCGCCCAGGCCCGAGAGCCGCTGCGCGAGGCCCGCCGAAGCGGCCGAGCCCGCGGCCACCGCGCGCCGGACCCGGCCGCGCACGAGTCCGCGCAGCAGGGCGGGCACCTGGTCCTGGGCCCGCAGCGCCGCGAGGTCCAGCCGGACGGGCAGGATCGCGGGCTCGCCCGCCGCGAGCGAGGCGTCGAACAGGGCGGCGCCCTCGGCGGGGGTGAGCTCCGGCATCCCCGAGCGGGCGATCCGGTGCAGGTCGACGTGGGCGAGCGTGCCGATCATGCCGCCGTCGCGGGTCCACGGACCCCAGGCCTGCGAGACGGCGGGCAGTCCGAGCGCGCGGCGGTGGACAGCGAGCGCGTCGAGGTAGGCGTTGCCCGCCGCGTAGGCGGCCTGGCCCGGGCCGCCGAAGACGCCGGAGACGGAGGAGAACAGGACGAAGGCCGCCAACGCGCGGTCCTTCGTGGCCTCGTGCAGGTGCCAGGCGGCGTCCGCCTTCGGGCGCAGGACGGCGGAGACGCGCCCGGCGGTCAGGGAGCCGATCACGCCGTCGTCGATCACGCCGGCCGTGTGGACGACCGCGCGGATCTCGTGCCGGGCGAACAGGTCGGCCACTGCCGCCGGATCGGCGACGTCACACGCCTCGACGACGGCCTCCGCCCCGGCCGCCGCCAGCTCGGCGAGCAGGTCGTCCGTGCCCTCGGCGTCGGCGCCCCGGCGGCTGACCAGCAGCAGCTGCCGCACGCCGTGCTCGACGGCCAGGTGCCGGGCCACGACCCGGCCCAGGCCGCCCGTCCCACCGGTGATCAGGACCGTGCCCTCGCCGGCCCACACGACCGGTTCGCCCGCCGATTCGGCGCGCACGAGCCGGGCCGCGAGGACCTCCCCGTCACGGACGAGCAGTTGCGGCTCGTCCAAGCCCAGGGCAGCGGGCGGCAGCTCTTCCGAACCCGCCAGATCCACCAGGCCGAACCGGCCCGGCTCCTCCGACATCGCCGACCGCACCAGACCCCATGCCGCAGCGCCCGGCAGGTCCTCGCCGGCCACCACGCCGCGCGTCACGAACACCAGCCGGGAGGCCGCGAAACGCTCCTCCGCCGACCAACCCCGCACCAGCTCCAGCGCGCGGACCGTACGCGCGTGCACGTCGGCGTCCGCCGGTCGGACCACCACCACCGGCGGCACGTCGGCCGGCACCTCCGCCAGCGACTCGACCGCCGCGAACTCCGGAGCAGCCCCGGTCTTCACCGGAACCCAGTCCACCCGGAACAGCCCGTCCCGCGCCGGCGCCGGCTCCCCGCTCGACACCGCGCGCAGGACCAGCGACCCCACGGACGCCACCGGCAGGCCCTCGGCGTCGGCGAGCGCCACCGCGACGGACTCCTCGCCGGTCCGGGTGGCGCGCACGCGCACCGAGGACGCGCCGGAGGCGTGCAGCGACACGTCCTCCCACGAGAACGGCACGAGGCCGTGCGGCATCCCGTTGACGGCCGTCACGTGCAGGGCGGCGTCGAGCAGCGCCGGGTGCAGACCGTATCCGGTGCCCTCGGTGCCCTCCGGCAGGGCGACGTCGGCGAAGACCTCGTCGCCGCGCCGCCAGGCCGCCCGCAGGCCCTGGAACACCGGGCCGTAGGCGTAGCCGCCGTCGGCCATGCCCTCGTACAGCCCGGTCAGGTCGACCGCCTCGGCGCCGGCCGGCGGCCAGACCGACGTGTCGAACGCGGTGCGCGTCTCCCCCACGGCCAGGACGCCGCTCGCGTGCTGGTCCCAGGCGCGGCCGTCGCCGCCTTCGGGCCGGGAGGCGATGGTGAAGGTACGGCGGCCGTTCTCGTCGGCCGCGCCGACCCGCAGTTGCAACTGGACGCCCTCGCGCTCGGGCAGGACGAGCGGTGCGGCCAGGGTCAGTTCCTCGACGCGGTCGCAGCCGGCCTCGTCCCCGGCTCGGACGGCCAGTTCGAGGAACGCGGTGCCGGGCAGCAGGACACTGCCGCCCACGACGTGGTCGGCGAGCCAGGGGTGGGACTGGCGGGAGAGCCGGGACGTGAACAACAGGCCTTCGTCATCGGAGAGTTCGAGCGATGCGGAGAGCAGCGGGTGGTCGGCGGTGTCGAGGCCCGCCGCGCCGAGGTCACCGGCGGTCGCGGGGGCGGTCACGGGCCAGTAGCGGCGGTGCTGGAAGGCATAGGTCGGCAGGTCGACCGGGCGGACTGCGGTGCCGGCGAAGAGCGCGACCCAGTCGACCGGCGCGCCGGTGACGTGCAGGCGCGCCAGGGCCGTCAGGACGGTCGTGTCCTCGTCCTGGTCCTTGCGGAGGGCGGAGGCCAGCACGGCGTCGCCGGAGAGCGAGGAGGCCGCCAGCGCGGTGAGGACACCGTCGGGGCCGAGCTCCAGGAAGCGGGTGACGCCGGCCTCCTCCAACGCGCGGACGCCGTCGGCGAAGCGGACGGCTTCGCGGACGTGGCGCACCCAGTAGTCCGCCGAGCACAGCTGCTCGGGAGCGGCTGCCTCCCCCGTCAGGTTGGAGATGACCGGGATCGAAGGAGCGGCGTACGTCAGCCCGTTGAGGACGGCGCGGAACTCCTCCAGCATCGGGTCCATCAGTGGCGAGTGGAACGCGTGCGAGACCCGCAGCCGGGTCGTCTTACGGTCGGCGATGTGCGCGCGGACCGCCTCGACGGCCTCCTCGCTACCGGAGACGACCACCGACGAGGGCCCGTTCACGGCGGCGATCGACACGAACTCATCCAAAAGCGGCAGGACTTCGTCCTCCGTCGCCTGCACCGCCAGCATCGCGCCACCCGAAGGCAGCGCCTGCATCAGGCGACCACGGGCGCTGACCAGCGCGCACGCGTCGGCGAGCGAGAACACCCCGGCCACGTGCGCGGCCGCCACCTCACCGATCGAGTGTCCGGCCACGAACTCCGGCCGCACGCCGAGCGATTCGACCAGCCGGTACAGCGCCACCTCGACGGCGAAGAGCGCCACCTGGGCGAACTCCGTCCGGTTCAGCGGCTCCTCGTTCGATCCCCAGAGGACGTCCCGAAGCGGGAGGTCCACCGAGCCGCACACCGCGTCGAAGGCCCGAGCGAACACCGGGAAGCGCTCATACAACTCCCGGCCCATCCCGAGCCGCTGCGACCCCTGCCCGGAGAACAGGAACGCCGTCCCGCCGCCCCGGACCGCACCCTCGACGGCCCCGCCCGAGCCCGCCGCCAGCGCGTCGAGCCCGCGCAGCAGTGCGTCCTGGTCGGAACCGACCACCACGGCCCGGTGGTTGAGCATCGAGCGGCTCGTGGCCAGCGCCGCCGCGACGTCCGCGGCCGGCAGGCCCGCCGCGACCTCGCGCAGCCGGGCGGCCTGGGCGCGCAGCGCGTCCGGCGTCCGGCCGCTCAGCACCCACGGCACGACGGCCGGGACCGGGGCGGCCTCCGCGGGCTCCTCCGCCACAACCTCGTCCGCCTGCTCCAGGACCACGTGCGCGTTGGTCCCGCTGATGCCGAAGGCCGAGACGCCCGCCCGGCGCGGACGCCCGGTCTCCGGCCAGTCGCGGGCTTCCGTCAGCAGCTCGACGGCGCCCGCCGTCCAGTTCACGTGCGAGGACGGCTCGTCGACGTGCAGGGTGGCCGGCAGCACCCCGGCGCGCAGCGCCATGACCGTCTTGATCACACCCGCGACGCCGGCCGCCGCCTGGGCGTGGCCGATGTTCGACTTGACGCCGCCGAGGTGGAGCGGCCGGTCGGCGGGCCGGTCCTGGCCGTAGGTCGCGAGCAGGGCCTGGGCCTCGATCGGGTCGCCCAGGGTCGTCCCCGTGCCGTGGGCCTCGACGGCGTCGACCTGGTCGGGGGTGAGGCGGGCGTTGGCGAGCGCGGCGCGGATGACGCGCTGCTGCGAGGGGCCGTTGGGGGCGGTCAGGCGGCTGCTGGCGCCGTCCTGGTTGACGGCGGTGCCCCGGACGACGGCGAGGACCTCGTGGCCCAGGCGCCGGGCGTCCGAGAGCCGCTCGACGAGCAGGACTCCGACGCCCTCGGCCCAGGAGGTGCCGTCCGCGGCCTCCGCGAAGGGCTTGCAGCGCCCGTCGGGGGCGAGGCCGCGCTGGCGGGAGAACTCGGTGAACAGGCGGGTGGTCGGCATGACGGCGACGCCCCCGGCGACGGCCATCGAGCACTCACCGGCGCGCAGCGCGCGGACCGCGAGGTGGAGGGCGACGAGGGCGGAGGAGCACGCGGTGTCGACGGTGACGGCCGGGCCCTCCAGCCCGAGGGTGTAGGCGATGCGGCCGGAGAGGACGCTGACGGCTCCGCCGGTGAGGAGGTGGCCCTCGGTCTCCTCGGTCTGGCGGGCGAGGGAGCCGTAGTCGGTGTCGGCGCCGCCGATGAACACGCCGGTGTCGCTGCCGCGCAGGGCGGCGGGGGCGATGCGGGCGCGCTCGATGGCCTCCCAGGCGGATTCGAGGAGGAGCCGCTGCTGCGGGTCCATGGCGAGGGCCTCGCGGGGGGCGATGCCGAACAGCTCGGCGTCGAAGTCGGCGACGCCGTCGAGGAACCCGCCGTGGCGCACGTAGCTCTTGCCGGGGGTGCCGGGGGTGGGGTCGTAGAGGCCCCCGATGTCCCACCCGCGGTCCTCCGGGAGGTCGCCGATGGCGTCGGCGCCGTCGGCGACGAGCCGCCAGAGGTCCTCCGGGGTGCGGACGCCGCCGGGGTAGCGACAGGCCATCCCGATGATCGCGATCGGCTCGCCGTCCCTCGCCTCGACGGACTCCAGGCGCTGCCTCGTGCGCCGCAGGTCCGCGGTGACCTTCTTGAGGTAGTCGCGGAGCTTGTCCTCGGAGGTGCTGGCCATGGGTGGGAAACCTCGCAGTTCGGCAGGGTGGTACGGGTCCGTGGGACGGCCCGGGGGCGGACGACCCCGGGACCGGTCCTCAGGCGAGTCCGAGCTCGCGGTCGATCAGGTCGAACATCTCGTCGTCCGTGGTGTCGTCGAGCGCGTCGTCCGGCTCGTCGGCGACCGCGGGCGACTCGGTGCCATCGCCGTCGAGCCGCCACTGGAGGCTCTTGAGGCGGGCGAGGAGGCGGGTCCGGGAGTCGGCGTCCAGTTCGGTGGCGCCGAGCACGCTCTCCAGCTCGTCGAGTTCGGCGAAGACGGGCCGGGCGGGTGCCGCGGTGCCGGTGGGCGCGCCGACCAGGTCGCGCAGGCGCCCGGCGAGCGCGGTGGGCGACGGGTGGTCGAAGATCGTCGTGGTGGGCAGCCGCAGGCCGAGTTCGGCGTTGAGGCGGTTGCGCAGCTCGACGGCGGTCAGGGAGGACATGCCGAGGTCGAGGAACCCGCGCTCGGGTTCGACGGCCTGCGGCGAACCGTGGCCGAGGACGGCGGCGAGGTGGCCGATGACGACGTCCAGCAGCAGCTTCTCCTGCTGGGCGGCGGCGAGGCCGGGCAACCGGTCCAGGACGCCCCGGTCGGCGGTCGCCGTGCTCCCGGCGGGGCCTGCGGCCGTGCGCCGGGTAGCGGCGCGGCGGAGCGCGAGTTCGGCGAAGAGCGGCGCGGCCCCGGCCGTGGCGAGGGCGCGCCGGTCGAGCCGGATCGGGGCCAGGTGCGGCCGGTCGGCGCCGCTCGCGGCGTCGAGCAGGGCGAGGCCCTGGACGGCCGTGAGCGGCAGCATGCCGGAGCGTGCGAAGCGGGCGATGTCCACGGCGTCAAGCGTGGACGTCATTCCACTCGATTCTCCCCAGTATCCCCACGCGAGGGAGACGGCCGGGCGGCCCTCGGCGCGGCGGTGGTGGGCGAGGGCGTCGAGGAAGGCGTTGGCGGCGGCGTAGTTGGCCTGGCCGGGGCCGCCGGCCGTGGCCGCGAAGGAGGAGAACAGGACGAAGGCGGAGAGGTCGAGGTGGCTGGTCGCCTCGTGGAGGTTCCACCCGGCGTCGACCTTGGGGCGCAGCACCTCGGTGAGCTGGTCGTCCGTCAGGCTTTCGAGCAGTCCGTCGTGCAGGATGCCGGCCGCGTGGACGACGCCGGTGAGCGGGTGCTCGGCGGGGACGGTGGCGAGGAGCGCGTCGAGGGCGGCGCGGTCGGCGGTGTCGCAGGCGGCGATGCGGGCGTCGGCGCCGAGGGCCGTGAGGTCGGCGAGGAGTTCGGCGGCGCCGGGGGCGTCGGGGCCTCGGCGGCCGGTGAGCAGGAGGTGGCGCGCACCGTGTTCGGTGACGAGGTGGCGGGCGACGAGGGTGCCGAGGGTGCCGGTGCCGCCGGTGATCAGGACGGTGCCGGCGGGGTTCCAGGTCCACGCTCGGCCTCCCCCGGGTGCCACGGGGCGCAGCCGGGGTGCCGTCACCTCGCCGCCGCGGACGGCCAGGCGCGGCTCGTCGGGGACGGCGAGGGCTGCGGGCAGGGCGGCGTCGGAGGCCGGGTCGCCGTCGAGGTCGACGAGGAGGAAGCGGCCGGGGTTCTCGGACTGGGCGGAGCGGATGAGGCCGTGGGCCGCCGCCTGGGCGAGGACGGTGGCGTCGGTGGAGGGGGCCGCGGCCTCGGCGCCGTGGGTGAGCAGGGCGAGGCGGGCGTCGGCGAGCCGGGGCTCGCCGAGCCAGGCGCGGGCGAGGCCGTGGGCGGCCCGGACAGCGCGGTGCGCGCCGGTGACGGGGGCGCCGTCGTCGGCCGCGGTGAGGCGGTGGACGACGGTGGCGGGTGCGGGCTCTCCGGCGTCGAGGGCGGCGGTGAGGTCGGCGAGGTCGGTGTAGGCACGGGCGCCGAGGGCGGCGGTGAGGGCGTCGTCGTCGCCGAGGACGGCCATGTCCCTGAGGTCGGCGGCAGCGACCTCGCTCTTGGGTACCGGGGCCCACTCGACCGCGTAGAGCGGGTCGGCCGCCGGGGCTAGGTGCTCGGCCGCGATCGGGCGGACGGTGACGGCCTCGACGGTGAGCACGGGGGCGCCGTCGGCGTCGGCGGCGGTCAGCGCGTGGCCGCCGTCGGCGGCTGGGGTGAGCCGGACGCGGAGCAGGGCGGCGCCGGTGGCGTGGACGGTGACGCCGCGCCAGTCGGCGGGCTGGGCGGGGTCGGTGCCGCCCGGGAGCGCGGCGAGCAGGGCCTGGAGCAGACCGGGGTGGACGCGGAAGCCGGCCGTCTCGGTGCGGTGCTCCTCGGGCAGGGCGACCTCGGCGAACATCTCGTCGCCGCGCCGCCAGCGCGCCAGGACGGTGCGGAAGCGCTCGCCGTACTCGGTGCCGTCCGGCTCGACGGTGTCCACCGCCCGGGCGCCGGCGGGGGGCCATTCGGTGAGGGCCGTGCCGGCGGCACCGCCAGTGGTCGGAGTGCCCGTGGTCAGGGCGCCGGTGGTCAGGGCGCCGGTGGCGTGGCGGGTCCACGGGGTGTCGTCGGGCGCGCCGGTCGGGCGGGCGTGGACGGTGAGGACCCGTCGGCCGTCGGCGTCGGCGGGCCCCGCGGTGAGCTGGAGGTCGACGGTGCCGTGCTCGGGCAGGGTCAGCGGGGTGAGCTCGGTGAGCTCGGCGACGCTCGGGCAGCCGGCCTCGTCGCCGGCCCGCACGGCCCAGTCGAGCAGCGCGGTGCCCGGCACGACGGCGGTGCCACGCACCCGGTGGTCGGCCGTCCAGGGGTGCGTCGTGGCGCCGATCCGGCCGGTGAGCAGCACGGTGTCGGCGTCCGCGAGGCGGACGGCACGGTCCAGCCCGCAGGGTTCGAGGGGCGCGCCGGTGCGGGCGGCGTCCTGGGCGAGCCAGTAGCGGCGGCGCTGGAAGGCGTAGGTGGGCAGGTCGACGGGCCGGCCGCCGGCGAGGGCGGGCCGCCAGTCGATCCGCACGCCGCACACATGGGCCTCGGCGAGGGAGGTCAGCAGCCGGGCCGGGCCGCCGTCCTCGCGCCGGACGGTGCCGAGCACGACGGCCTGGGCGCCCGCGTCGGCCGCGGTGTCCTCGACGGCCATGGCGAGCACGGGGTGCGGGCTGCATTCCAGGAAGGCGTCGTGGCCCTGGGCGAGCAGGGCGCGGACGGACTCCTCCAGGCGGACGGTCTGCCGCAGGTTCCGGTACCAGTACCCGGCGTCGAGCGGGGTGTCGCCGAGCCAGTCGGCGGTGACGGTGGAGAGGAACGGGATGCGGGCCTCGCGCGTGGTCAGTCCGGCGAGTTCGGCGAGGAGGGTCTCCTCGATCCGCTCGACCTGGGCGGAGTGGGAGGCGTAGTCGACGGGGATGCGCTTGGCCCGGACGCCGTCGCGGGCGCAGCCGGCCAGGAGGTCGTCGAGGGCGGCGGTCTCGCCGGAGACGACGACGCCGGACGGGCCGTTGGCGGCGGCCACCGAGATCCGGCCGCCGTAGGGCTCGATGCGGGCGAGGACGTCGGCCTGGGCCTGCGGCACCGACACCATGCCGCCGTGGCCGGAGAGGCTGCGGGCGATGGCCTGGCTGCGCAGGGCGACGACCTTCGCACCGTCCTCCAGGGAGAGCGCGCCGGCCACGCAGGCGGCGGCGATCTCGCCCTGGGAATGGCCGAGGACGGCGGCGGGGGTGACGCCGTGGGCCTGCCAGCAGGCGGCGAGCGCGATCATGGTGGCCCACAGCGCGGGCTGGGCGACGTCGACGCGGTCGAGTGACGGCGCGTCCGGCCCGCCGCGCAGGACGGCGTCGAGGGACCAGTCCGTCCAGGGGGCGAGGGCCCGTCCACAGGCGGCGATCCGCTCGGCGAACTCCGGTGAGGTTTGCAGCAGTTCGGCGCCCATGCCGTTCCACTGGGAGCCCTGGCCGGGGAAGACGAGGACAACCCGACGGTCGCGCCCGGCGCCGTGTCGGCCGGTGACGACGCCCGGGGCGGGGGTTCCGTCGGCGAGCGCGGCGAGGCCGGCCCGCAGGTCCTCGGTGCCGGTGCCGGTGCCGACGACGGCAGCGCGGTACTCCAGGAGGGCGCGGCCGGTGGCCAGGGAGTGGGCGAGGTCGAGCGGCGCGGCGGCGCTGACGTCGAGGTGGTCGAGCAGCGCGCGGGCCTGGCCGCGCAGGGCTTCGGCGCTGCGGGCGGAGAGCAGCCAGGGCAGGGCAGGACGCTTGGGCGCGGGGGCGGCCTCGGGCTCGTGGTCCGGGGCCTGCTCGAGGATCACGTGGGCGTTGGTGCCGCTGAGGCCGAAGGAGGAGACCCCGGCGCGGCGGGGCCGTCCTGTGGCGGGCCAGTCGCGGGCCTCGGTGAGCAGGTCGACGGCGCCCTCCGTCCAGTCGACGTGCGTGGTGGGCCGGTCGATGTGGAGGCTCCGCGGGAGGGCGGCGTACCGCAGGGCGAGGACGGTCTTCATCACCCCGGCGACCCCGGCGGCGGCCTGGGCGTGGCCCAGGTTGGACTTCACCGAGCCGACGAGGAGCGGGAGTTCGCGGTCCTGGCCGTAGGCGGCGAGGAGCGCCTGGGCCTCGATCGGGTCGCCGAGGCGGGTGCCGGTGCCGTGTGCCTCGACGGCGTCGACCTCGGCGGGCGTCAGACCGGCGTCGGCCAGGGCGGCCCGGATCACCCGCTGCTGGGACGGGCCGTTCGGGGCGCTGAGCCCGTTGCTGGCACCGTCCTGGTTGACGGCCGAGCCTCGCACGACGGCCAGCACCGGGTGCCCGTTTCGCTCGGCGTCCGACAGCCGCTCGACGAGCAGCACGCCGACGCCCTCGGAGAAGCCGGTGCCGTCGGCGGCGTCGGCGAAGGGCTTGCAGCGGCCGTCGGCGGCCAGGCCGCGCTGGCGGGCGAAGTCGACGGGGATCATCGGCGTCGACATCACCGTGACGCCGCCCGCGAGCGCGAGCGTGCACTCGCCGCCGCGCAGCGCGCGGACCGCGAGGTGGAGCGCCACCAGGGACGACGAGCAGGCGGTGTCGACGGTGACCGCCGGGCCCTCCAAGCCGAGGGTGTAGGCGACACGACCGGAGATCACGCTCGCGGCGTTGCCGGTGCTGACGTACGGCGCGGCCTCGTCGGGGATGCGGCCGACCCGGTCGAGGTAGTCGCTGGAGGACAGGCCGGCGAAGACGCCGGTGCGGCTGCCGCGCAGCGTGCCGGGGTCGATGCCGGCGCGCTCGATGGCCTCCCACGAGGTCTCCAGGAGGAGCCGCTGCTGCGGGTCCATCGCGAGGGCCTCATGGGGGCTGACGCCGAAGAACGCGGCGTCGAAACCGGCGGCGTCGGCGAGGAAGCCGCCCTCGCGGGTGCGGGAGGAGTCGGGGTGGTCGGGGATGCCGTCGTAGAGGCCGTCGAGGTCCCAGCCGCGGTCGGTGGGGAAGGGGGCGATGGCGTCGGTGCCGGCGGACAGCAGGGTCCACAGGTCGTCGGGGGTCGCGACGCCGCCGGGGAAGCGGCAGGCCATGCCGACGATCGCGATCGGCTCGTCGGCGGTCTGGAGAGCCGCACCGGCCGCGGTCGCCGCGCCGGTGCCGGTGAGGCCGTCGGCCAGGTGCCCGGCGAGGGCCCCGGGGGTGGGGTGGTCGAACACGAGGGTCGCGGGCAGCCGCAGGCCGGTCGCGGCGTTGAGGCGGTTGCGCAGTTCCACGGCGGTCAGGGAGTCGAGGCCGAGCTCGCGGAACGGCCGGGTGGCGTGGACCTGGTCGGCCGAGGCGTGGCCGAGGACGGCCGCGGTGCATCCGCTCACCAGGTCGAGCAGCACTGCGGCGCGGTCGGCCGCGCTGAGCCCGGCGAGGCGGGCGCGCAGCCCGTCTGCGGCCTGGGCGCCCTGCGCGGTGCGGCGGGCCGGGGTACGGACCAAAGATCGCAGCAGGGACGGGAGTTCGGCCGCGCCGCGGGCTCGCAGGGCGGCGGTGTCGAGGCGGACGGGCACGAGGAGGGCGCGGTGGTCGGCGAGGGCCGCGTCGAACAGGGCGAGGCCGTCGGGGGTACTGAGGGTCAGCGCGCCGGACTGCTCGGCGCGGGCCCGGTCGGTCGCGCCGAGGTGCGCGGTCATCGTGCCGGCCTGCGCCCACAGGCCCCAGGCGAGGGCCGTGGTGGGCAGGCCTGCGACGCGGCGGTGCTGGGCGAGGGCGTCGAGCCAGGCGTTGGCGCCGGCGTAGTTGCCCTGGCCGGGCGAGCCGAAGACGCCGGCGGCGGAGGAGAACAGGACGAGGTCGGCGAGGTCGAGTCCGCGGGTGAGCTCGTGCAGGTGGCGGGCGGCGTCCGCCTTGGGGCGCAGCACGGCGGCGAGCCGGTCGGCCGTCAGGCCTTCGACGACGCCGTCGTCGAGGACACCGGCCGCGTGGACGACGGCCGTGAGCGGGTGCTCGGCGGGCACGGCGGCCAGGAGGGCCGCCAGGGCGTCGCGGTCGGCGGCGTCGCACGCGGCGACGGTGACCTCGGCGCCGAGGGCGGTCAGCTCCTCGGTGAGGGCTGCCGCTCCGGGGGCGTCGGGGCCGCTGCGGCCGGCGAGCAGCAGGTGCCGCACGCCGCGTGCAGCGACCAGGTGGCGGGCGAGTTCGGCGCCGAGGGTGCCGGTGCCGCCGGTGATCAGGACGGTGCCGTCGGCGGCCCACGGGCGCGGGACGGTGAGCACGATCTTGCCGGTGTGCCGGGCCTGGGCCATGTACCGGAAGGCCTCGCGGGCGCGGGTGACGTCCCAGCAGGTGAGCGGGAGCGGCCGCAGGGCGCCCTGTTCGAACAGCTCGACCAGGTCGGCGAGCATCTGCCCGATCCGCTCGGGCCCGGCCTCCTGGAGGACGAACGCCTGGTAGCGGGCGCCGCCGTGGGCGGCGGCGACCTCCTCGGCGTCGCGGACGTCGGTCCTGCCCATCTCGATCAGCCGCCCGCCGGGGCCGAGGAGGCGCAGCGAGGCGTCGACGTACTCCCCCGCGAGGGAGTTGAGGACGACGTCCACGCCAGCGCCGCCGGTGGCGGTGCGGAAGCGCTCCTCGAAGTCGAGGGTGCGGGAGGAGGCGATGGCCGTGTCGGGCAGGCCGTCGGCGCGCAGGAGGCGCTGCTTGGGCTCGCTCGCGGTGCCGTAGACCTCGGCGCCCCAGAGGCGGGCGAGCTGGGTGGCGGCCATGCCGACGCCGCCGGTCGCGGCGTGCACGAGGAGGCGTTCGCCGCGCTGGAGGTCGGCGAGGTCGCGCAGGGCGTAGTAGGCGGTGAGGAAGACGACGGGGACGGACGCGGCCTGGGCGAAGGTCCAGCCCCGGGGGACGCGGGCGAGCAGGCGGTGGTCGGTGACGGCTAGCGGGCCGAACCCGCCGGGGACCATGCCCAGCACGCGGTCGCCGACGGCGAGTCCGGTGACGCCGGGGCCGAGTTCGCGCACGACGCCGGCGGCCTCGGAGCCGAGGAAGCGGGCGCCGCCCGGGTACATGCCGAGGGAGTTGAGGACGTCGCGGAAGTTGAGGCCGGCGGCGTGGACCTCGATGCGCACCTCGCCCTCTTCGAGCGGCGCGGCCGTGTCGGGGCTCGGCAGGAGTTCGAGGTTGTCGACGGTGCCCTTGGTACGGATGTCGAGGCGCCACGGGCCGTCGGGCACGGGCAGCGGCTCGGCGGTGTGGGCGCGGGCCAGGCGGGGGGCGTGGGCGGCGCCGTGGCGCAGCGCGAGCCTGGGTTCGCCGGTGGCGAGTGCGGCGGGCAGGGCGTGCCAGGAGGCGGGGTCGTCGTCCAGGTCGGCGAGGACGATCCGGCCGGGGTGCTCGCTCTGGGCGGAGCGGACGAGGCCGTGGACGGCGGCGGCGGGCAGGTCGTGGACGTCCTCGGCGGGGTCGGCGGCGACGGCGCGGCGGGTGGTCACGAGCAGGGTGGCGTCGGGGCGGTCGTCGGCGAGCCGGTCCTGGAGGACGGCGAGGGCGCGTTCGAGGGCGGCGAGCGGGTCGTCGCCGCTCAGTCCGACGAGCGTGACGTCCGCATCGTCGGTGAACGTGATCCCCGCCCCGGCGAGGGCCGCCGCGTGGGCGGGCGGCTCGCCGAGGACGGACCAGCGGGCGGGGGCCGGTCCGGGCTCGGGGAGGGTCAGGGCCGGCCAGTCGACGTGGAAGAGCGCCTCGCGGGCCACCCGGGCGGCCGGATCGAGGGCGGCCCGGGCGAGCGGGCGCACCGCCAGTGCCTCGATGGCGGCCACCGGGCGGCCGGTCGGGTCGGCCATCTCGACGGACACCGCGTCGGGCCCGGCCGGGGTGAGCGTCACCCGCAGCGCGGTGGCCCCGGCGGCGTGGAGGGTGACGCCGGTCCAGGCGAACGGCAGCCCGGGGCGACCCCGCAGCGGGCCGAGCCCGGCGGGGTGCAGGGCTGCGTCGAGGAGGGCGGGGTGCAGGCCGTAGCGGGCGGCGTCGGCGCGGGCCGGCGCGGGCAGCTCGACCTCGGCGTGGACGGCGGTGCCGAGGCGCCAGGCCGCTCGCACGCCCTGGAACACCGGGCCGTAGCAGTAGCCGTCCTCGCTCAGGCCCGGATAGAAGCCGCTGACGTCGATCGGCTCGGCGCCGGCGGGCGGCCAGGCGGCGGTCCCCGGCGCGGGCGCCGATGCCGGCTGGGCCCCGGCCCCGGCGGGGGCGACGGCGCCGTCGGCGTGCCGGGTCCAACCCTCGGGCGCCTGCGCGTCGGCCGGGCGGGTGTGCAGGGCGACCGGGCGCCGGCCGGTGTCGTCCGGGGCGCCGATCTCGATCTGCACCTGGAGCGCACCGCGCTCGGGCAGCAGGACGGGCGCGTGCAGGGTCAGTTCCTCGATGCGCCCGCAGCCGAGCTCGTCGCCGGCCCGGACGACCGCCTCGACCAGCGCGGCGCCGGGCACCACGACGGTGCCCGCGACGGCGTGGTCGGCGAGCCACGGGTGGGTGTGCAGCGACCAGCGGGCGGTGGCCACCAGCCCGCCGCCCTGGGCGAGTTCGACGGCGGCGCCGAGCAGCGGGTGCTCCGGCGCGGCCAGCCCCGCCGTGGTGACGTCGCCGCCCGTCCCGCCCGGGCGCGGCCAGTAGCGCTGCCGCTGGAACGGGTAGGTCGGCAGCTCGACGGCGCGCGCGCCGGTACCGGCGAAGAGCAGGTCCCAGTCCACCCGGGCGCCGTGGTTGCGGGCGTCGGCGAGGGCGAGGAGGAAGCGGTCGGGGCCGCCCTCGTCGCGGCGCAGGGTGCCGAGGGCGGCGGCGGGCAGGCCGCTGTCCTCGATCGTCTCCTGGACGCCGGTGGTCACCACGGGGTGCGGGCTGACCTCGACGAACACCCGGTGTCCGGCGGCCAGCAGAGTGCGGGTGGCCTGCTCGAACTCCACGGTGTGGCGCAGGTTGCGGTACCAGTAGGCGGCGTCCAGCCCGGCGGTGTCGAGCACGGTGCCGGTGACGGTCGAGCAGAACGGGACATCGGCGCTGCGCGGGGCGATCGGCGCGAGGAGGTCGAGCAGCTCGTGCTCGATGCGCTCGACGTGGGCGGAGTGCGAGGCGTAGTCGACGGGGACGCGGCGGGCCCGCACGCCGGACCGCTCGCAGTCGGCGACCAGCTCGTCCAGGGCCTCGGGGTCGCCCGAGACGACCACCGAGGCGGGGCCGTTGACGGCGGCGACGCAGACGCGCCCGTCCCAGCGCGTCAGCCGCTCGCGGACGGCGGCGACCGGCTCGGCCACCGAGACCATGCCGCCGAGGCCCGCGAGCTTCCGGATCGCCCGGCTGCGCAGGGCGACCACGCGGGCGGCGTCGTCCAGGGAGAGCGCGCCGGCCACGCAGGCGGCGGCGATCTCGCCCTGCGAGTGGCCGAGGACGGCGGCCGGTTCGACGCCGTGCGCGCGCCACAGTTCGGCGAGCGAGACCATGACGGCGAACAGCACGGGCTGCACGACGTCGACCCGGTCGAAGCCCGGCGCACCGGGTTCGCCGCGCAGCACGTCCGTCGCCGACCAGTCGGTGAACGGCTCCAGCGCGGCTGCGCACTCGGTGAAGCGCTGCGCGAACACCGGTGCGGTGTCGAGGAGTTCGACGGCCATACCGGCCCACTGGGAGCCCTGGCCGGGAAAGACGAAGACCGGTGCGCCCTCCCCGGCGACCTGGCCCTCCAGGACGGCGGGGGTTGCGCGGCCGTCGGCGAGCGCGTCCAGGCCGTCCAGGAGCGCCGCCCGGTCGGGCGCGACGACGGCCGCGCGGTGCTCCAGCGCGGCGCGCGTCGTGACGAGCGAGCGAGCGACGTCGTCGAGGGCGGGCTCGGTGGCACGGACGTGGGCGGCGAGTCGGCGGGCCTGCCCGCGCACGGCCTCGGGGGTCCGGGCGGACAGCAGCCAGGGCAGCGGACGGGCGGCGGCCGGGCGCTCGGGCAGCGGCTCGGGCGCGGGGACGGCTTCGAGGATCACGTGGGCGTTGGTGCCGCTGACGCCGAACGAGGAGACGCCGGCGCGCGGCGGCCGTCCGGTCGCGGGCCACGCCCGGGCCTCGCTCAGCAGCTCGACGGCGCCGGAGCTCCAGTCGACCTGCGCGGTCGGCCCGTCGATGTGCAGGGACTTCGGGAGCTCGCCGTGCCGCATCGCGAGCACGGTCTTCATCACGCCGGCGACCCCGGCGGCGGCCTGGGTGTGGCCGAGGTTGGACTTCACCGAGCCGAGGAGCAGCGGGAGTTCGCGGTCCTGCCCGTAGGCGGCCAGGAGGGCCTGGGCCTCGATCGGGTCGCCGAGGCGGGTGCCGGTGCCGTGCGCCTCGACGGCGTCGACCTCGGCGGGCGTCAGGCCGGCGTCGGCCAGGGCGGCCCGGATCACCCGCTGTTGCGACGGGCCGTGGGGCGCGGTGAGGCCGTTGGAGGCGCCGTCCTGGTTGACGGCGGAGCCGCGCACGACGGCGAGGACGGGGTGCCCGAGGCGCCGCGCGTCGGAGAGCCGCTCGACGAGCAGCACGCCGACGCCCTCGGCCCAGCCCGTCCCGTCCGCAGCGGCGGCGAACGGCTTGCAGCGGCCGTCGGGAGCCAGGCCGCGCTGGCGGGAGAACTCGACGAACACCTGCGGCGTGGACATCACCGTCACGCCGCCCGCGAGCGCCAGCGAGCACTCACCGCGGCGAAGGGCCTGGGCGGCCAGGTGCAGGGCGACCAGCGAGGACGAGCACGCGGTGTCGACCGTGACGGCCGGGCCCTCCAGGCCGAGGGTGTAGGCGACGCGCCCTGAGATCACGCTCGCGGCGTTTCCCGTCATCACATGCCCGGCCACGCCCTCCCGGGCCGGGTCCAGCAGCACCTGGTAGTCCTGGAAGTTGGAGCCGACGAACACGCCGGTCCGCGAGACGCGCAGCGCCCCGGGGTCGATGCCGGAGCGCTCGACGGCCTCCCAGACCGTCTCCAGCAGGAGCCGCTGCTGCGGGTCCATCGCGAGGGCCTCGCGCGGCGAGATGCCGAAGAAGGCGGCGTCGAAGTCGGCCGGGGCGGTGAGGAACCCGCCCTCGGCGACGTAACTGGTGCCCTCGTGGTCCGGATCCGGGTGGTACAGGCGGTCGGTGTCCCAGCCGCGGTCGGCCGGGAACGGACCCACCGCGTCGCGGCCCTCGGCGAGCAGTTGCCAGAGGTCCTCCGGCGACTCGATGCCGCCGGGGAAACGGCAGGCCATCGCGACGATCGCGATCGGCTCGTCGGCGGCGACGGCGGGGGCCGCGAACGTCTCGCCGGCGGCCGTACCGGCCAGTTCGGCGCGCAGGTGCGCGGCGACGGCGGCCGGGGTCGGCCGGTCGAACAGCAGGGTGGCGGGCAGGCGCAGCCCGGTCACGGCCGTGAGGCGATTGCGCAGCTCGACGGCGGTCAGCGAGTCGAACCCGAGGTCCCGGAACGCCCGGGCGGCGTCGACCGTCGCGGTGGAGGCGTGCCCGAGGACGGCGGCGGCCTCGGTACGGACGAGCTCCAGCAGCAGGCGCTCCTGCTCGTCGGCACCGCGGCCGCGCAGCCGATCGGCCGGCGGGGAGTCGGTGGTCGTCGCGGCGACGCCCTGGTGGACCGCGCGACGCACCTCGGGCAGGTCCGCGATGAGCGCGCTCGGGCGGGCGGCGGTGAGCACGGGGGCGAGCGCGCTCCAGTCCACGTCCGCCACGGTGAGCCCGGAGGCATCCGCGAGCAGGGCCCGGCTCAGCGCGGCGACCGCCCGCTCCGGGTCCATCGGGGCGAGCCCGCTGCGCCGCAGCCGCCCGGTGAGGCCCGGGTGGTCCCCCGCCATGCCGCCCCCGGCCCAGGGGCCCCAGGCGACGGCGGTGGCGGGCAGCCCGGCGGCGCGGCGGTGCTCGGCGAGGGCGTCGAGGTAGGCGTTCGCGGCAGCGTAGTTGGCCTGGCCGGGGTTGCCGAGGACGCCGGTGATCGAGGAGAACAGGACGAACAGGGCGAGGTCGTGCCCGGCCGTCAGCTCGTGGAGGTTGCGGGCGGAGACGGCCTTGGCGCGGAGCACGGCGTCGAAGCGGTCGGCCGTGAGGCCTTCCAACACGCCGTCGTCGAGGACACCGGCGGCGTGGACGATGCCGGTCACCGGGTGTTCGGCCAGCAGGGCGGCGAGCGCGTCGTGGTCGGCGACATCGCACGCGGCGACGGTGACGCGGGCCCCGAGGGCGGCCAGCTCGTCGCTCAGCTGCCGCACGCCGGGGGCCTCGCGGCCACGGCGCCCGACGAGCAGGAGGTGCTCGGCACCGGCGGACGCCAGCCAGCGGGCGACGTGGGCACCGAGGGCGCCGGTGCCGCCGGTGACGAGGACGGTGCCTCGGGGGGCGGTCCAGCCGGCGGGGGCGACGGCCGCCGCGCGCCCGTCCGTACCGGTCGCGGCCGCGCGGGTCGACTCCGCCGGCAGGTGGCGGCGGGTCAGACGGCGGGCGTAGGCGCCGGAGCCGCGCAGGGCGAGCTGGTCCTCGGCGCTCTGGGCGAGGAGACCGGCCAGGCGGACGGCGGTGCGGGCGTCGGGGGTGGCGGGCAGGTCGATCAGCCCGCCCCAGCGGTGCGGGTGCTCCAGCGCGGCCACCCGACCGAGGCCCCACAGCTGCGCCTGCTCCGGCTCGCGCACCCGGTCGGCGCCCTCGGCCGCGACGGCGCCCCGGGTGAGGCACCAGAGCCGCGCCGGACCGCCGGCGGCCTCCAGGGTGCGCAGCAGCTCGACGGTCGCGGGCAGGTAGCGGGGCACGAGGTGGTGGTCGGAATGCGGGCGGCTGTCGGCGGCGAGGAAGGACAGGACGCCGGCGACCGGCTCGGCGGAGCCGTCCGCGAGCAGGGCGTCCACGTCCTCGACCCCCGCCGCGCGCTCGATCCGCAGGCCTCGCTCGGCCAGGGCGTCGAGGACGGTGGCGGGCCAGTCGCCCGCCGCGTCCGCCGCGCCTTCCGGCATGACGGCGAGCCAACGGCCGGCCGGGACGGTGTCGGTGAGGCCGTGCACGGGCGCCCAGGCCGTCCCGTACGTCCAGCCGTCGAGCGTGCCCAGCAGACGCCGCTGCCCGCGCCAGGAGGCCAGGACCGGCAGCAGGCGGTCGAGCGAGGCCTCGGCGGCCTCCTCCGCGATCCCGAGGACCGCCGACGCCTCCCGCAGGTCGCCGGCCTCGACGGCCGTCCAGAACGCGTCCTCGACCGGGTCGGCGGAGGGCGCGCCCGCGTCGCGGCGCTGGAGCTCGGGCAGCCAGTAGCGCTGCCGCTGGAACGCGTACGTCGGCAGATCGACGCGACGGCCGCCGGACCCGGCGAGCACCGCCGCCCAGTCCGGGCCCGCGCCGCGCACGTGCAGGCGGGCGAGGGCCGTCAGGAGGGCCGGCTCCTCGGGACGGTCCTTGCGGAGGACGGCGGCCAGGGCCGCGTCGGCGGGCAGCGAATCGGCCGCCAGCGCGGTGAGGACACCGTCGGGGCCGAGGTCGAGGAAGCGGGTGACTCCGGCCTCGTGCAGGTTGCGGATGCCGTCGCCGAAGCGGACGGCCTCGCGGACGTGGCGCACCCAGTAGTCGGGCGACGTCGGGCCCTCCGCCAGGTCGCCGGTCAGGTTGGAGACCAGCGGGATCGTCGGCGCGCTGTAGTTCAGCCCGTTGAGGACGGCGCGGAAGTCCGCCAGCATCGGGTCCATCAGTGGCGAGTGGAACGCGTGCGAGACCCGCAGCCGGGTCGTCTTGCGGTCGGCGAAGTGCGCGCGGACCGCCTCGACGGCCTCCTCCGTGCCGGAGACGACGACGGAGCTCGGGCCGTTCACGGCGGCGATCGACACGAACTCGCCCAGCAACGGCAGGACTTCCTCCTCCGTCGCCTGCACGGCCAGCATCGCGCCGCCCTCCGGCAGCGCCTGCATCAGACGGCCACGAGCACTGACCAGCTTGCAGGCGTCCTCCAGCGAGAACACCCCGGCCACGTGCGCGGCGGCCACCTCACCGATCGAGTGCCCGGCCACGAACTCCGCCCGCACGCCGAACGATTCGAGCAGCCGGTAGAGCGCCACCTCGACGGCGAACAGCCCGGCCTGGGCGAACTCCGTCCGGTTCAGCAGCTCCCCGTCCGCACCCCACACCACCTCGCGCACGGGTAGCTCCAGCTCCCCGCACACCGCGTCGAAGGCCTCCGCGAACACCGGGAAGCGCTCATACAACTCCCGGCCCATGCCCAGCCGCTGCGAGCCCTGCCCGGAGAACAGGAACGCCGTCGCCCCCTTCTCGACGGCACCCGTGGCAACGCCCGCTCCCCCGCCCCCGGCCGCGACGGCGTCCAGGGCGCGCAGGCGCTCCTCCGGGTCGGCCGAGACGACGACGGCCCGGTGGGCCATGGCCGTCCGGCCGGTCGCCAGGGAGTACGCGACGTCGGCCGGGTCGAACGGTCCGCGCGTCCGGAGGTGGGTGGCCAGACGTCCGGCCTGGGCCCGCAGGGCCGTCTCGTCGTGCGCCGACAGCACCCACGGCAGCGACGCCCCGGGCGCGGCCTCCGGCGCGACGCCACCGGCGGGCTCCGCCGGCGCCGCCTCCAGCACGACGTGCGCGTTGGTGCCGCTCACACCGAAGGAGGAGACCGCCGCCCGGCGGGGCCACGCGTTGGCGAGCCATTCCCGGGCCTCGCCCAGCAGTTCGGCGGCGCCGGCGGTCCAGTCGACGTGCGGGGTCGGGGCATCGAGGTGCAGGGTGCGCGGCAGCAGGCCGTACCGCATCGCGAGCACCGTCTTGATCACCCCGGCCACACCGGAGGCGGCCTGGGTATGGCCGGTGTTGGACTTCAACGCGCCGATGAGCACCGGCCGTTCGCGGTCCTGCCCGTACGTCGCGAGCAGGGCCTGCGCCTCGATCGGATCGCCGAGCCGCGTGCCCGTGCCGTGCGCCTCGACGGCGTCCACCTCGGCGGGCGGCAGACCGGCGTCAGCGAGAGCGGCCCGGATCACGCGCTCTTGCGACGGGCCGTTGGGCGCCGTCAGCCCGTTCGAGGCTCCGTCCTGGTTGACGGCGGAGCCCCGCACGACGGCCAGCACCGGGTGACCGAGGCGTTGCGCGTCGGACAGCCGCTCGACCAGCAGAATCGCTGCTCCCTCGCTCCAGGCGGTGCCGTCGGCCGCCGCCGCGAAGGGCTTGCACCGGCCGTCGGCGGCGAGGCCGCCCTGCCGGGAGAACTCGGTGAACATCTGCGGGCCGGACATCACCGTCACGCCGCCCGCGAGCGCGAGGGTGCACTCGCCGCGGCGCAGCGACTGCACGGCGAGGTGCAGGGCGACGAGGGAGGAGGAGCACGCGGTGTCGACCGTGATGGCCGGGCCTTCGAGGCCGAGGACGTAGGAGATGCGGCCGGAGGCGACGCTGACGGTGTTGCCGGTCAGCAGGTGCCCGGCGGCGGTCTCGGTGACCTGGCCGCCGGCGGTGGTGGCGCTGTCGTAACCGCCGTGCCCGGCACCGACGAACACGCCGGTCGGGGTGCCGGCCAACGTCCCGGGGTCGATGCCGGCCCGTTCGACGGCCTCCCAGGCGGTCTCCAGGAGGATCCGCTGCTGGGGGTCCATGGCCAGGGCCTCGCGCGGGGAGATGCCGAAGAACCCGGCGTCGAACTCGCCCGCGTCGTGCAGGAACCCGCTCTCGCGGGAGGTGACCGCGCCCTCGGGCAGGTCCCAGCCGCGGTCGGCGGGGAAGGCGGAGACGGCGTCGACGCCGTCGCGCACCAGCTCCCAGAGCTCCTCCGGGGAGGCGACCCCGCCCGGCAGCCGGCAGGCCATGCCGACCACGGCGATCGGCTCCCGGTGCTGCTCGGTCACCTCGCGGAGCTGCTCGCGGGTCTCGTGGAGGTCCGCGATCGCCCGCTTCAGGTAGTCGCGGAGCTTGTCTTCGTTCGACATCGGGACGTCAACCTCTCCGGGGGTGTGACTGGGAACGCCGTGCGGGAAGGGCCCTGCCGGACGCCAGGTCCGGCGCCGCGCGCGAACCCCTGACGTCGGGTCCGACCCGTCGCCCGCCCAGTCTCGCCACGGACGGCCCCGGTTTTCCCTAGAGCGCGAAGCACGGGCGGGCGTGCCCGGCACCCGCAGGTGCCCCGGCACGCCCGCCCGTCCAAGGCCTACTCCTGGCCGCGCAGCCACTCCTCCACGATCTGCGCGGTGAGGGCCGAGTCCTCCCGGATCATCGACAGGTGGTCGGCGTCGACGCCGACCACCCGGGCGCCCGGGACGAGCGGCTCCGCCTGGGCGCGCTGCTCGATGGGCGCCTCGTCGACGCCGGTCAGGGCGCGGTCGCAGGTGACCAGCAGGACGGGCGCCGAGGTGTGGTGGACCTCCAGCCGGTTGAGCAGGACCATCCAGCGGCCCATGGCGGAGAGCCGGGAGTTGGTCAGCCGCACCGGCGAGTCGGCGCCGGTGAAGTTGAGCCGCATCATGCCGGTGTAGTCGGTGCCCTCGTCGGCGTTGTGCTGGAAGCTCAGCGTGTCGAAGAGGACGACGCCCGCCGGGCGGATGCCCCACGTGTGCTCCAGCAGGCCGGCCGCGGCGTAGGCGAAGGAGCCGCCGGAGGAGTGGCCCGCGAGGACGAACGGGTGGCCGTCGCTGGCGCGCAGGGCGCTCTCCGCGATCACCCGGGTGGCGACCTCCGGGGTGGCGGGCAGCCGCTCGCCGGTGGCGAAGCCGACCAGCGGGAGCGCCGACACCTCGCGCTCGCCGCGGAAGTGGGCGGCGAGCCGGGAGTACTGGTGCACGCCCGCGTTGGCCGTCGGCGCGCTGACGCAGATCAGCCGGGTCGGGCGGGGTCCCTCGGCGAGGCGGGTGGCCCAGGGCAGGTCCTCCAGTTCTGCGGTCGCCTCGAAGGTGGGGCGAAGGGCCGCGACGGTGGCGAGCATGCGCTGGGCCTCGGGCACCTTGCCGTTGGCCAGGGCGTCGGCGAACAGCCGCTCCAGGGAGTCGAGTTCCGGTTCGCCGCCGGGGGCGAGCACGGCCCCGCCGTCGCCGTCCTCGGTGCGCTGGTCGGCGAGCTCGCTGCGGATCCAGGTGGCGAGCTCGACGGGCGAGCGGCTGTCGAAGACGACGGTGGCGGGCATCCGCAGGCCGGTGACGGCGGCGATCCGGTTGCGCAGTTCGACGGCGGTGAGCGAGTCGAACCCGAGTTCGTAGAAGTCGCGTTCGGCGTCGACGGCCTCCGGGGAGGGGTGGCCGAGGACGGCGGCGGCTTCGGCGCGGACGGTGTCGACGAGGTGGCGCATCCGGTCGCGCTCGTTGAGGTCGACCAGCTGCCGGGTGAAGTCGGCGGACGCCTCGGCGCCGCTCGCGCCGCCCCCGGAGGCGGTGCGCCGGGCGGCGCGGACGAGTCCGCGGAACAGCGGCGGCACCTCGCCCTGGGGGCGCATGCCCCCGGCGGCCAGGCCCATCGGGATGACGAGCGGTTCGGCGGAGCCGAGGGCGGCCTCGAACAGGGCGAGGCCCTGCTCGACGGAGAGCGGCGGGATGCCGCCGGACTGCATGCGCCGCATGTCGGTCTCGCTGAGCTCGCTGGTCATGCCCGCCTCCTGGGCCCACGGGCCCCAGGCGAGCGAGGTGCCGGCCAGGCCGAGCGACCTGCGGTGGTCGACCAGGGTGTCCAGGAAGGCGTTGGCCGCGGCGTAGTTGCCCTGGCCGGGGCTGCCCATGACGCCCGCGATGGACGAGAAGACGGCGAAGACGGCGAGGTCCAGGTGCCGGGTGAGCTCGTGCAGCTGCCAGACGGCGTCGACCTTGGGCCGCAGGACGGCGGACAGGCGCTCGGGGGTGAGCGCGGTGATGACGCCGTCGTCCAGCACACCGGCCGTGTGGATGACGGCGGTGAGCGGGTGTTCGGCCGGGATGCCGGCGAGCAGGGCCTCGGCGGCGGCGCGGTCGGCGGTGTCGCAGGCGACGACGCGGGCCTCGGCGCCGAGCACCGCCAGCTCGGCGAGGAGTTCGACCGCGCCGGGCGCCTCCGGTCCGCGGCGGCTGGTGAGCAGCAGGTGGCGGGCGCCGTTGACGGCGAGGCGGCGGGCGAGGTGGCGGCCGAGGGCCCCGGTGCCGCCGGTGATCAGGACGGTGCCGTCGGGGTCGCGCTCCGCGGGCATCGTGAGGACGGTCCGGGCGGCGGACTCCCCGGCGCTGAGCGCGGTGCGGGCGGCGCGGATGTCGTGCGCGGCGACCGGCGGCGCGGTGAGCTCGCCGCGTCCGGCCAGGGCGACGAGCTCCGCGAGGATCGCGGCGGTCTCGTCGGCGTCCGGCACGGGCAGGTCGGCGAAGGCGTCGTCGTCGAGCACGAGGTCGGTCCCCGCCGCCGCGCGCCCGACGAGCCGCTCGGGCGCCAGGCCGTGGCCGAGCAGGGCGGCGCGCAGCCCGTCGGGGGCCGTGGCGGAGACGTCGGCGCCCAGTCGCAGCGCGAGCTCGACGGCGGCGGTGGCCGGTCCGGTGGCGGTGGCGTGTACGTGGACGGTCCGGCCGGCCTCGACGGCCGAGCCGCCGAGGGCCTGCCGGGCGAGGACGAAGTCGGCGGCCAGGACGGCGGCGGCCCCGGCGGACCAGCCCTCGGGAAGCCGGGCCAGCAGGCGCCGGTCGGCGACCGCCTTCGGCCCGGCGGGCAGCACGCCGAACACCTCGTCGCCCGGGCGAAGGTCCGGCACGCCGTCACCGACCGCCGTCACCACGCCGGCCGCGCCGGCGCCGCGGCCGTGGACGGCGGCCCGGACGGCGACGGCGACCTGCCCGGCCGCGGGCGGCCCGGCCGCCTCGGGGCAGGGCACGAGCGCCATGTCGTCGGGCAGCAGGCCCTCCAGGACCCACGGCGTTCCCGCCGGGGGCAGCAGCCCCGCCGCGTCCACGAGCCGGGCCAGCCGGCCCACCCGCAGGGCGCCGCCGCGGACGGCGAACTGCGCCTCGCCGTCGGCCAGCAGGCCGGGCAGCAGCGGCAGGACCGCGGCCACGTCCTGCGTGCGTTCGACGTCGAGCAGGGCGAAGCGGCCGGGGTGCTCGGAGTTCGCCGAGCGGACGAGGCCCCAGGCGGCGCCACCGGGCAGGTCGCGGACGGCCTCGCCGTCGGCGGCCCGGACGGCGCCCCGGGTCACGAACACCAGCCGACCGGAGGCGGCGCGGTCGTCGGCCAGCCACTCCTGGACGAGGGCGAGCACGCGCGTGGTGTGCGCGTGGACGGCCTCGGGGACGTCGCCGGCCGGGCCGTCCAGGGCGACCAGGACGAGGTCGGGCACCGGTCGGCCGAGGTCCGCGAGGGTCGCGGCCGAGGAGCCCGTGCCGTAGGCGTCCCGGCCGAGCGCGGTGCAGCGCGGCGCCGTGGCGGCGGGCGGCGTGGCGGGGGCGGGGACCCACTCGATCCGGAACAGCGGGTCGCGGCCGGTGCGGGCGGCGGCAGCGGCGGCCTGCGGGGCGCGCAGGGTGACCGAGCCGACCGTCAGCACCGCGCCGCCCGCCGGGTCGGTGGCGGTGACGGACACCCTCTCCTCGCCGAGGCGGGCGAGGCGCACCCGTAGGGCGGCCGCTCCCCCGGCGTGCAGGGCGACGCCCTGCCAGGCCCTGGGCTGCGGCAGCTGCTCCTCGGTGCCGACACCGATCAGCACGGCGGCGTGCAGGGCGGCGTCGAGCAGGGCCGGGTGGAGGCCGAAGTAGCGGGCGTCATCGGCGGGTTCGCCGTCGAGCTCGACCTCGGCGAACACCTCCTCGCCGCGCAGCCAGGCGCCGCGCAGTCCCCGGAACGCCGGACCGCGCCCCGGCTCGCGGTAGAAGCCGTCCAGGTCGACGGCGAGCGCGCCGGCCGGCGGCCAGACCGTCTGGGCGTAGTCCGGCAGGTCGGTGTCCTGGGGCACGAGCGTGCCGGTGGCGCAGCGCGTCCACGGCTCGTCGGGGGCGGCGTCGCCGGGGCGGGCGTAGCAGGCCACCGGGCGGGCGCCGGCGTCGTCGGGCGCGCCGACGCGCACCTGCACGACGGGTTCGTCGTCCTCGGCGAGCGGCAGCGGGTCACCGGGCGTGAGCTCCGCGATCCGGCCGCAGCCGACCTGGTCGCCGGCCCGGACGGCCAGTTCGACGAAGGCGGCGGCGGGGAAGGCGAGGCGGCCGCCGATGCGGTGGTCGAGGATCCACGGGTGGACGCGCAGGGCGAGGCGGCTGGTGAAGAGCACGCCGTCGGTGTCGTCGGCGAGCGGGACGGCGGCGCCGAGCAGCGGGTGATCGGCCGGGACGAGGCCGACGGAGGCGACGTCACCGGAGAGGGCGGCCGGGCGGGGCCAGTAGCGGCAGTGGTCGAAGGCGTAGGTGGGCAGGTCGACCCGGCGGGCACCGGTGCCGTCGAACAGGGCCGCCCAGTCGACCGGGACGCCGGCCGCGTGGAGCGCGGCGAGGGCGGTGAGCAGGGTGCGCTCGTCGGCACGGTCCTTGCGCAGGGCGGCGGCGCGGACGCAGCCGGCCGCGTCGTCGCCGAGGCTCTGTTCGGCGAGGGCGGTGAGGACGCCGTCCGGGCCGAGTTCGAGGAAGGCGGTGGCCCCGGCCTCGCGCAGGGCGCGGACGCCGTCGGCGAAGCGGACGGCCTCGCGGACGTGGCGCACCCAGTAGTCGGGGCTGGTGAGGTCCGCGCCGAAGGCGCCGGTGAGGTTGGAGGCGACCGGGATCGAAGGGGTGCCGTAGGACAGGCCGTTGAGGACGGCGCGGAAGTCCTCCAGCATCGGGTCCATCAGCGGGGAGTGGAAGGCATGGGACACCCGCAGACGGGACGTCCGGCGGTCGGCGAAGTGCGCCTCGATCCCCGCGACGGCCTCCTCCGCGCCGGAGACGACGACGGAGGTCGGGCCGTTGACGGCGGCGATCGACACGAAGTCACCGAGCAGCGGCAGGACTTCGTCCTCCGTGGCCTGAACGGCGAGCATCGCGCCGCCCTCCGGCAGCGCCTGCATCAGCCGGCCGCGCGCCGCCACCAGGGCGCACGCGTCACCGAGCGAGAACACCCCGGCGACGTGCGCCGCGGCGATCTCGCCGATCGAATGGCCCGCGACGAACTCCGGGCGCACGCCCAGGGATTCGACGAGCCGGAACAGCGCCACCTCGACGGCGAACAGCCCGGCCTGGGCGTACTCCGTCCGGTTCAGCCGCTCCTCGTCCGAGCCCCAGACGACCGCGCGCAGCGGCTGGTCCAGGTGCTCGTCCAGCACCGCACGCACCGCGTCGAAGGCATCCGCGAAGACCGGGAAGCGCGCGTACAGCTCCCGACCCATGCCGAGGCGCTGCGAGCCCTGTCCGGAGAACAGGAAAGCCGTCGAGCGGTCCGCCGCGACACCGCGGGCCACCTCCGTCAAGCCCTCGCTGCACGCGAGCAGCACGGCCCGGTGCTCGAAGACGGAGCGTCCGGT
This sequence comes from Kitasatospora sp. NPDC096128, assembly GCF_040303105.1. Lineage (NCBI taxonomy): Bacteria > Bacillati > Actinomycetota > Actinomycetes > Kitasatosporales > Streptomycetaceae > Kitasatospora > Kitasatospora sp. NPDC096128. Next base: position 44,934 of record NZ_JBEOSP010000043.1, on the reverse strand, counting down.
GGCGAGCGCGAACCCGATGTCCAACGGGGAGAGTTCGAGCGCGCCGGCGCGGGCGAGGTGGGTCTCCAGCGCGTCCTCGGAGCGGCCGGAGAGCACCCACGGGACGACGGCGGGCAGCACCCGCTGGTCCTCGGTGCAGTCGGTCACGGCGGGGGCCTGTTCGAGGATCACATGCGCGTTGGTGCCGCTGATCCCGAACGAGGAGACCCCGGCCCGCCGGGGACGGCCGACCTCGGGCCACGGCCGGGCCTCGGTGAGCAGGTCGATCGAGCCCGCCGTCCAGTCCACGACGGTGGACGGCCGGTCGATGTGCAGGGACTTCGGCAGCACGCCGTGCCGCATCGCGAGCACGGTCTTGATCACCCCGGCGACGCCGGCGGCGGCCTGGGTGTGGCCGATGTTGGACTTCAGCGAGCCGAGCAGCAGCGGCCGTTCGCGCTCCTGCCCGTAGGTGGCGAGGAGCGCCTGGGCCTCGATCGGGTCGCCGAGGGCCGTGCCGGTGCCGTGGCCCTCGACGGCGTCGACCTCGGCGGCCGACAGTCCCGCGCTCGCGAGCGCCTGGCGGATGACGCGCTGCTGCGAGGGGCCGTTGGGTGCGGTGATGCCGTTCGAGGCGCCGTCCTGGTTGACGGCGCTGCCGCGCACGACCGCCAGCACCGGGTGCCCGTTGCGGCGGGCGTCCGACAGCCGCTCCAGGACCAGCATGCCGACGCCCTCGGACCAGTTGGTGCCGTCGGCGGCGTCCGAGTAGGCCTTGCAGCGGCCGTCGGCGGCGAGCCCGTTCTGGACGGTGAAACCGGCGAAGCTCACCGGCGTGGTCATCACCGTGACGCCGCCCGCGAGCGCGAGTCCGCACTCGCCGCCCCGCAGTGCCTGGGTGGCCCAGTGCAGGGCGACCAGGGACGACGAGCACGCGGTGTCGACGGTGACGGCCGGGCCCTCCAGGCCGAGCGTGTAGGAGATGCGGCCGGACAGCACGCTCGACGCGAGGCCGGTGCCGGCGTGGCCGCCGATGTCCTCGCGCGAGTTCATCATGAGCGTCGCGTAGTCGAGGCCGTTGGTGCCGACGAAGACGCCGGTGCGGCTGCCGCCGAGCTTCTGCGGGTCGACCCCGGCGCGCTCCAGCGCCTCCCAGGAGGTCTCCAGGAGGAGGCGCTGCTGGGGATCCATGGCGAGGGCCTCGCGCGGCGAGATGCCGAAGAAGGAGGCGTCGAAGTCGGCGACGGCGTCGATGAAGCCGCCTTCCCGGGTGGTGCTGCGGCCGCGGCCGTCGCGGTCGCCGACGAGGAGGGTGCGCAGGTCCCAGCCACGGTCCCTGGGGAAGCCGGCGATGCCGTCGCCGCCCTCGGAGACCAGGCGCCACAGCTCGTCGGGCGAGGTGACGCCGCCGGGCAGGCGGCAGGCCATGCCGACGATCGCGATCGGGTCGGTGTCGTCGGACGCGGCCCGGACGGCGGGAAGCAGCGGTTCGGCGGGGGTGTCGAGGAGTTCGGCGAGGAGGTGCTCGGCGAGCGCCTGGGCGGTCGGATAGTCGTAGACGGAGGTGGCGGGGAGCTTGAGGCCGGTGGCCGCGCCGAGCCGGGCGGGCAGCTCGACGGCCGTCAGCGAGTCGAAGCCGAGGTCGCGGAACTTGCGGTCCGGGGCCACGGCGGAGCGGTCGGCGTAGCCGAGCACGGCGGCGACGTGGGTGCGGACGAGGTCGGTGAGAAGGGCGGTGCGCTCGGTCGGGGTGAGGGCGCGCAGGCGGCCGGTGAGCTCGGAGGCGGCGGTCGCGTGGTCGCGGCGGGCCGCGGCGGCGGCCTCCAGGGCGGGCCGGGCGGCCGGGAGGTCGCGCAGCAGCGGGTTGCCACGCAGGCCGACGAGGCTCTCCAGGATCTGCGGCTGCGCCAGGTCCAGCAGCACGAGCGCGGGGGCCGGGCGGGTGACGGCCTGACGCAGCGCGGCCAGGGCGAGGTCGGGGTGCAGGGCGGGGACGGCGGCGCGCTGGATGCGTCCGTCGCCTTCGGCCGGAGAATTGTACTCGGCGCCGATCCAGGCGCCCCAGGCCACGGACGTGGCGGGCAGGCCGTCGGCGCGGCGGCGCTGGGCGAGCGCGTCCAGGACGGCGGCCGCCGCCGCGAGGGTGGCCCGGCCGGGGGTGCCGACGGCACCGGCGACGGAGGAGCAGAGCACGAAGGCCGTCAGGTCGAGGCCGCGGGTCAGCTCGTCCAGGTGGAGGGCGGCCCCGGCGCGGACCCGGTGGACGGCGGCGAGGCGCTCGGGCGTCAGGTCGTCGAGGACGCCGTCGTCGACCGTGCCCGCCGCGTGGACGACGGCGGTGAGCGGGGCGTCGGCGGGGATCCCGGCCAGCTGGGCGGCGAGGGCGTCACGGTCGGCGACGTCGCACGACGCGATCGTCACGACGGCGCCCAGGCCGCTCAGCTCCTCGGCGAGATCGGCGGCGCCGGGGGCGTCGAGCCCTCGACGGCTCGCCAGCAGCAGGTGGCTCGCGCCCGCGGCGGCGAGTTGGCGGGCCACGGCCGCGCCCCGGCCGCCGGTGCCGCCGGTGATCAGCACGGTGCCCGGGGTCCGCCCCGGCGTCCAGCCCGCGTCCGGCGCGCCGGCCGGGGCCGGGACCAGGCGGCGGGCGTGGACGGCGGCGGGGCGGATCGCGATCTGGTCCTCGCCGTCCGCGCCGGCGAGGACGGCGGCCAGGCGGCGCACCGCGGACCGGTCCGGCTCCTCGGGCAGGTCGACGAGGCCGCCCCACTGCTGGGGCTGCTCCAGCGCGGCGACCCGGCCAAGGCCCCACACGGCGGCCTGCTCGGGCGCGGCCGGCGATTCGGTACGGGCCACGGCGACCGCGCCGCGGGTCAGGCACCACAACGGCGCGGTGACGTCCGCGTCGCGCAGCGCCTGCAACAGGGCGAGGGTCGCGGCGGCCGGGTCGGCCGCACGGCCGAGCGCGAGGAGGGACAGCACGCCGGTGAACGGACGCCCGGTCGAGGGCAGCTCGCGCAGCAGCGCGGCGAGCTCGGCGCGCTCCGGGGCGGGCACCGACAGGCACAGCGCGTCCGGCCCGACGGCCTCGCAGGCCGCCTCCGTCCACGCCTCGTCGCAGCCCTCGGCGGGCGTCACCACCAACCAGGGGCCGGACGGCCGGGCCGTCGAGCCGCCCGGCAGGGCGCGCCAGGACTCGTGGAAGCGCAGCGCGTCCAGCAGGGACTGGTCGCGGTGGTGGCGCCGCCACGCGGACAGCGCGGGGAGCACCGCTCCGAGCGCGTCGCCGTCCACGGCGAGGTCGGCGGCGAGCGCGTCCAGGTCCTCGCCCTCGACGGCGTCCCAGAAGCGGGCGTCCAACGGGTCGTCCGACGCGGCGGCGCCGGGGTGGGTGGTCAGGGCGTGGGTCTGCGGCCAGTAGCGCTCGCGCTGGAAGGCGTACGTCGGCAGGCCGGTGCGGCGGGCACCGGTGCCGTCGAACAGGCGCGCCCAGTCGACGGGCACGCCGACGACGTGGAGGCGGGCGAGCCCGGCCAGCAGGGCGGTCTCCTCGGGACGGCCGCGGCGGCCCGCCGGCTCGACGACGACCTCCGAGGCATCCGCCAGGGTCTGGCGGACGGCCGGGGACAGGGCCGCGTCCGGGCCGAGCTCCACGAAGTCGGTCGCACCGGCGGCGTGCAGCGTGCGGATCCCGTCGGCGAAACGGACGGCCTCGCGGACGTGGCGCACCCAGTAGTCGGGGGTGCGGAGGTCCTCGTCGCCGAGTTCACCGGTGAGGTTGGAGACCAGCGGGATCGAAGGAGCGTGGTAGCTCAGCCCGTTGAGGACCGTACGGAAGTCCTCCAGCATCGGATCCATCAGCGGGGAGTGGAAGGCGTGCGAGACCTGCAACCGCGTGGTCCTCCGGTCGGCGAAGTGCGTCTCGATCGCCGCGACGGCCTCCTCCGCGCCCGAGACGACGACGGATGATGGGCCGTTGACGGCCGCGATCGACACGAAGTCGCACAGCAGCGGCAGGACTTCGTCTTCCGTCGCCTGCACGGCGAGCATCGCGCCGCCGGAGGGCAGCGCCTGCATGAGGCGGCCGCGAGCGGCCACCAGGGCGCAGGCGTCGGCCAGGGAGAACACTCCGGCGATGTGCGCGGCCGCGATCTCCCCGATCGAGTGCCCCGCCACGAACTCGGCCCGCACGCCCAGCGATTCGACGAGCCGGTACAGCGCCACCTCGACGGCGAACAACCCGGCCTGGGCGTACTCCGTCCGGTTCAGCCGCTCCTCGTCCGATCCCCACACGACCTCGCGGACGGGCAGCTCGAACTGCGCGCAGACCGCGTCGAAGGCCTCGGCGAACACGCCGAAGCGGGTGTACAAGTCCTGCCCCATGCCCAGGTGTTGGGCGCCCTGTCCGGAGAACAGCAGTGCCGTCCTGCGCTCGCCGTCGGCAATGCCCCGGGCCGCCTCGGCACCGTCCAGCAGCACCGCCCGGTGCGCGAACCGCGACCGCCCGGCGGCCAGCGAGAGGCCGACGTCCACGGGCGAGGCGTCCAGCCCTTCGAGTCGCGCGAGCTGCGCGTCCAGCGCGGCCTCCGACTTGCCCGCCACCACCCACGGCACGACGCCCGGCGCCACCGACGGCTCCGGTGCGAAGGCTTCGGCCGGCGGCGCCTGCTCGACGATCACATGCGCGTTGGTGCCGCTGATCCCGAACGCCGACACGCCCGCGCGGCGCGGCCGGCCGGTCTCCGGCCACTCCTCCGCCTGCGTGAGCAGCCGGATGTCACCAGCCGACCAGTCGACGTGCGAGGACGGCGCGTCCACGTGCAGCGTGCGGGGCAGCACGCCGTGCTGCATCGACAGCACGGCCTTGATCACGCCGGCCGCACCGGCGGCGGCCTGGGTGTGGCCGATGTTGGACTTCAGCGAGCCGAGCAGCAGCGGCCGTTCGCGCTCCTGCCCGTAGGTGGCGAGGAGGGCCTGGGCCTCGATCGGGTCGCCCAGGGTGGTGCCCGTGCCATGGCCCTCGACGAAGTCGACCTCCGCCGCCGAGAGGCGCGCGTTGGCGAGGGCCTGGCGGATGACGCGCTGCTGGGACGGGCCGTTGGGGGCCGTCAGGCCGTTGGAGGCGCCGTCCTGGTTGACGGCGCTGCCACGAACGACGGCGAGCACCGGGTGTCCGTTGCGGAGCGCGTCGGAGAGCCGCTCCAGCACCAGGACGCCCGCGCCCTCCGACCATCCGGTCCCGTCCGCACCGTCGGCGAACGCCTTGCAGCGCCCGTCCGGGGCCAGTCCGCCCTGCCGGGTGAAACCGGGGAAGCCGAGCGAGGACGACATCACGGTGACGCCGCCGGCCAGGGCCAGCGTGCACTCGCCGCTGCGCAGCGACTGGGAGGCCAGGTGCATGGCCACCAAGGAGGACGAGCACGCCGTGTCGACGGTGACGGCCGGGCCCTCCAGGCCGAAGGTGTAGGAGATCCGGCCGGAGACCACGCTCGCGGCCAGGCCGGTGCTCGCGTGGCCCTCGATGTCCTCCTGGGCGTTCATGACGAGCGTCAGGTAGTCCTGGCCGCCGGTGCCGACGAAGACGCCGGTCCGGCTGCCGCGCAGCGCCGTCGGGTCGATCCCGGCGCGCTCGACGGCCTCCCAGGACGTCTCCAGCAGGAGCCGCTGCTGCGGGTCCATCGCGAGCGCCTCGCGCGGCGAGATCCCGAAGAAGGCCGCGTCGAAGTCGGCCACCCCGTACAGGAATCCGCCCTTCGCGGTGGCACTGCGCCCCCGGTCGCCGGGGCCGCCGCCGAGCAGGGTGTCGAGGTCCCAGCCGCGGTCGGTCGGGAAGTCGGAGATGCCCTCGCGGCCCTCGGCGACCAGCGCCCACAACTCCTCGGGCGTGTCGATCCCGCCGGGCAGGCGGCAGGCCATGCCGACGATCGCGATCGGGTCGTCGGCGGGGGCGGCGGCCGTCGCGGCCGGGGCGACCGGCTCGTCGTTCCGGCCGAGCACCTCCGTGAGGACGAGGTCGGCAACAGCGGCCGGGGTCGGGTGGTCGAAGACCAGGGTCGCCGGGAGGCGCAGACCGGTGACGGCCGTGAGACGGTTGCGCAGTTCCAGGGCGGTGAGGGAGTCGATGCCGAGGTCGTGGAAGTCCCGGTCGGCGGCGACGGCCTGCGGCGAGGCGTGGCCGAGGACGACGGCGGCCTCGGTGCGGACGAGATCGACGACGTGGCGCAGGCGGTCGCTCTCGCGCAGCTCGTAGAGGCGGGCGGCGAGGGCCGTCATGGTGGCGGCGCCGGTTCCGGTGGCGGAGGCCGTGCGGCGCCCGCCGGGCAGGAGGGCGCGGAACATCGTCGGCACCTCGCCGCGCGGGCGGGCGCCGGCGGCCATCCGGCCGGTCGCGACCAGGAAGGGCTCGTCGACGGCCATGGCAGCGTCGAGCAGGGCGAGACCGTCCTGCTCGGTGAGGGGCGGGACGCCGGAGGCGTGGATGCGGTGCAGGTCGGCCTCGGAAAGAGTGCCGGTCATGCCGGCGGTCGGCATCCAGGCGCCCCAGCCCAGCGACTGGGCGGCCAGGCCCTGGTGGCGCCGCCGGTGCGCGAGCGCGTCGAGGTAGACGTTGGCCGCCGCGTAGTTGCCCTGGCCCGCCGTGCCCATGACACCCGAGATGGAGGAGAACAGGACGAAGGCCCTGAGGTCCTGGTCCTTGGTCAGCTCGTGGAGGTTCCAGGCCGCATCGACCTTCGGGCGCAGGACGGCCGACAGCCGATCGGGGGTCAGCGCCGTGACGACGCCGTCGTCCAGCGCACCGGCCGCGTGCACGATGCCCGTGATCCTCCGGCCGTGCAGGGCCTCGGCGAGCGCCTCCCGGTCGGCGGCGTCACAGGCCACGACCTCGGCGCGGGCGCCCAGCTCCGCCAGCTCGTCCACGAGCTCGGCGGCGCCCCCGCGCCGGCTCAGCAACAGCAGGTCCCGAACGCCGTGTTCGGTGACGAGATGGCGGGCGACGAGACGGCCCAGGCCGCCGGTGCCACCGGTGATGACCACGGTGCCCGTGCCCCAGCCGGACGAGGGTTCGTCGGCGAGCACGGCACGGGTCAGTCGGCCCACCCGGACGACGCCGTCGCGCACCACCACCTGCGGCTCGCCCACGGCCAGCACCGCGTCCAGCGGGAGCTCACCGTCCGTGTCCACGAGGACGAACCGGCCCGGGTTCTCCGACTCGGCCGCCCGCACCAGGCCCCACACAGCGGCGCCGACGAGGTCCTCGCCACCCGCCATGACTCCCCGGGTGACGAACACCAGGCGGGCGTCGGCGAACCGCGGCTCGGCCAGCCACTCCTGCACCAGGCCCAGCGCCCACGCCGTCACCCCGTGCACCGCCTCGGGCGACGAACCGCCCGCCACGGGCACGACAACGACGTCCGGCACCTCGCCGAGCGACGCCAGGTCCTCCCCCAGGGTCACCGCCCGCACGGGCTCACCCGCACGCGAGGGCGCGGGCACCCACTCCAGCCGCAGCAGCGACCCGGCCGTCCCATGAGCGGCCACCGTCGCCGGCTCGGCCAGCGTCAGAGCCTCGGCCGACAGCACCGGCTCCCCGGCGGCGTCCACGAGGGCGAGCGCGAGCGTCTCCGCACCCGTGCGCACGAGCCGCGCCCGCGCCACGGACGCACCCGAGGCGTGCAGCGACACCCCGGACCACGCCACCGGCACCAGCCCCCGGCCGTCCGCCCGCACGACGGCCGCCAGCAGGGCCGGGTGCACACCGAACCCCCCGGCCTCGCCGGCCCCGTCGCCCGGCAGGACCGCCTCGACGAAGGTCTCCTCGCCGCGCCGCCAGACCGACCGCAGCCCGTCGAAGACCGGGCCCAGGTCCGCCTCCTCCCGGAGCCCGGTGAGCTCCGCGACGACCGCGCCCTTCGGCGGCCACACCGAGGCGTCGAACCCGGCCGTGCGCTCGCCGCGGACGAGCTCGCCCGAGGCGTGCTCCGTCCACGCGCCCTCGGCGTCGGCGTCCGGGCGGGAGAAGATCCGCACCGGGCGGGCGCCGGAGGCCGCCGGGGCGTCCACCTGGATCTGCACGACGACCGCGCCGTCCTCGGGCAGGACGAGCGGCTCGGCGAGCGTCAGCCGCTCGACCCGGTCGCAGGCCACCTGATCACCGGCCCGGACGGCCAGTTCCAGGAACCCGGTCGGCGGGAAGACGGCCACGCCGCCCACCCGGTGGTCGCCCAGCCACGGCTGCGCCTTAAGCGACAGCCGACCGGTCAGCAGCGTGCCCTCGGCGTTCGCGAGCGCGACGGTCGCGCCCAGCAGCGGGTGCTCGGCGGGTGACAGGCCCGCGCCGGTCACGTCCCCGATCCGACGGGCCGGGCGCGGCCAGTAGCGCTCGTGCTGGAAGGCGTACGTCGGCAGGTCGACGCGCCGGGCGCCGGTGCCGTCGAACAGGCGCGCCCAGTCGACCGGGACTCCGGCGACGTGCAGCCGGGCGAGCGCGGTGACCAGGGTGTGTTCCTCGGACCGGTCGCGGCGCAGCAGCGGAAGGGCGGGGGTGTCGGAGCCCTCGATGTCCTGCTGGGCGAGGGCGGCGAGGACGCCGTCCGGCCCGAGCTCGACGAAGGCGGTGGCCCCGGCCTCACGCAGGGCGCGGAGGCCGTCGGCGAAGCGCACGGCCTCACGGACGTGGCGCACCCAGTAGTCGGGGGTGGTGAAGTCCTCGCCGAGGGTGCCGGTGAGGTTGGAGACCAGCGGAATCGAAGGCGCCTGGTACGTCAGCCCGTTCAGGACCTCGCGGAAGTCCCCCAGCATCGGGTCCATCAGCGGGGAGTGGAACGCGTGCGAGACCTTCAGCCGCGTCGTCTTACGGTCGGCGAAGTGCGCCCCGATCTCCGCGACGGCCTCCTCCGTCCCCGAGACGACGATCGAGCGTGGGCCGTTGACGGCGGCGATCGACACGACATCATTCAGCAGCGGCAGGACTTCGCCCTCCGTCGCCTGTACCGCCAGCATCGCGCCACCCGCCGGAAGCGCCTGCATCAGACGGCCCCGGGCCGCGACCAGCGTGCACGCGTCCGCCAGCGAGAACACCCCGGCCACATGCGCGGCCGCGATCTCACCGATCGAGTGCCCGGCCACGAACTCCGGCTCCACACCCAGCGATTCCAGCAACCGGAACAGCGCCACCTCGACCGCGAACAACCCGGCCTGGGCATACTCCGTCCGGTTCAACAGCTCCGCATCATCGCCCCACACCACATCCCGCAGGACCGGATCGAACTCGGCACACACCGCGTCGAACGCCTCAGCGAACACCGGGAACCGGGCGTACAACTCCCGCCCCATCCCGAGCCGCTGCGACCCCTGCCCCGAGAACAGGAACGCCGTCAACCGCTCCGCCGCCACCCCGCGCGCGACCTCGCCCCCGTCCACCAGCATCGCCCGGTGCCCGAGCCGCGAGCGCCCCGCCAGCGACAGGGCGACGTCCACCGGCGAACCGGCCGAACCGCCCGCCCCCGTGAGCCGCTCCAGCTGCGCGTCCAGCGCCGCCTCCGACTTCGCCGAGACCACCCACGGCACCGCGCCCGGCACCGCCGCAGGCTCGGCCGACGGGTCCGCGTCCTCCTCGATCGCCTCCTCGACGATCACGTGTGCGTTCGTCCCGCTGATCCCGAAGGCGGAGACGCCCGCACGGTGCGGCCGGTCCACCTCCGGCCAGGCCCGGGCCTCGGTGAGCAGCTCGACGGCCCCCGCCGACCAGTCCACCTCTGCGGCCGGCGCGTCGACGTGCAGCGTCTTCGGCAGCACACCGTGCCGCAGCGCCATCACCGTCTTGATCACTCCGGCCGCGCCCGCCGCCGCCTGGGTGTGGCCGATGTTGGACTTCAGCGAGCCGAGCAGGAGCGGCTGTTCGCGGTCCTGCCCGTAGGTGGCGAGGAGCGCCTGGGCCTCGATCGGGTCGCCGAGCGGCGTGCCCGTGCCGTGGCCCTCGACAGCGTCCACCTCGCCGGCCGACAGCCCGGCGGCGGCCAGCGCCTGCCGGATCACCCGCTGCTGCGACGGACCGTTGGGCGCCGTCAGCCCGTTCGAGGCGCCGTCCTGGTTGACGGCCGAACCCCGCAGGACGGCCAGCACCGGGTGCCCGTTGCGGCGGGCGTCCGAAAGGCGCTCCAGCACCAGGACGCCCGCGCCCTCGGCCCAGCCCGTCCCGTCCGCCGCGTCGGCGAACGCCTTGCAGCGCCCGTCCGGAGCGAGCCCGCCCTGTCGGGAGAACCCGGCGAAGCTCATCGGCGTCGACAGCACGGTGACGCCACCTGCGAGGGCGAGCGTGCACTCACCGGCCCGCAGCGCCTGCGACGCCAGGTGCATCGCCACCAGCGAGGACGAGCACGCGGTGTCGACGGTGACGGCCGGGCCCTCCAGGCCGAAGGTGTAGGACACCCGGCCGGACAGCACGCTCGCCGTCAGACCGGTGGTCGCATGGCCCTCCATGTCCTCGTCCGAGTTCATCACCACGCCGACGTAGTCGACGCCCGCCGTGCCGACGAACACGCCGGTCCGGCTGCCGCGCAGGCCCGCCGGGTCGATGCCCGCCCGCTCGAACGCCTCCCAGGACGTCTCCAGCAGGAGCCGCTGCTGCGGGTCCATCGCGAGGGCCTCGCGCGGCGAGATGCCGAAGAAGGAGGCGTCGAACTCGGCGGCCGCGACGAACCCGCCCTCGATCGACGCGCTGCTGCCGCTGCCCTCGCCGAGCAGGGCCGCCATGTCCCACCCGCGGTCGGCGGGGAACCCGGTGATGCCGTCCCGCCCGTCCGCGACCAGCCGCCAGAGCTCCTCGGGGGTGGTCACCCCGCCCGGCAGGCGGCATGCCATGCCGACGATGGCGATCGGCTCGTGTCGGCCGGACTCGGCCTCCAGCAGTCGTTGGCGTGTCTGGTGCAGGTCGGCCGTGACCCACTTGAGGTAGTCAACGAGCTTGCTGTCGTTCGACATGGGGGGTGGTGCCTTCCTGTGATGAGGCGGGGTCGGTCAGCGGTCGCTCAGACGGCCGAGCTCGTTGTCGATGAAGGCCAGGACCTCGTCGGCGCTCGCTGCTTCGAGCCGCTCCGCAACGGCGTCCTCGGCATTCTGCGCGTCCTGGTTTCGCAATTTCTCCAGCATTCGGCGCAGCCGGAGCGACACCGCGTTCCGGGTCGACTCGTCGGTGTCCGCATCGGCCAGGGCCGCGTCCAGGCGGTCGAGTTGGCCGAACAGTGCGGCGCCGTCCTCCGCGTCCTGCTCGTCCAGGAGCACGCCGAGCAGGTGTGCGCCGAGGACGGCGGACGTCGGGTGGTCGAAGACCAGGGTCGCGGGCAGGCGCAGGCCGGTGACGGCGGTGAGGCGGTTGCGCAGTTCAAGTGCCGTGAGGGAGTCCACGCCGAGGTCGCGGAAATCCCGGTCGGCCGCGACGGCTTGCGGCGAGGCGTGGCCGAGGACCGCCGCCGCCTCGGTGCGGACGAGGTCGACGACCTCGCGCAGCCGGCCGGCCTCGCGCAGTCCGGCGAGGCGGGCGGCGAGCGCGGCCACCGTGCCGGTGCGTCCGCCGGCGGACTCCGCCGCGCGGCGGGCGCCGCGAACGAGTCCGCGCAGCAGCGCGGGCACGGTGCCGGGCGTCCTGGCCGGACCGGCGGCGCGGCCGATGGGGACGAGGTAGGGCTCGTCGAGGCCCATGGCGGCGTCGAGCAGTGCGAGGCCCTGTTCCTCGGTCAGCGGCGGGACTCCGGTGGCGCGGATGCGGTGCAGGTCGGCCTCGGTGAGCGTGCCCGTCATGCCGGCCGTGGGCACCCAGGCGCCCCACCCCAGGGACTGGGCGGCCAGACCCTGTTGGCGCCGCCAGTACGCGAGGGAGTCCAGGTAGGCGTTGGCCGCCGCGTAGTTGCCCTGACCGGCGCTGCCCATGACGCCCGAGATGGAGGAGAACAGGACGAAGGCCCTGAGGTCCTGGTCCTTGGTCAACTCGTGCAGGTTCCAGGCCGCATCGACCTTGGGACGCAGGACGTCCGACAGCCGCTCCGGCGTCAGCGCGCTCACAACGCCGTCGTCCAGCACACCCGCCGCGTGCACGACGCCCGTGATCCTCCGGCCGCGCAGGGCCTGCGCGAGCGCCTCCCGGTCGGCGGCGTCACAGGCGACCACCTCGACGCGGGCGCCCAGCTCTCCCAACTCGTCCACCAGCTCGGACGCACCACCGCGTCGGCTCAGCAACAGCAGGTCGTGGACACCGTGTTCGGTCACCAGGTGCCGTGCGACGAGACGGCCCAGGCCGCCGGTGCCACCGGTGATCACGACGGTGCCCGAGCCCCAGCCCTTCGAGGGTTCACCGGCAAGGTCGGCCCTGGCCAGCCGGCCCACCCGGACGGCTCCGGCACGGGCGCTGAACTGGAAGTCCCCGCCCTCCAGTCGGGCGGCGAGGACGGGCAACGCCACCTCCACGTCCGACTCGCGCTCGACGTCGAGCAGGGCGAACCGGCCCGGGTTCTCCGCCTCGGCCGCCCGGACGAGACCCCAGACCGCGCCGCCGACGAGGTCCGTGACCTCACCGCCCGGCACCGCGCCCCGGGTGGTGAACACCAGGCGCGCGTCGGCGAACCGCGGCTCGGCCAACCACTCCTGCACCAGGCCCAGCGCCCACGCCGTCACCTCGTGCACCGCCTCGGGCGACGAACCGCCCGCCACGGGAACGACAACGACATCCGGCACCTCGCCGAGCGACGCCAGGTCCTCCCCCAGCGTCACCACCCGCACGGGCCCGCCCGCACGCTCCGGGGCGTCCACCCAGTCCAGCCGCAGCAGCGCCCCGGCCGGTCCGGCCCGCTCCGCCACGGCAGTCGGCTCACCCAGCGTCAGCGATCCCGCCGACAGCACGGGCCCGCCCGCCGCGTCCGCGACCTCGACGGACACCGTGTCCGCGCCCGCCCTCGCGACCCGCAGCCGCACGACGGCCGCGCCGGTCGCGTGCAGCGCCACGTCGTGCCAGTCCGTGGGCACCGGGCGTGCGCCGTCGTCCGCCCCGGTCAGGGCGGCGATCTGGACGGCCGCCTCCAGCAGCGCCGGGTGCAGCCCGTACGGCGCCGCGTCCTCGGCCCGGCCCGGCAGGACAGCCTCCGCGAACACCTCGTCGCCCCGCTGCCACACCGCCTGCAGCGTGCGGAACGCCGGGCCGTGGTCCAGCGGGTCGTGGCAGGACTCCGGGTCCACGGCGACCGCGTCCGCCGGGGGCCAGGCGGAGGCGTCGAAGCCGCCCTCCGCCTCGCCGACGGCCAGCGTGCCGGTGGCGTGGCAGGTCCACGGACCGTCCACCGCGTCCTCCGGCCGGGCGTAGCAGCTCAACGGACGCGTCCCGGCCTCGTCCGGGGCACCGGCCACCAGCTGGACGACGACGGCGCCGTCCTCGGGCAGCGCCAGCGGCTCGGTGAGCGTCAGCCGCTCGACGCGGTCGCAGCCCACCTGGTCGCCGGCCCGGACGGCCAGTTCCAGGAACCCGGTCGCCGGGAAGACGGCCACGCCGCCCACCCGGTGGTCGCCCAGCCACGGCTGCGCCTTCAGCGACAGCCGGCCGGTCAGCAGCACGCTGCCCGAGTCGGCCGGGGAGACCACCGCGCCCAACAGCGGGTGCTCGGCCGGCCGCAGGCCCGCGCCGGTCACGTCGCCCGTGTGCGCGGCCTGGGCAGGCCAGTAGCGCTCGCGCTGGAAGGCGTACGTCGGCAGGTCTACGCGCCGGGCGCCGGTGCCGTCGAAGACCCGGGCCCAGTCGACGGGCACGCCCACGACATGGAGGCGGGCCAGTGCCGTCAGCAGGACGCCTTCCTCCGGCCGGTCGGGGCGCAGCGCGGGGGCCGCGACGCGGTCGGCGCCCTCGTCGAGGTTCTGCTCGGCGAGGGCCGTGAGCACGCCGCCGGGGCCGAGCTCCAGGTAGTCCGTCGCGCCGGCCGCGTCGAGGGCGCGGACGCCGTCGGCGAAGCGGACGGCCTCGCGGACGTGGCGCACCCAGTAGTCGGGGGTGGTGAACTCCCCGTCCACCTCGCCGGTCAGGTTGGAGACCAACGGGATCGACGGCGCGCTGTACGTCAGCCCGTTCAGGACCTCGCGGAACTCCTCCAGCATCGGATCCATCAGCGGCGAGTGGAAGGCGTGCGAGACCTTCAGCCGCGTCGTCTTGCGGTCGGCGAAGTGCGCCTCGATCGACGAGACGGCCTCCTCGCTGCCCGAGACGACCACGGACGTCGGTCCGTTGACGGCGGCGATCGACACGAACTCGCCGAGCAGCGGCAGGACTTCGTCCTCCGTCGCCTGCACCGCCAGCATCGCACCGCCCTCCGGCAGCGCCTGCATCAAATGGCCACGCGCGCTCACCAGCGCACAGGCGTCCGCCAGCGAGAACACCCCGGCCACATGCGCCGCCGCGATCTCGCCGATCGAGTGGCCCGCGACGAACTCGGCCCGCACGCCCAGCGATTCGACGAGCCGGAACAGCGCCACCTCGACCGCGAACAGCCCGGCCTGGGCGTACTCCGTCCGGTTCAGCAGCTCCTCGTCCGAGCCCCACACCACGTCCCGCACGGGCACGTCCATCGCCGCACACACCGCGTCGAACGCCTCCGCGAAAACCGGGAACCGGGCAGACAACTCCCGCCCCGTCCCCAGCCGTTGCGACCCCTGCCCGGAGAACAGCAGCGCGAGCCTCCGCTCCCCCGCCGCGCCGCGCGCCACCTCGGTGCCGTCCAGCAGCACCGCCCGGTGCGCGAACCGCGACCGTCCGGCCAGCGACAGTCCGACATCCACCGGCGAGCCGTCCAGGTCGGCGAGCCCGGCCAGTTGCGCCTCCAGCGCGGCCTCCGACGCTCCCGAGACCACCCACGGCACCACGTCGGGCGCGATGCCCGTCTCCCCGGCCTGGTCCACCACGGGCGCCTGCTCGACGATCACGTGGGCGTTCGTCCCGCTGATCCCGAACGACGAGACCCCGGCCCGGCGCGGGTGCCCGGCCTCCGACCACTCGCGTGCCTCCGTCAGCAGCTCTACCGAGCCCGCCGACCAGTCGACGTGCGAGGACGGCGCGTCGACGTACAGCGTCTTCGGCAGCACGCCCGCCCGCATCGCCTCCACCATCTTGATGACGCCCGCGACCCCGGCTGCCGCCTGGGTGTGCCCGAGGTTGGACTTCACCGAGCCGAGGAACACCGGGAGTTCGCGGTCCTGCCCGTAGGTCGCAAGCAGCGCCTGCGCCTCGATCGGGTCGCCGAGGGCCGTGCCCGTGCCGTGCGCCTCGACGGCGTCGACCTCGGCGGCCGACAGCCCCGCGTTGGCGAGGGCCTGGCGGATGACGCGCTGCTGGGACGGGCCGTTGGGCGCCGTCAGGCCGTTGGACGCGCCGTCCTGGTTGACGGCCGAACCGCGCACGACGGCCAGGACCGGGTGTCCGTTGCGGCGGGCGTCGCTCAGCCTCTCCAGCACGAGGACGCCCGCACCCTCCGACCAGCCGGTCCCGTCCGCGCCGTCCGCGAACGCCTTGCAGCGCCCGTCCGTCGCGAGCCCGCCCTGGCGGGTGAAGCCTAGGAAGCTCATCGGCGTCGACAGCACGGTCACGCCGCCGGCCAGGACCAGCGTGCATTCGCCGCTGTTGAGGGACTGCGCGGCCAGGTGCATCGCCACGAGCGAGGAGGAGCACGCGGTGTCGATCGTGAGCGCCGGGCCCTCCAGGCCGAAGCAGTAGGACACCCGGCCCGAGATCACGCTGTTGGCCAGCCCGGTGCTCGCGTGGCCCTCCACCTCGTCCCGGGAGTTCATCACCAGCGAGGCGTAGTCCTGGCCCGTCGTGCCGACGAAGACGCCGGTCCGGCTGCCGCGCAGCGCCGTCGGGTCGATGCCCGCCCGCTCGAACGCCTCCCAGGACGTCTCCAGCAGGAGCCGCTGCTGCGGGTCCATCGCGAGGGCCTCGCGCGGCGAGATGCCGAAGAAGCCCGCGTCGAAGTCCCCGAGGCCGGCGAGGAAGCCGCCCTGGCGGGTGGCGCTCACGCCGTGGCCGGTGCCGAAGAGCGCGTCGAGGTCCCAGCCGCGGTCGGTCGGGAAGTCGGTGATGCCGTCGCGGCCCTCGCTCAGGAGCCGCCAGAGGTCCTCGGGGGTCCGCACTCCGCCGGGCAGGCGGCAGGCCATGCCGACGATCGCGATCGGCTCCCTGGCATCGGCGCGGGTGGCGGCCGCCGGGGTCTCCATGTCGTCTTCTTCGCCGAGGAGTTCCCCGAGGAGGTGCGCGGCGAGGGCGTGCGGGGTCGGGTAGTCGAAGACCATGGTCGCCGGGAGCCTGAGGCCGGCGACGTCGGCGAGGCGGTTGCGCAGCTCGATCGCGGTGAGGGAGTCGAAGCCGAGGTCGCGGAACTCCCGTCCGGGGTCCACCGCCTGGCCGGACGCGTGGCCGAGGACGGCGGCGGCCTCCGTGCGGACGAGGTCCACGAGGTGGCGCAGGCGGTCGCCCTCGCGCAGCTCGTACAGACGCGCGGCAAGGGCGGCGAAGGCCGTGCCGCTGGTGCTCGCTGCCGTGCGACGACCGGCGGGCAGGAGGGCGCGGAACATCGTGGGCACCTCGCCGCGCGGGCGGGCACCGGCGGCCGTCCGGCCGGTCGCAACCAGGAAGGGCTCGTCGACGGCCATGGCGGCGTCGAGCAGGGCGAGACCGTCCTGCTCGGTGAGGGGCGGGACGCCGGAGGCGTGGATGCGGTGCAGGTCGGCCTCGGAGAGCGTCCCCGTCATGCCGGCCGTGGGCACCCACGCACCCCAGCCCAGCGACTGGGCGGCCAGGCCCTGGTGGCGCCGCCAGTGCGCCAGGGCGTCGAGGTAGACGTTCGCCGCCGCGTAGTTGCCCTGACCGGCGCTGCCGAGGACACCCGAGATGGAGGAGAAGAGGACGAAGGCCTTGAGGTCCTGGTCCTTGGTCAGCTCGTGCAGGTTCCAGGCCGCATCGACCTTGGGGCGCAGGACGGCCGACAGGCGCTCGGGGGTCAGCGCCGTGACGACGCCGTCGTCCAGCACACCGGCCGCATGTACGACACCACTGATCGTCCGACCGTCCAGGGCCTCGGCGAGCGCCTCGCGGTCGGCCGCGTCGCAGGCCACCACCTCGACGGCGGCACCCAGTTCCCGCAGCTCCTCCAGCCATGCCCCGATGCCCCCGCGCCTGCTCAGCAACAGGAGGCCGCGGACGCCGTGTTCGGTGACGAGGTGCCGGGCGACGAGACGGCCCAGGCCGCCCGTACCACCCGTGATCACGACCGTGCCCTCGCCCCAGCCCACGGCCGACCCGCCGCCCGCGGCGCGGGTCAGCCGGCCGACGCGCACGGCGCCGTCGCGGACCACGACCTGCGGCTCGCCGGTCGCCAGCACGGCCTCCATCGGGAGCTCGCCGTCCGTGTCCACGAGCACGAACCGGCCCGGGTTCTCCGACTCGGCCGCCCGCACCAGGCCCCACACGGCCGCGCCGACGAGGTCGGACACCTCGCCGCCCGCCATGGCGCCCCGGGTGACGAATACCAGGCGGGCATCGGCGAAGCGCGGCTCGGCCAACCACTCCTGCACCAGGCCCAGCGCCCACGCCGTGACCTCGTGCACCGCCTCGGGCGCCGAACCTGCCGCCACCGGGACCACCACGGCCTCCGGCACGTCGTCGCCGACCTCCGAAAGCGCCCCGACCTGCACGGAAGGGACGGTGACCGGCCGGGCGGGCGCAGCCGCGACCCACTCCAGCCGCAGCAGCGAGCCGTTCGCGCTGTGGGAGGCGGCGGCCGGCTCGCCCAGCTCCACGGACTCCGCCGACAGCACGAGCTCGCCCGCCGCGTCGGCGAGGGCCAGCGACAGCGTGTCCGCGCCCGTCCGCACCAACCGGGCCCGCACCACCGTGGCGCCCGTGGCGTGCAGCGACACCCCGGACCAGGCCACGGCCACGAGCCCCCGGCCGTCCGCCCGCAGGACGGCGGCAGGCAGCGCCGGGTGCAGACCGAACCCGGCTGCCGTGCCCGCCAGTTCGGCCGGGAGCTCAGCCTCGACGAAGGTCTCCTCGCCGCGCCGCCAGACACCGGCGCCGTCCGCGACCGCGCCGGTCGGCGGCCAGAGCGCCGCGTCGAAGTCGGCGGCGCGCGCTCCCGTGGTCAGCACCCCGGTGGCGTGCTCGGTCCACGGCTCGTCGAGGCCACCGTGGGGGCGCGAGAAGAACGTCACCGTCCGCGCGCCCGCGTCGTCCGGCGCACCCGCCCGGACCTGGACCACCGTGCCGCCGCCCGCACCGGCCAGGGCGAGCGGCCGGGTGACGGCGAGCCGCTCGACCCGGTCGCAGCCGACATGGTCGCCGACCCGGATCGCCAGCTCCAGAAACCCGGTCGCCGGGAACACGTCCGCGTCGCCGTCCCACGCCGCAGTGCCGGGCGAGAGCCGGCCGGTGAAGACGACGCTGTCGGTGCCCGCGAGCGGCACGGCGGCACCGAGCAGCGGGTGGTCGGCCGCCAGCAGGCCTGCGGAGGCGACATCGCCGACGGCGCTGCCCAGCGCGGGCCAGTAGTGCCCGTGCTGGAAGGGGTACGTGGGGAGGTCCGTGTGCTGGGCGCCGGTGGCGTCGAAGAGTCGGGCCCAGTCGACGGGGACGCCGGTGACGTGCAGGCGGGCGAGCGCGGTGACGAGGGTGTGCTCCTCGGGCCGGTCGCGGCGCAGCACCGGGAGCGCAGGGGCGTCCGAGTCGTCCTGGGCGAGGGCGGCGAGGACGCCGTCCGGGCCGAGCTCGACGAAAGCGGTGGCACCGGCCTCGCGCAGGGCGCTGAGCCCGTCGGCGAAACGGACGGCCTCACGGACATGGCGCACCCAGTAGTCGGGGGTGGTGAACTCCCCGCCGCCCAGCTCTCCGGTGAGGTTGGGCACCAGCGGGATCGAAGGGGCTTGGTAGGTCAGCCCGTTCAGGACCTCGCGGAACTGCTCCAGCATCGGATCCATCAACGGCGAGTGGAAGGCATGGGAGACCTTCAGCCGCGTGGTCTTACGGCCGGCGAAGCGCGCCTCGACCCGCGAGACCGCCTCGTCCGTGCCCGAGACGACGACAGAGGTCGGGCCGTTGACAGCGGCGATCGACACGAACTCGCCCAGCAGCGGCAGGACTTCGCCCTCCGTCGCCTGCACCGCCAGCATCGCACCGCCCTCCGGCAGCGCCTGCATCAAACGGCCACGCGCACTCACCAGCGCACAGGCGTCCTCCAACGAGAACACCCCGGCCACATGCGCCGCCGCCACCTCACCGATCGAGTGCCCGGCCACGAACTCCGGCTCCACACCCAACGATTCGAGCAACCGGAACAGCGCCACCTCGACGGCGAACAGCCCGGCCTGGGCGTGGGCCGTCCGATTCAGCAGCTCCGCATCGTCACCCCACACCACATCCCGCAGAGCGGGATCCAGCTCGGCGCACACGGCATCGAAAGCCGACGCGAACACCGGGAACCGGGCGTACAACTCCCTCCCCATCCCCAAGCGCTGCGATCCCTGCCCGGAGAACAGGAACGCCGTCGACCGCTCCCCCGCCACACCACGCGCCACCTCGGCCCCGTCCACCCACACTGCCCGGTGCCGGAACCGCGTCCGTCCCGCGAGCGACAGCCCGACGTCCACCGCCGAGCCGCCGACCCCGGCGAGCCGTCCCAGCTGCGCGTCCAGCGCCGCCTCCGACTTCGCCGACACCACCCACGGCACCACACCCGGCACGACCGACGAAGCCGGCGCCGGAAGATCCTCCGCCGGCGCCTCCTCGACGATCACATGCGCGTTCGTCCCGCTGATCCCGAACGAGGACACCCCCGCCCGTCGCGGCCGCCCGCCCCCCGGCCACTCGCGCGCCTCCGTCAGCAGCCGCACCGCACCCGCCGACCAGTCCACGCGCGAGGACGGCGTGTCCGCGTGCAGCGTCCGCGGCAGCACGCCCGCCCGCATCGCCTGCACCATCTTGATCACGCCCGCGACCCCGGCGGCCGCCTGCGCATGCCCGAAGTTGGACTTGATCGAGCCCAGGAACAACGGGACTTCGCGCCCCTGCCCGTAGGCCGCGAGCAGGGCCTGGGCCTCGATCGGGTCGCCGAGCGGCGTGCCCGTCCCGTGGCCCTCGACGGCGTCGACGTCGGCGGCCGTGAGCCCGGCATTGGCGAGCGCCTGCCGGATCACCCGCTGTTGCGAGGGGCCGTTGGGCGCGGTGAAGCCGTTGGACGCACCGTCCTGGTTCACCGCCGAGCCCCGAACGACCGCGAGGACGCGGTGCCCGTTGCGGCGGGCGTCCGAGAGTCGCTCCAGCACCAGCACGCCGACGCCCTCGGCCCAGCCCGTCCCGTCGGCGCCGTCGGCGAACGCCTTGCAGCGCCCGTCCGAGGCCAGTCCGCCCTGGCGGGAGAACTCCATCAGCGAGCCGGGCGTCGACATCACGTTGACGCCGCCCGCGACGGCGAGCGTGCACTCGCCGGCCCGCAGCGCCTGGACCGCCCAGTGCAGGGCGACCAGCGAGGACGAGCAGGCGGTGTCGACCGTCACCGCCGGGCCTTCCAGCCCGAGGGTGTAGGAGATCCGGCCGGACAGGGCCGAGGCGGCGATGCCGGTGCCGATGTCGCCGGTGGCGTCGGCCAGGGAGCGCACCAGCAGATACGCGTAGTCCTGGCCGTTGGTGCCGAGGAAGACGCCGGTGCGGCTGCCGCGCAGGCCCGCCGGGTCGAGGCCGGCCCGTTCGAAGGCCTCCCACGACGTCTCCAGCAGCAGGCGCTGCTGGGGGTCGGTGGAGACGGCCTCGCGCGGGGAGATGCCGAAGAAGTCGGCGTCGAAGCCGGAGACCGAGTCGAGGAAGCCGCCACGCCGCGAGACGCGGGTGCCGCGCTCGTCGACGCCGGCGTCCGCCAGGGCACCGAGGTCCCAGCCCCGGTCGGCCGGGTAGCCGCCGGTGGCGTCGGTGCCGCCCGCCACGAGGTCCCAGAGGTCCTCGGGCGAGGCGACACCGCCGGGGTAGCGGCAGCCCATGCCGATGACGGCGACGGGTTCGGCGGCCGCGGCCAGGAGCCGGCGGTTCTGCTTGCGCAGCCGTTCGGTCTCCTTCATCGAGGACCGGAGAGCGGCGACTACCTTGTCGTGGGGCGTGGTCATGGCTGCTCCGTCAGTCCTGGGCGTGGTCGGGGTCGTTGCGCAGGGCGGCCTGCACCAGGTCGTCCAGGTCCATCGCGTCGATCGCGTCGGTGTCCTCGGCTTCCTGGGCGGGCGCGCCGTCGGCGAGCCTCAGCAGTGCGTCCAGGACGCCGCTGCGCCGCAGGCGGTCCAGCGGGACGGACTCGACGAGCGCCCGCAGGCGGGCGCGCTCGGGGTCCGCGCCGTCCGTTCCGGCCGCGCCGTCGCCCTCGGACAGCAGGCCGAGCAGGTGCTCGGCGAGCTCGATCGGGCTCGGGTGGTCGAAGACCAGCGTCGGGGAGAGGTCGAGGCCGGTGGCGGCGCCGAGCCGGTTGCGCAGCTCGATCGCGCCGAGCGAGTCGAACCCGAGGTCGCGGAAGGCCTTCTCGGGGCCGACGGCCTCGATGCCGGGCAGTCCGAGCACCTCCGCCGCGCGGCCGCGCACCAGCCCGAGGAGGGCGGCGGAGCGGCGGGCCGGGCTGAGCCCGGCCAGTTCGGCGCGCAGCTCACGGCCGTCCGCCGTGTCACCACCGTGGCCCTGCGGGTTCGCGTAGCCGGGGAGTTCGGCGAGCAGCCGGCTCGGGCGCACGACGGTGAAGGCCTGGACGAAGCGCTCCGGGTCGACGTCGGCGACGAGCGTGGTCGGCGCGGTGTCGAGGACGGCGCGGCGCAGCGCGGCGACCGCGACGGCCGGGTCGAGCGGCCGGATGCCGGTGCGGCGGGCGGCCTCGCCCGCCCGGGCGTCGGCGGCCATGCCTCCGCCGGCCCAGGCGCCCCACGAGAGGGACGTGGCGGCGAGTCCGTCGGCGCGACGGCGTTCGGCGAGGGCGTCGAGGACCGCGTTGGCGGCCGCGTAGTTGCCCTGGCCGGGGTTGCCGACGGCCGCGGAGGCGGAGGAGAACAGGGCGAAGACGGCGAGGTCGTGGTCCCTGGTCAGCTCGTCGAGCAGGAGCGCCGAGGTGGCCTTGGCACGGTAGACGTCCTCGAAGCGGTCGGGGGTGAGGCCGTCGATGACACCGTCGTCGAGCACACCGGCGGCGTGGACGACGGCGGTGAGCGGGTGCTCGGCGGGCACGGCGGCCAGGACGGCGGCGAGCGCCTCCCGGTCGGCCGCGTCGCAGGCCGCGACGGTGACGGCGGCGCCGGTGGCGGCGAGTTCCTCGCGGAGCTCGGCCGCCCCGGGGGCGTCCGGGCCGCGGCGGCTGAGCAGCACGAGGTGCCGGGCCCCGGCGGCGGCGAGGCCGCGGGCGACTTCGGTGCCGAGCGCACCGGTGCCGCCGGTGATCAGGACGGTGCCGGTCGGGTCCCAGTCCGCCTGGTCACCCGTACCGGAAGAGCCGCCGGGCGTGGCGGCCAGGCGCCGGCCGAGGACACCGGCGGGCCGGACGGCCAGCTGGTCCTCCCCGTCCGGGTCGGCGAGGACGGCGGCCAGCAGCGTGCCGGTGCGCCGGTCGAGGCTCGCGGGCAGGTCGATCAGACCGCCCCAGCGCTGCGGGAGTTCGAGCGCGGCGACCCGGCCGAGGCCCCAGACGGCCGCCTGGGCCAGCCCGGTGACCCGGTCGTCGGGGGCGGCCGCGACGGCGTCCCGGGTGAGGCACCACAGGGGTGCGCCGATCCGGGCGTCGCCGAGGGCCTGCACCAGGGCGGCGGTGCGGGCGAGCCCGGCGGGGGCGCTGCCGTCCGCCGACTCGTCGAGCGCCAGGAGGGACACTACTGCGGTGATCTTCTCGACCGCGCAGGGGAGTTCGGCGAGCTGCTTGGCGAGACCGACGCGGCCGGTGTCGGCCTCGACGGTCAGCCGGACGGCGTCCGCGCCGAGCGCGGCGAGGACGGCGTCCGTCCAGGCCGTGTCGCCGTGGCCGGCGGGCACGACGGCGAGCCAGGTGCCGGCCGGGGCCGCGGCGCGCGGCCGGTCGAGCGGCTTCCAGACGATCCGCCGGCGGCGGGCGTCCACGGCGGCCTGCTCCTCGCGCCGGTCGTGCCAGTCGCGCAGCGCCGGGAGCACCTGGGCGAGGGCGTCGCCGTCGACGTCCAGGGTGCCGGCGAGCGCGTCGAAGGACGCGGTGCGCAGCGCCGTCCAGAACTCCCCGTCCGGGGAGGTGGCCGGCGACGCGGCCGAGGCGAACGACTGCTCGGGCCAGTAGCGCTTCCGCTGGAACGGGTAGGTGGGCAGGTCGACCCGGCGGGCGCCGGTGCCGGCGAAGACGGCGGACCAGTCCGGTGCGAGCCCGTCGGTGTGCAGCCGGGCGACGGCGGCGAGCAGGGTCGTGCGCTCGTCGCGGCCGTGGCGCAGCGCGGTGGCGGTGACCACCGGGCGGGCCTGGTCAGCGTCTTCCGCAGTGTTGGCCTGGACGAGGGCGGACAGCACGCCGTCCGGGCCGAGTTCGAGGTGGCGGCGCACGCCGCGGGCGGTGAGGGCGGCGACGCCGTCGGCGAAGCGCACGGCCTCGCGGACGTGCCGCACCCAGTACCGCGCCCCGGTCTCGCCGGTGACGACGTCGCCGGTCAGGTCGGACACGAGGGGGATGCGCGGGGCGGCGTAGGCGATGCCCCGGGCGGTCCGTTCGAAGTCGTCGAGCATGGCGTCCATGTGTACGGAGTGAAACGCATGGCTCACCCGCAAACGCCTAGTCCTGCGTCCGTCGGCGGCGAATCCGGCGGTGATGCGTTCGACGGCGTCCGCGTCTCCGGAGAGGACGACGGCCCGCGGCCCGTTGACGGCGGCGATCGAGACGTCGTCCGGCAGCAGCGCCAGCACCTCCTCCTCCGTCGCCTCGACCGACACCATCGCTCCCCCACCGGGGAGTTCGGACATCAGCCGGGCCCGAGCAGCCACCAGCGTGCAGGCGTCCTCCAGCGAGAACACCCCCGCCACATGCGCCGCCGCGATCTCACCGATCGAATGCCCCAGCACGAAATCGGGCCGCAGACCCCACGACTCCACCAGCCGGAACAGCGCCACCTCCAGCGCGAACAACGCCGGCTGCGCGTACCCCGTGTCGTCCAGCAGCGCCGCCTCCGCCGAACCCTGCGCCGCGAACAGCACCGGCCGCAGCGGCCCGGCCAGCCGTCCCTCGAAGCCGGCGAGGACGGCGTCCAGCGCGTCGGCGAACACCGGGTGGGCGGCGTACAGCTCCCGCCCGGCGCCGGGGCGCTGCGAGCCCTGGCCGGGGAAGAGGAAGGCGGTCTTCCCGCCCAGGGCCGAGCCCTGGACGAGCTGCGGCGCGGCCTGGCCGTCGACGAGGGCGCGCAGGCCCTGGGTCAGCTCGGCGCGGTCGGCGGCGAGCACGGCAGCCCGGTGGTCGAGCAGCGTGCGGGTGGTGGCCAGCGAGTGGCCGAGGTCGCGGACGGTCGGCTCCGGGTGCGCGGCCAGGTGGCCGAGCAGCAGGGCGGCCTGCTCGCGCAGCGCGGCGGGTGTCGCGGCCGAGAGCGGGACGGGCAGCGGCCGGTCGTCCGGGCGGTCCTCGGCGGGCTCGGCGGCGGGCGGCGCCTCGACGATCACGTGGGCGTTGGTGCCGCTCGCGCCGAAGGCCGAGACGCCCGCCCGGCGCGGGTGGCCGGTGGCCGGCCACGCGGTCTCCTCGGTGAGGAGCTCGGCGGCCCCGGCCGTCCAGTCGACGTGCGAGGACGGCGTGCCGACGTGCAGCGTGCGCGGCAGCAGGCCGTGGTGCATGGCCAGCACCATCTTGATCACGCCGGCCACGCCGGAGGCCGCCTGGGTGTGGCCGAGGTTCGACTTCAGCGCGCCGATCAGGACGGGCCGTTCGCGGTCCTGGCCATAGGTGGCGAGGAGTGCCTGCGCCTCGATCGGGTCGCCGAGCCTGGTGCCGGTGCCGTGTGCCTCGACGGCGTCGACCTCCGCGGGCGCCAGGCCCGCGTTGGCCAGGGCGCGCCGGATGACGCGCTGCTGGGACGGGCCGTTGGGCGCGGTGATGCCGTTCGACGCACCGTCCTGGTTGATCGCGGAGCCGCGCAGGACGGCCAGCACGCGGTGGCCCCGGCGCTCGGCGTCCGAGAGCCGCTCGACCACCAGGACGCCGACGCCCTCGGACCACGCGGTGCCCTCGGCGGCATCGGAGAAGGTGCGGCAGCGCCCGTCCGGGGAGAGCGCCCCCATCTCGCCGAACTCGACGAACCCGACCGGGCTCGACATCACCGTCACACCGCCCGCCAGGGCCAGCGAGCACTCGCCGGAGCGCAGGGCCTGGGCGGCCAGGTGCAGAGCCACCAGCGAGGAGGAGCACGCGGTGTCCACGCTGACCGAGGGCCCCTCCAGGCCGAGGGTGTAGGAGAGCCGGCCGGAGAGCAGGCTCGCGGACTGCGCGGTCTCGACGTGCCCGAGCTGACCGATGGCCGGCCGGTAGTCGCCGCTGCCGCCGCCGATGAACACGCCGGTGTCCCCGCCGCGCAGGCCCGCCGGGTCGATCCCGGCACGCTCCAGCGCCTCCCACGCGGTCTCCAGCACGAGCCGCTGCTGCGGGTCGACGACCATCGCCTCGCGCGGGGAGACCCCGAAGAAGGCGGCGTCGAACTCGGCCGCGTCGTACAGGAACCCGCCCTGCTGCGTGACGCTTCGCCCGCGGCCGTCGCGGTCGCCGTGGGTGAGCCGGTCGAGGTCCCAGCCGCGGTCCGCCGGGAACGGGCCGATCGCGTCGACGCCCTCCCGCAGGAGCCGCCACAGGTCCTCGGGCGTGCGGACGCCGCCCGGGTAGCGGCAGCCCATGCCGACGATCACGATCGGGTCGTCGGTGTCGGCGGCGACGGCCGCGCGCTCCACCTCCCGCGCCTCGTCGAAGAGTTCGGCGCGGAGGTACGCGGCGAGGGCAGCCGGGGTCGGATAGTCGAACACGAGGGTGGCGGGCAGGCGCAGGCCGGTCGCGGTGTTGAGCCGGTTGCGCAGGTCGACGGCGGTCAGCGAGTCGAAGCCGAGGTCCTTGAACGGGTGCCCGGCCGGCACGTCGTCGGCGTCGGCGTGACCGAGCACGGCGGCCGACTCGGCCCGGACGATCGCCAGCAGCGCCTCGGTGCGCTCGGCCGCCGACCGCTGGCGCAGACCGGCGCGCAGCGCGTCGGCCCGGCCGGAGGATGCGGTTGCCTCCTCCGGGTCGGCGGCGACGCGGACCTCGGGCAGGTCGGCGAAGAGCCGCGTCGGCCGGGACTGCGCGAAGGCGGGCACAAAGCGCTCCCACGCCACGTCGGCGACGGTGACGGCGGGACCGTCGAGGGCGGCGGCGAGGGCCGTCAGGGCGCGGTCGGGCGCGACGGGCGGCAGCCCGTTGGCCCGCAGGTGCGCAGCCAGGGAGTCGGGCGTGCTGCCCGCCCAGGCACCCCATGCGACAGCGGTGCCGGCCCGACCGGCGGCGCGGCGCCTCTGGGCGACGGCGTCGAGGAGCGCGCTGGCGGCGGCCTCGTCGGCCCGGCCCTTCACACCCCAGGTGCCGGCGATCGACCCGAACAGCACATAGGCGTCGAGCTCCCGGTCCGCGAACGCCCGGTCGAGCGCGTCGAGATCGGCGAGCAGCCCGGCGAGGTGGTCGGCGGACGCTGCGGTCCGGCCCGTGTAGAGGACGGCCGAGAGGTCCGGCAGCCCGAGGACGGCGGCGACGGCCTCCGGGTCGCCGGGTGTGCCGGTGACGAGCGCCAGCTCGGTACCGTGCTCGGCGAGCTCGGCGCGCAGCCGGTCGACTGCCCGGCTGTCGGCGCCGGTGAGCAGCCCCACCTGCCGGGCGCCCGCGTGGGCGAGCCAGCGGGCGGTGGGGGCCGCGTGGCCCTCCGCGTCGCCGACCACCAGGACCGTTCCGCGCGGGGTCCACGGGCGTGCCGTGTCGGCCGCCGTGGCGCGCACGAGGCGGCGGGCGAAGGCTCCGGCGGGGCGCAGCGCCAGCTGGTCCTCGCCGTCCCCGGCCGTCAGCAGGGCGCGCAGGCGGGCCGCCGTGCGGGCGTCGGGGGCCTCGGGGAGGTCGATCAACCCGCCCCAGCGCCGCGGGTGTTCGAGGGCGGCCACCCGGCCGATGCCCCAGACGGCCGCCTGGGCGGCGTCCTGCGGGGCCTCGGTGTCGCCGAGGGCGACGGCGCCCCGGGTGAGGCACCACAGCGGGGCCTCGACGCCCGCCTCGCCGAGGGCGGCGAGCAGGGCGTCCGGCCGGGCGGGCCCGATGGGCACGCCGTCGGAGGCGCCGAGCAGGGACACCATGCCGGTGATCGGCCCGGCGAGCGGGGCCGGGTCCACGGCGCCGTCCCCGTCGACCGCCACCCGCACGACGTCCGCGCCGAGGGCCGCGAGCACCGCGGACGTCCAGACGTCGTCGTCCCGGTCGGCCGGAACGAGGGCCAGCCAGGTGCCCGGCAGGGCGTCCGGGCCGGCGGGGGCGGCGTACGGCTTCCAGACCGCGCGGTAGCGCAGCCGGTCGGCGTCCGTCCGCTCGGTCCGGCGGCGGCGCCACGCCGAGAGGGCGGGGAGCAGCGCGCTGAGCGACGTGTCGTCGTCGAGGCCGAGGGTCGTGCCGAGGGCGGCGGTGTCGGCGCGCTCGACGGCGGACCAGAACGCGGCGTCCGCCGGGTCGGTGGCGGCGACGGCCTCGGGTGCGCGCTCAGGCCAGTAGAGCTCGCGCTGGAACGGGTAGGTGGGCAGGTCGACCCGGCGGGCGCCGGTGCCGTCGAACAGCCGCGCCCAGTCGACCGGCACGCCCGCGACGTGCAGGCGGGCGAGGGCAGTGACCAGAGTGTGTTCCTCCGGCCGGTCGCGGCGGAGGGTGGAGGCGGTCACGCTCTCCGCGCCGAGACCCCGCTCGGCGAGGGCGGCGAGGACGCCGTCCGGGCCCAGCTCCAGGAAGGCGGTGGCGCCCGCCTCTTCGAGCGCCCGGACGCCGTCGGCGAAGCGGACGGTCTCCCGGACGTGGCGCACCCAGTACTGGGGGGTGCACAGATCCGCGCTCGCGTCGCCCGTCAGGTTCGAGACGAGCGGGATCGACGGAGCCGCGTACGCGAGCCCGTCGAGGACGGCCCGGAACTCGTCGAGCATCGGCTCCATCAGCGGCGAGTGGAAGGCGTGCGAGACCTGCAGGCGCGTGGTCCGCCGGTCGGCGAAGTGCGCCTCGATCGCCGCGACGGCCTCCTGCGCCCCCGAAACCACCACTGACGTCGTCCCGTTCACCGCGGCGATCGACACCGACTCGTCCAGCAGCGGCAGGACTTCGTCCTCCGAAGCCTCGACGGCGAGCATCGCGCCGCCCTCCGGGAGCGCCTGCATCAGCCGGCCGCGCGCCGCCACCAGCGTGCACGCGTCCTCCAGGGAGAACACTCCGGCCACGTGCGCGGCCGCCACCTCGCCGATCGAGTGCCCGGCCACCAACTCCGGCCGCACGCCCAGCGATTCGACGAGCCGGAACAGCGCCACCTCGACCGCGAACAGCCCGGCCTGGGCGAACTCCGTCCGGTTCAGCAGCTCCGCGTCCTCGCCCCACACCACGTCCCGCAGCGGCCGGTCCAGGAGCTGGTCCAGGCGTGCGCAGACGCCGTCGAAGGCCTCGGCGAACACCGGGAAGCGGGCGTACAACTCCCGCCCCATGCCGCGCCGTTGCGAGCCCTGCCCGGAGAACAGGAACGCTGTCGAGCGCTCTGCGGCGACACCGCGCGCGACCTCGGCGCCGTCCAGCAGCACCGCCCGGTGCCCGAGCGAGGCCCGGCCGACGGCCAGCGAGTGGGCGACGTCCAGCGCGGACGGCCCGTCCACCTCGGCGAGGCGCGCGAGCGAAGCGCCCAGCGCGGCCTCCGACCTGGCGGAGACCACCCACGGCGCGGCGGCCGCGGCCACCACCGGAGCGGCCGGGTCCACAGCGGACGGCGCCTGCTCCAGGAGGACGTGCGCATTGGTGCCGCTGACGCCGAAGGCGGAGACACCGGCCCGGCGCGGGCGGCCGGTCTCCGGCCAGTCCCGGGCCTCCGTCAGGAGCTCCACGGCCCCGGCCGTCCAGTCGACGTGCCGGGAGGGCGCGTCGACGTGCAGCGACTTCGGCAGCAGGCCGTGCCGCATCGCGAGCACCGTCTTGATCACACCGGCGGCGCCGGCGGCGGCCTGGGTGTGACCGAGGTTGGACTTCACCGAGCCGAGCAGCAGCGGCAGTTCACGATCCCGCCCGTAAGCGGCCAGCAGGGCGTGCGCCTCGATCGGGTCGCCGAGGGCGGTGCCGGTGCCGTGCGCCTCGACGGCGTCGACCTCGGCGGCGGTCAGGCCCGCGTCGGCGAGGGCCGCGCGGATCACCCGCTGCTGGGCCCGGCCGTTGGGGGCCGTCAGCCCGTTCGAGGCGCCGTCCTGGTTGACGGCGCTGCCGCGCACGACCGCGAGCACCGGGTGCCCGTTGCGCCGCGCGTCGGAGAGCCGCTCCAGGACGAGCACGCCCGCACCCTCGGACCACGCGGTGCCGTCGGCGGCGTCGGCGAAGGGCTTGCAGCGGCCGTCGGCGGCGAGGCCGCCCTGCGCGGTGAACTCGACGAAGGCGTCCGGGCTGGACATCACCGAGGCGCCGCCGGCCAGGGCCAGTGAACACTCCCCGGCGCGCAGCGCGCGGGCGGCCAGGTGGAGCGAGACGAGGGCGGAGGAGCACGCGGTGTCGACGGTGACGGCCGGGCCCTCCAGTCCGAGGGTGTAGGAGAGGCGGCCGGACAGGACGCTCGCGGTGTTGCCGGTGGCGGCGTGGCCGCGGACGTCGGCGGTGCCGCGGCGCAGCACGGTGAGGTAGTCCTGGCCGTTGGTGCCGACGAAGACGCCGGTGTCGCTGCCGCGCAGGCGGTCGGGGGCGATGCCGGAGCGCTCCAGGGCCTCCCAGGAGGTCTCCAGGAGGAGGCGCTGCTGGGGGTCCATGGCGAGGGCTTCGCGGGGCGAGATGCCGAAGAAGCGGGCGTCGAAGCGGCCGACGCCGTCGAGGAAGCCGCCGTGGAGGGTGGCGGAGCCGCCGCGGGCGAGGGCGTCGAGGTCCCAGCCGCGGTCGGCGGGGAACGGGCGGATGGCGTCGGCGCCGTCGCCGAGCAGCCGCCAGAGGTCCTCCGGGGACTCGATGCCGCCGGGGAGGCGACAGGCCATGCCGACGATCACGACGGGGTCGTCCGAAACGTCCCGCAGGACCGGGGCCCGGTCGGGTTCGGGCAGGGTGCCGAGGAGTTCGGCGAGGAGGTGGGCGGCCAGGCCGGCCGGGGTCGGGTGGTCGTAGACCAGGGTGGCGGGCAGGGGCAGGCCGGTGGCGGCGGTGAGGGCGTTGCGCAGTTCGACGGTGGTGAGGGAGTCCATGCCGAGGTCGGTGAAGGGCTGGTCGGCGCCGACGCGTTCGCCGCCCGTGTGGCCGAGGACGGCCGCGACGCGCGTGCGCACGAAGTCGAGGACGAACCGCTCCCTGGCCTGCTCGGACAGCTCGGCGAGGCGCTGTCGCAGCCCGGAGTCCGGGGCGGTCGCCGACGGCCGGCCGACCGCTCCGGCCAGCGTGGCGATCAGCGGGACGGGCCGCTGCGCGGTGAAGACGGCGGCGAAGCGCTGCCAGTCGATGTCGGCGACGGTGAGCGCGGTGTCGTCGTGGTCGAGGGCGTGTCCGAGGGCGGTCAGGGCGCGCTCGGGCGCCATCGGGCCGTAGCCGCCGCGGCGCACCCGCTGTTCGACGCCGGCCCCGGCCCCGGCCATGCCGTCGCCGGCCCACGGGCCCCAGGCGATCGCGGTGGCCGGGCGGCCGTCGGCGCGGCGCTGCTCGGCGAGGGCGTCGAGGTGGGCGTTGGCGGCGGCGTAGTTGGCCTGCCCGGCGGCTCCGATGGTGCCGGCAGTGGAGGTGAACAGGACGAAGGCGGCGAGGTCGGTGTCGCGGGTCAGCTCGTCGAGGTGGTGCGCGGCGTCGGCCTTGGGGCGGTGGACCTCGGCGAAGTGTTCGGCCGTCAGGGTGTCGAGGGTGCCGTCGGCGACGACGCCGGCGGTGTGGAAGACGGCCGTGAGCGGCCGGTCGGCGGGGACGGCGGCGAGGACGGCCGCGAGGGCGTCCCGGTCGGCGGCGTCGCAGGCGGCCAGGGTGACGTCGGTGCCGAGCGCGGCGAGGTCGGCGCGCAGCTGCTCGGCGCCGGGGGCGTCCGGGCCGCGGCGGCTGACCAGCAGCAGGTGCGGCGCGCCCTGGGCGGCGAGGCGGCGGGCGAGCTGCCCGCCGAGGCCGCCGGTGCCACCGGTGATCAGGACGGTGCCGGCGGGCACGTACGGCCGGGCGGCCGGGCGGCCGCCCAACGGCCGGCGCACGAGGCGCCGGGCGAAGGTGCCGGAGGCGCGGACGGCGAGCTGGTCCTCGCCGTCGGTGCGGGTGAGCACGGCGGCCAGGCGGCGCAGCGCGGTGTCGTCGAGCTGTTCCGGCAGGTCGATCAGCCCGCCCCAGCGGGTGGGCAGTTCGAGGGCGGCGCAGCGGCCGAGGCCCCAGACGGCGGCCTGCCGGGGGTCGGCGGGGCGGTCGGAGCGGCCGGTGGCGACGGCGCCGCGGGTGAGGCACCACAGCGGGGCGGTGAGGTCCGCGTCGCCGAGAGCCTGGACGGCGGTGACGGTGGCCGCGAGCGGGTCGTCGCCGAGGGCGAGCAGGGACAGGACACCGGTGAACCCGGCTTCCTCCGCGATCACTTCACGGAGCTGCGCGGTCATCGCGGACCGGTCGCCGGAGACCCGGAGGGTCACCCCGTCGACGAGCCCGTCCGCCCACCGCGCGTCGTCCGACACGAGCACCAGCCAGCGGCCGGACGGCCGGGCCGCGGCGCCCGTGGCATCGAGCGGCGTCCAGGAGGCGCGGTAGCGCCAGGCGTCCACGGTGGAGTGCTCGCGCCGGGCGCGGCGCCAGGTCGAGAGGGCAGTCACGGTGTCGCGGTCGAGGTCCAGGCCGGTGCCGAGCGCCCCGAGGTCGCCGCGGTCGACGGCGGCCCAGAACTCGGCGTCCACGGGGTCGGATCCCACCGCCGGGACGGACCGGCCCTCCGGCCAGTAGCGCTCCCGCTGGAACGGGTACGTGGGCAGGTCGGCCCGGCGGGCGCCGGTGCCGGCGAAGACGGCCTCCCAGTCCGGGCGCAGGCCGCCGACGGCCAGCCGGGCGAGCGCCGCTGTGAGCGCCGGGACGCCGGGCCGGCCGCGGCGCAGCGCGGGCACGCCGGTGAGGCGGGCGCCGTCGCCGAGGGTGTCGCGGGCGGCGGCGGTGAGGACGCCGTCCGGGCCGAGTTCGAGGAAGGCGGCGGCGCCGTGGCTCGCGAGGGCCTGGACGGCGTCGGCGAAGCGGACGGTGCCGCGCACCTGCCGGGCCCAGTACGCGGGCGCGGCGAGCTCGTCGGCGGTGGCGGGCGCGCCGGTGACGGTGGAGATCAGCGGGATCGCCGGGGCGTCGTAGGTGAGCGTGGCGGCGACGCGGGTGTAGGCGTCGAGCATCGGCTCCATGTGCGGGGAGTGGAAGGCGTGCGAGACGCGCAGGCGCCTGGTGCGCCGCCCGTCGGCCGCGAACTGCTCGGCGATGCGCAGGACTTCGCTCTCGTCGCCGGCGAGCACCACCGACGTCGGACCGTTGACGGCGGCGATCGAGACGTCGTCCGTCAGCAGCGCCAGCACCTCCTCCTCCGTCGCCTCGACCGACACCATCGCTCCCCCACCGGGGAGTTCGGACATCAGCCGGGCCCGAGCAGCCACCAGCGTGCAGGCGTCCTCCAGCGAGAACACCCCCGCCACATGCGCCGCCGCGATCTCACCGATCGAATGCCCGACCACGAAGTCCGGCCGCAGACCCCACGACTCCACCAGCCGGAACAGCGCCACCTCCAGCGCGAACAACGCCGGCTGCGCATACCCCGTGTCGTCCAGCAGCGCCGCCTCCGCCGAACCCGCCGCGAACAGGACGTCCCGCACGGGCCGTTCGTAGTCGAGGTCGAAGCGGGCGAGGACGGCGTCGAGCGCCTCCGCGTACACCGGGTACCGGTCGTACAGCTCCCTGCCCATGGCCGGGTACTGGCTGCCCTGGCCGGTGAACAGGAAGGCCAGGCCGCCGGCGGCCGCCCGGCCGGTGAGGAGGGCGGCGTCCGGCAGCCCGTCGCGCAGGGCGGCGAGCGCGCGCCGCAGCTCGGCGCGGTCGCCGGTGGTGACGGCGGCACGGCGGTCGAGCGCGGCGCGGGTGGTGGCGAGGGAGAACGCCAGGTCGGTGAGCGGCAGTTCGGGCTGCTCGTCGAGCGCGGTCAGCAGCCGACCGGCCTGGGCGCGCAGCGCCTCGTCGGTACGGGCGGACAGCGTGAAGGGCACGGTGTCGCCGTCCGTCGGCGCAGTTGCCGCGGCGGCGGCCGGTGCCTGTTCGAGGATCACGTGCGCGTTGGTGCCGCTCAGCCCGAAGGAGGAGACGGCGGCCCGGCGGGGCCGCCCGGTCTCGGGCCAGTCGCGCGCCTCGGCGAGGAGCTCGACGGCGCCCTCCGCCCAGTCGACGTGGGTGGAGGGCCGGTCGATGTGCAGGCTGGCCGGGAGCACGCCGCTGCGCAGCGCGAGCACGGTCTTGATGACGCCGGCCACGCCGGAGGCCATCTGGGTGTGGCCGATGTTGGACTTCACCGAGCCGAGCAGCAGCGGCAGTTCGCGGTCCTGGCCGTAGGTGGCGAGGAGCGCCTGGGCCTCGATCGGGTCGCCGAGCCTGGTGCCGGTGCCGTGGCCCTCGACGGCGTCGACCTCGCCCGGGGCGAGCCGGGCGTTGGCGAGCGCGGCGCGGATCACGCGCTGCTGGGCGGGCCCGTTGGGCGCGGTGAGGCCGTTGGAGGCGCCGTCCTGGTTGACGGCGGAGCCGCGCAGGACGGCGAGCACCGGATGGCCGTGCCGCTCGGCGTCGCGGAGGCGCTCGACCAGGACGAGGCCGACGCCCTCGGCGAGGCTCATGCCGTCGGCGGCCTCGGCGTAGGCCTTGCAGCGGCCGTCCACGGCCATCGCGCGCTGGCGGCTGAAGCCGACGAACGCGTTGGGCGTGGCCATCACGCTGACGCCGCCGGCCAGGGCGAGGGAGCTCTCCCCGTTGCGCAGCGACTGGCAGGCCAGGTGCAGGGCGACGAGCGAGGACGAGCACGCGGTGTCGAGCGTGACGGCCGGGCCCTCGAAGCCGAAGGTGTAGGAGAGCCGGCCGGACAGGACACTCGGGATGGTGCCGGTGACGAGGTGGCCCTCGGCGCCGTCCTGGGCGGAGTCGCCGGGGCTGTAGTCCTGGTAGCTGGCGCCGATGAAGGTGCCGGTGAGACTGCCGCGCAGGGCGGACGGGTCCAGGCCGGCGCGCTCCATGGCCTCCCAGGCCGTCTCCAGGAGGAGGCGCTGCTGCGGGTCCATGGCGAGGGCCTCGCGCGGGGAGATGCCGAAGAACGCGGCGTCGAAGTCGGCGACGTCCCGCAGGAAGCCGCCGCGCACCGAGTAGGTGCGGCCGGGCGCGTCCGGGTCCGGGTCGTACAGCCCCTCGGTGTCCCAGCCGCGGTCCGCCGGGAACTCGGTGATGGCGTCGCCGCCCGAGGTGACGAGCCGCCACAGGTCCTCGGGCGAGGCGATCCCACCGGGGTAGCGGCAGCTCATGCCGATGATGGCGATCGGCTCGTCCGACGCGTCGCCCACCGCCGCAGGAGCGGGGCCGTCGGCGGCGGTGCCGGCGATCTTCTCGCGCAGGAAGCGCACCAGGGCGAGCGGGTTCGGGTGGTCGAACACCAGAGTGCTGGGCAGGGTGAGCCCGGTCGCGGACGCCAGTCGGTTGCGCAGGTCGACGGCGGTCAGCGAGTCGAAGCCGACGTCGCGGAAGGCCCGTTGCTCGGACAGCACGTCGGGCGAGGCGTGGCCGAGCGTGGTGGCCGCCTCGGCGCGGACCAGGTCCAGCAACCGGCGCTCCTGTTCGGCGGCCGGCACGGCGCGCAGTTTGGCGGCGAACTCGCCCTCTCCGGCCGGGCGTTCGGCGGCCTCGGCGAGCCGGCGCACCTCGGGGACGTCCTCGAACAGCGCGGTCGGGCGGCCGGAGGTGAAGACCGGGTGGTAGCGCTGCCAGTCGACGTCGGCGATCGCGAGCACCTGCTCGTCGGCGTCCAGGGCCTGGCGCAGCCCGTCCAGGGCGAGCGCGGGGTCCATGAAGACCAGGCCGCTGCGCCGGATCTGGCCGGGGTCGACGCGGCCGAGCTTCAGGTCGTCGGCCCAGATGCCCCAGGAGATCGCGGTCGCCCGGCCGCCGCGGGCGCGGCGGTGCTCGGCGAGCGCGTTGAGGTAGGCGTTGCCCGCGACGTAGGCGGCGTGCCGGCCGCTGCCCCACATGCCGGCGGTGGAAGAGTACAGCACGAAGGCGTCGAGCTGGTCGTCGGGCAGGAGCTCGTCGAGGTGGCGGGCGCCGGCGGTCTTGGCGTGCAGGACCTTGGCGAAGGCCTCGTGGGTGGTCTCCTCGATCGACAGCAGCTCGATGACGGCGGCGGTGTGCACGACGGTGCGCACCTGGTGGCCGGCGGCGGCGAGGTCGGCGAGCATCGCCGCGACGGCGTCGCGGTCGGTGAGGTCGCAGGCCGCCATCTCGGCCGCGCAGCCCGCGGCGTTGAGTTCGGCGAGCAGTTCGGCGGCGCCCGGCGCGGTGGCGCCGCGGCGGCTGGTGAGCACGATCCGCTCGGCGCCCTCCGCGGCGAGCCGACGGGCCAGGTGCGGGGCGAGAGTGCCGGTGCCGCCGGTGATGAGGACGGTGCCGCGCAGCGGCCGGGCCTCCCGACGGGTGGCGGTCCCGGCGCGGACGATGCGGCGGGCGTAGGCGCCGGAGGGGCGGATCGCCACCTGGTCCTCGGCGCGGGCGGCCAGCACGGCGGCCAGCCGCTCGCCGCCGCGCCGGTCGAGCTCCTCGGGCAGATCGACGACGCCGCCGAAGCGCTGCGGGTGCTCCAGAGCGGCCGTCCAGCCGAAGCCGTGGACCTGTGCCTGCACCGGGTTGGCGACCCGGTCGGTGCGCCCGGCGGCGACGGCGCCGCGGGTGAGGCACCACAGCGGCGCCTCCTGCCCGGCGTCGCCGAGGGCCTGAATCAGGGCGAGGGTGAGCGCGACGCCCTGCGGCAGGGCGGGGTGGCGTTCGCTCGGCTGCTCGGCGGTGGCGAGCAGGGAGACGATGCCGGCGAGATCGGCCGGCTCAAGGCGTGTGGCGAGCCGCTGCCGGTCCGTGCAGGTGTCGTCCAGGACGAGGCGTTCGACCGTCGCGCCGTGCGCGGTCAGCGCCTCGCGGACATCGTCTCCTTCGTCCTCGGAGGCGGTGACGAGCAGCCAGGTGCCGTCCAGGCGGGCGGAGGCGACGGAGACCGGCTTCCACGTCGCCCGGTAGCGCCAGGAGTCGAGCGTCGAGCGCTCGCGCCGGCGGCGGTGCCAGTCGGACAGGGCGGGCAGCACCGGCGCGAGCGCGCCGCTGTCGACGCGCAGCCGGGCGGCCAGCGCCTCGACGTCGGCCTCCTCGACGGCGCTCCAGAACTCGCCGTCCTCCGGCTCCCCGCCGGGGCGCGGCGCGACGGCCCAGAGGTGCTCGTGCTGGAAGGCGTAGGTGGGCAGCGGCACGCGGCGCCCGCCGGCTGTCCGGGCGGACCAGTCGGCGCGTCCGCCGCGGACGAAGGCCTCGGCGAGCGAGGCGAGGAAGCGGTCGGTGCCGCCCTTGTCGCGGCGCAGGGTGCCGACGGCGGTGGCGCGGTCGCCGCGGTCCTCGGCGGTGGCCTCGATCGCCATGGTGAGCACGGTGTGTGGGCTGACCTCGACGAACAGGCCGTGGCCCTGGGCCATCAGCTCCCGCACGGCCGGATCGAAACGGACCGGGTTGCGCAGGTTGCGGTACCAGTAGCCGGCGTCCATAGCGGTGGTGTCGAGCCAGTCGCCGGTGACGGTGGAGAAGAACGGCACCTCGGCGGCGCGCGGGCGCACAGGGGCGAGGTCGGTCAGCAGGTCGTCCCTGAGGAGTTCGACCTGGGCGGAGTGCGAGCCGTAGTCGACGCTGATCCGCCGGGCCCGCAGGCCTTCGGCCTCGAACTCGGCCATCAGCTCGTCGAGTTCGTCGGCCGGACCGGCGACGACGACGGTCCGTGGCCCGTTCACGGCGGCGACGGCGAGCCCACCGCCGCGCGAGCGCAGCCGCTCCTCCGCCTCGTCGGCCGGCAGCGGCACGGACACCATCCCGCCGGAGCCCGCGAGGACGCGGCCGATGAGCCGACTGCGCAGCGCGGCCACCCGGGCGCCGTCCTCCAGGGAGAGCGCCCCGGCGACGACGGCGGCGGCGATCTCGCCCTGGGAGTGGCCCACCACGGCGTCCGGGTGGATGCCGTGGGCGCGCCACAGTTCGGCGAGGGCCACCAGGACGGCGAAGGTCGCCGGCTGGACGACGTCGACGCGGTCGAGGGCGGGCGCGCCCTCGACCTGGCGCAGCACGTCGAGCAGCGACCAGTCGACGTGCGCGGACAGGGCCACCGCGCACTCGGCGATGCGCGCGGCGAACACCGGCGACTCGTCGAGCAGCTGGGCGCCCATGCCGGCCCACTGGGAGCCCTGGCCGGGGAAGACGAAGACGGTGCGGCCGCCGTCCTCGGCGAGGCCGCGGACGGCGTTCGGCGCGGAGGCGCCGTCGGCGAGCGCGGCGAGGCCCTCGCGCAGTTCGGCGGTG
Organism: Kitasatospora sp. NPDC096128; assembly: GCF_040303105.1. Taxonomy (NCBI): domain Bacteria; kingdom Bacillati; phylum Actinomycetota; class Actinomycetes; order Kitasatosporales; family Streptomycetaceae; genus Kitasatospora; species Kitasatospora sp. NPDC096128. The sequence goes on along the minus strand of NZ_JBEOSP010000043.1, from coordinate 7,123 downwards.
TCGGCGCCGAGCACGACGGCGCGGTGCTCGAAGACGGCGCGGGTGGTCAGCAGGGTGTGGGCGACGTCGTGCGGGCGCAGGTCCGGCTCGGCGTCGAGGTGCTCGACCAGGCGCGTGGCCTGGGCGCGCAGGGCGGCGGGGGTGCGGGCGGAGAGCACCCAGGGCACGACGCCGTCGGACACCTCGGCACGCTCGGCCGGAAGGGCGGCGGGCGCCTCCTCCAGCACGACGTGCGCATTGGTGCCGCTGATGCCGAAGGAGGAGACCGCGCAGCGGCGGGTCCGCTCGCCGGTCGGCCACGGCCTGGCCTCGTTGAGCAGGGTGACGGTGCCCGGCGTCCAGTCGATGTGCGAGGACGGCTCGGCGGCGTGCAGGGTGGCCGGCAGCACGCCGTGGCGCAGCGCCTGGACCATTTTGATCACGCCCGCGACGCCGGCCGCCGACTGGGTGTGGCCGATGTTGGACTTGACCGAGCCGAGCAGCAGCGGGCGCTGCGGGTCGCGGTCGCGCCCGTACGCGGCCTGGAGCGCCTGGGCCTCGATCGGGTCGCCGAGGGCGGTGCCGGTGCCGTGCGCCTCGATGGCGTCGACGTCGTCGGGGGTGAGGCCCGCGGTGTGCAGGGCCTGGCGGATGACGCGCTGCTGGGCGGGCCCGTTGGGCGCGGTGAGCCCGTTGGAGGCGCCGTCCTGGTTGATCGCGGAGCCGCGGATGACGGCGAGGACCTGGTGGCCGTTGCGCTCGGCGTCGGAGAGCCGCTCCAGGACGACGACGCCGACGCCCTCGGCGAGGGTCATGCCGTCGGCGGCCTCGGAGAAGGCCTTGCAGCGGCCGTCGGCGGCCAGGGCGCGCTGGCGGCTGAAGGCGATGAAGGCGTTCGGGTTGGTCATGACGGTGGCGCCGCCGGCGAGCGCGAGGGAGCTCTCGCCGCCGCGCAGCGACTGGCAGGCCAGGTGCAGCGCGACGAGCGAGGAGGAGCACGCGGTGTCGACGGTGACGGCCGGGCCCTCCAGGCCGAACAGGTAGGCCAGGCGCCCGGAGAGCACGCTCGGGCTGGTGCCGGTGACGGCGTGCCCGGCGGAGCTGTCGTCCATGCCGAGCCCGTACTCCTGGTACGTGGACCCGATGAAGGTGCCGGTGGCGCTGCCGTGCACGGAGGTCGGGTCGATGCCCGCGGATTCGAGGGCCTCCCAGGTGGTCTCCAGCAGCAGGCGCTGCTGGGGGTCCATGGCGAGGGCCTCGCGCGGGGAGATGCCGAAGAACGCCGCGTCGAACTCGCCGGCCTCGTGCAGGAACCCGCCCCGGGTGGAGTAGCTGCGGCCGGGGGTGTCCGGGTCCGGGTCGTAGATGCCGGTGTCCCAGCCGCGGTTCTCCGGGAACTCGGAGATGGCGTCGGTGCCCTCGGCGACGAGTCGCCACAGCTGCTCCGGGCTTGCGACGCCGCCGGGGAAGCGGCAGCCCATGCCGACGATGGCGATCGGCTCGTCCGGGTCGGCGGCGGCGACCGGCAGTGCCGTCACGTCCTGTTGGCCGTCGAGCAGTTCGCCGCGGAGGAACGCGGCGAGCGCCACCGGCGTCGGGTGGTCGAAGGCCATCGTGCTGGGCAGTGGCAGCCCGGTGAGCGTGGCGAGGCGCTTGCGCAGCTCGACGGCGGTCAGCGAGTCGAAGCCGGTGTCGCGGAAGGCGCGCTTCTCGGGCACGCCGTCGACGGAGCCGTGACCGAGGACGGCGGCGGCTTCTCGGCGCACCAGGTCGACGAGCAGGCGGTCGCGCTCGGCCTCGGACAGGCCACGCAGGCGGCGGACGAGGTCGGAGGCGGCCCCGGCGTCGGCCGCGGCGCCGCGGGCGAGGGCGCGGACTTCGGGCAGCTCGTCGAACAGGACGCTCGGCCGGGCGGCCGTGAATACGGGGGCGTAGCGCTCCCAGTCGACCTCCGCTACGGTCACGGCGACGTCCTCGTGCACGATCGCGCGGCGCAGCTCGGTGAGCGCGGTCTCCGGGGCGAGGAAGCGCAGGCCCTGGCGGCGCAGGCCGTCGGAGACGGCCTCGTGGGCGGCCATGCCGGCGCCCGCCCACGGGCCCCAGGCGATCGACGTGGCGGTCAGCCCGCGGGCCCGGCGGTTCTCGGCGAGGGCGTCGAGGTAGGCGTTGGCGGCGGCGTAGGCGCTCTGCCCGGCGCTGCCCCAGATGCCGGCGACGGAGGAGAACAGGACGAAGAAGTCCAGGTCGTGGTCGGCGAGGAGGGCGTCGAGGTGCGCGGCGCCGTGCAGCTTGGCGGCGGTGAGCGCGGCGACCTCGGCGACCGGGGTGTCCGCGAGCGGGGCGGCCTGGCCGACGCCGGCGGCGTGCACGACGCCGGTCAGCGGGTGCTCGGCCGGAACCGCGGCGAGCACGGCGGCGAGCGCGTCGCGGTCGGCGACGTCGCAGGCGACGACGTCCGCGGTGGCACCGAGTTCGGCGAGTTCGACGACGAGCTCGGCGGAGCCGGGGGCGTCCGGGCCGCGTCGGCCGGTGAGCACGAGGTGCCGGGCGCCGCTGCGGGCCAGCCAGCGGGCGACCTCGGCGCCGAGCGCGCCGGTACCGCCGGTGACGAGGACGGTGCCGTCGGCGGTGAACTCCTCGGCGCGGGGCAGCTCGTCGACGGCGTGCCGCACCAGGCGGCGGCCGTAGGCGGCGCTGCCGCGCAGCGCGATCTGGTCCTCTCCCGCGCGCTTGCCCGCCGTGCTCGCCGCGAGGACGCCGACGAGGCTCTGTACGGTCGGCGCGTCCAGCACCGGCGGCAGGTCGACCAGCCCGCCCGGCGCCTGCGGGCGCTCCAGGGCGGCGACCCGGCCGAGGCCCCACGCGGCGGCCTGGACGGGGTTGGTGAGCGGATCGGCGGGCCCGGTGGAGACGGCGCCGCGGGTGACGGTCCACAGCGGCGCGGCGGAGCGCAGGTCTCCGAGGGCCTGGGCGAGGACGACGCCGCGCGCGACACCCTCCGGCAGGCCGGGCCCGGGGGTGGGCCGATCGGCCAGCGGGACGAGCGACAGGATGCCGCTCAGCTCGCCGAACTCCGCTATCCGGCGGCCGAGTTCGGCGCGGTCGCGGCAGGCCTCGTCGAGCGCCAGGCGCTCCAGACGGGCGCCGTGGCCGCGCAGCGCGTCGAGGAGCTCGGCGTCGTCGACGGCGTCGGTGGTGGCGACCAGCCAGGTGCCGTCGAGGACGGGCGCGGCCGCCGGGCGGACGGGCCGCCAGTGGACGCGGTAGCGGGCCGCGTCGAGCTGGGCCTTCTCGTGCCGAGTGCGGCGCCAGTCGGCGAGGGCGGGCAGGAGGGCGTAGAGGCCTGCGTGGTGTTCGTCGCGCAGGCCGAGCAGGTCGGCGAGTTCGGCGGCGCTGCCGCGCTCGACGGCGCCCCACAGGGCGGAGTCGGCGGGGGCGGCGGCCGGGGCGGCGAGGGCGGGCTCGGCCTCGGGCCAGTAGCGCTCGTGCTGGAACGCGTAGGTGGGCAGGCCGGTGCGGCGGGCGCCGGTGCCCGCGTACAGCGCGGCCCAGTCCAGGGCGTGGCCGCGCACGTGGAGCGCGGCCAGGGCGTGGGCGGCGGTCCGCTCCTCGGGGCGGCCGGCGCGCAGCAGCGGGATGGCGGTCGCGGCGGTGTCGTCGGCCAGGATCTCCTCGGTGAGAGCGGACAGCACGCCGTCCGGGCCGAGTTCGAGGAAGGTCGCGGCGCCGGCCGCACGGGCGGCGCGGACGCCGTCGGCGAAACGGACGGCCCGGCGGACGTGCTCGACCCAGTACTCGGGCGAGCACAGCTCCGCCTCGGTGGCGAACTCGCCGGTGGTGTCGGAGACCAGCGGGATGACCGGCGCTCGGAAGTCCAGCTCCGCGACGGTGCGCCGGAACTTCTCCAGCATCGGCTCCATCAGCGGCGAGTGGAAGGCGTGCGAGACGCGCAGCCGCTTCGTCCGGCGGCCCTCGGTCGCGAACTCTCCGGCGATGCGCAGGACTTCGTCGTCCAGGCCGGAGATCACCACGGCCCGGGGGCCGTTGACGGCCGCGACGGAGACGCCGGGCACCAGGCGCGGCAGCACCTCGTCCTCGGTGGCCTCGACGGAGACCATGGCGCCGCCCTCGGGCAGCGCGTCCATCAGCCGGGCCCGCGCGGCGACGAGCACGCACGCGTCGGGGAGCGGGAGCACCCCGGCGCAGTGCGCGGCGGCGATCTCGCCGACGGAGTGGCCGAGCAGCACGTCGGCGCGCACGCCGAGCGAGGCGACCAGGCGGAAGAGGGCGACCTCGACGGCGAAGATCGCGGGCTGCGCCCAGCCGGTGCGGTTCAGCAGCTCCTCGTCCCCGCCCCACAGCACGTCGCGCAGCGGGCGCTCCAACCGGGGGCCGAACTCGCGCAGCACCTCGTCCAGGGCCTCGGCGAACACCGGGAAGCGCCCGGCGAGTTCGCTTCCGGTGCCGAGGCGCTGGGCGCCCTGGCCGGCGAACAGCACGGCGAGCTTGCCGGCCCCGGTCTCGCCCGCGACCAGCCCGGCGGCGGACTCGCCGGCGGCGAGGGCGGCCACGGCGGCGAGGAGTTCGTCGCGGTCCGCGCCGACGGCGACGGCGCGGTGGTCGAAGCCGGAGCGGGTGGTGGCGAGCGAGAGGCCGAGGTCGGCCGGGCGCGCGTCCGCCTCCGCGGCGGCGAAGGCGCGCAGGCGGGCGGCCTGGTCGCGCAGCGCGGCCGGGCTGCGGCCGGCCAGCGGCCACAGCAGGACGGGCTCCGCGACGGCCGGGGCGGCGTCCCGCGGGGCGACGGCGGGGGCCTGTTCGAGGATGACGTGGGCGTTCGTGCCGCTGAAGCCGAAGGAGGACACGCCGGCCCGGCGCGGGCGGCCGGTCTCCGGCCAGTCGGTCTCCTCGGTCAGCAGCTCCACCGCGCCCTCGTCCCAGTCCACGTGGGAGGACGGCTCGGCCGCGTGCAGAGTGCGGGGCACGACGCCGTGTCGCATCGCCAGCACCATCTTGATCACGCCCGCGACGCCGGCGGCGGCCTGGGTGTGGCCGAGGTTGGACTTCACCGAGCCCAGCAGCAGCGGGAGTTCGCGGTCCTGGCCGTAGGTGGCGAGGAGCGCCTGAGCCTCGATCGGGTCGCCCAGGGAGGTGCCGGTGCCGTGCGCCTCGACGACGTCGACGTCGGCCGTCGCGAGTCCGGCGGTCGCCAGGGCCTGCCGGATGACGCGCTGCTGGGAGGGCCCGTTGGGCGCGGTGAGCCCGTTGGAGGCCCCGTCCTGGTTGACGGCGGAGCCGCGCACGACGGCGAGCACCTGGTGCCCGTTGCGGCGCGCGTCGGAGAGGCGCTCCAGGGCGATCACGCCGACGCCCTCGGACCAGCCGACCCCGTCGGCCCGGTCGGAGAACGCCTTGCAGCGCCCGTCCGGGGCGAGGCCGCGCTGCCGGGAGAACTCGATCAGCGAGGTCGGGGTGGACATCACGGTGACACCGCCGGCCAGGGCGAGCGTGCACTCGCCGGCGCGCAGGGCCTGCATGGCCCAGTGCATGGCGACGAGCGACGAGGAGCACGCGGTGTCGACGGTGACGGCCGGGCCCTCCAGGCCGAGCGTGTAGGAGACGCGGCCGGAGGCGATGCTGGGCGACGTGCCGCTGCCCTGGTGGCCCTCGAAGCGGCCGCCCGCGAGCAGCGCGGAGTAGTCGTTGTACATCACGCCGGCGAACACGCCGGTGCGGCTGCCGCGCAGCGACGCCGGGTCGATGCCGGCCCGCTCGACCGCCTCCCAGCAGGCCTCCAGCAGCAGGCGCTGCTGGGCGTCGGTGGCCAGCGCCTCGCGCGGGCTCATGCCGAAGAAGCCCGGGTCGAAGTCGGCTGCCTCGTGCAGGAAGCCGCCGAAGCGGGTGTAGCTGGTGCCGAGGTGGTCCGGGTCCGGGTGGTAGAGCGCCTCGACGTCCCAGCCGCGGTCGGTGGGCAGGCCGGAGATCGCGTCGGTGCCCTCGCGCAGCAGGCGCCACAGGTCCTCGGGCGAGGCGACGCCGCCGGGGTAGCGGCAGCTCATGCCGACGATGACGATCGGGTCGTCATCGGCCGCCGCCCGCACGGGGGCCGTGGCGGCGGGCGCCTGGGCACCCGTCAGGCCGTCCAGGACGTGCCCGGCGAGGGCGGTGACGGTCGGGTAGTCGAAGACGACGGTCGCGGAGGTGCGCAGCCCGGTGGCGGCGCTCAGGCGGTTGCGCAGCTCGACGGCGGTGAGCGAGTCGAAGCCGAGGTCCTGGAACGGGCGGTGCGGGTCGACCTCCGACGCGTCGGCGTGCCGCAGCACGCCCGCCACCTGGGCGCGGACCAGGTCGACCACGGCCTCGGTACGGGCGCGCTCGTCCAGCCCGGAGAGCCGGCGGGTGAGGGCGCCGGCCGCCTCGGTGCCGGTCACGGCGGCGCGCCGCGCGCGGGTGCGGATCAGGCCGCGCAGGAGCGGCGGCACCTCGCCCTGGGCGCGCAGCGCCGGGAGGTCGAGGCGGACGGGCAGCAGGACGGCCTCGGGGCGGGCGAGGGCGGCGTCGAACAGCGCGGTGCCGTCGGCCTCGGAGAGCGCCGGGGTGCCGAGCCGGGCGAGCCGGGCGAGGTCGGTGTCGGTGAGCCCGCCGGTCATTCCGCCGACGGGCGCCCAGGGCCCCCAGCCCAGCGAGAGTCCGGGCAGTCCGGCGGCACGGCGGGTGTGCACGAGCGCGTCCGCGAAGGCGTTGCCCGCGGCGTAGTTGGCCTGCCCGGCCGCGCCGACGGTGCCGGAGAAGGAGGAGAAGACGACGAACGCGGCGAGGTCGAGGGCGCGGGTGGCCTCGTGCAGGTGCCACAGGGCGTCGGCCTTGGGCCGCAGGACGGCGGCGAGCCGCTCGGGGGTGAGCTGCTCGACGACGCCGTCGTCGAGCACGCCGGCGGCGTGCACCAGGGCGGTCAGCGGGTGTCCGGCGGGCACGCCCGCGATCAGGCGCTCGACGGCGGCGCGGTCGGTGAGGTCGCACGCCTCGACGGCGACCTCGGCGCCCCCCTCGGTGAGCTGCGCGGCCAGGTCGGCGGCGCCCTCGGCCGTGGCGCCGCGGCGGCTCGCGAGCACGAGGCGGCGGACGCCGAGCACGGCCACCAGGTGCC
>NZ_JBEOSP010000042.1:0-78833 GCF_040303105.1 Kitasatospora sp. NPDC096128 | reverse complement strand
TCGCTTATTTGCTGCTTTTTTTACATTGCGGCGGGGGGGGGGGGGGGGGGGGGGTGGGGGGGGGGGGCGGGGGGGGGGGGGGGGGCGCCGCCCCCCCCCCCCCCCCCCGGCCCGGGTCCTTCCGGCGGCCGGCCTGTCGGCCTACCTTCCGGTCTACCTGCCCATGGACTGATCGGCGACCGCGCGGACGGCCGCGCCCGCCCAGGCGCGGTTGCCCAGCAGGGTCTTGACGTCCGAGGCGAGCCCGTTGTCGGGGTTCACCCGGAAGCCCAGCTCGTACAGCGTGTTCTTGTCCCAATTGGTGGTGAGCAGCCGGATCGGGACGTCGCCGGGGTGCGCCTGGAGGGCGAGCTTGAGCTCGGAGACCACCTCGGGGGTGATCCGGGAGGCCGGGACGGTGATCTGGACCGGCGGCTTGGTGCCCAGCTCGGCGGAGGAGACGTCCAGGGTGGCGATCTCCTGGCCGAAGATGCTCAGCGACCCGTCGCGCTCGTTGAGGCGGCCGCGGACCGAGATGACGTTGTCCTCGATCATCTGCTCGGCCATCAGGTTGTAGGTCGCGGGGAAGAACAGCACCTCGACCGAGCCGTCGCGGTCGGACAGGGTGATGATCGCCCAGGCGTTGCCCGCCTTGTTGATCCGCCGGTCCACGCCGGTGATCAGGCCGGAGAGCCGGACCTCGCCCTCGGAGCGGCCGGAGCCGAGGAGTTCGGCGATCGAGGTGTCACGGTTCTGGGAGAGGATGTGCTCGGCGCCGTCCAGCGGGTGGCTGGAGACGTACAGGCCGAGCATCTCGCGTTCCAGGGCGAGGAGTTGACGGCGGGGCCACTCGTTGTCGGTGAGCTGGAAGTCCAGCCCGATGGCGGGTGCGCCGTCGCCGGTGTCGAGCGCGCCGAACAGGTCGTCCTGGCCGATGGCCTGCTGCTTCTTCACCCCGGTGACGGCGTCGATGGCGCTCTCGTGCACGCTGCTGAGCGAGAGCCGGCTGTGGCCGAGCGAGTCGAAGGCGCCGGCCTTGATCAGGGAGTCGATGGTGCGCTTGTTGCAGACCACCAGCTCGACCTTGTCCAGGAAGTCGGCGAAGGAGGTGTACTTGCCCTTCTCGTCACGGGTGCCGACCAGGGACTCGATCACCGGCACGCCGACGTTGCGCACGGCCTTGAGGCCGAAGCGGACGTCGCTGCCGACGGCGGTGAAGTCGACCACGGACTCGTTGACGTCGGGGGAGAGGATCTTGATGCCCATCTGCCGGCACTCGGCCAGGTAGACGGCCATCTTGTCCTTGTCGTCGGCGACGGAGGTGAGCAGCGCCGCCATGTACTCGGCCGGGTAGTTGGCCTTGAGGTAGGCGGTCTGGTAGGAGACCAGGCCGTACGCGGCGGAGTGCGATTTGTTGAACGCGTAGCCGGCGAACGGGACCAGGACGTCCCACACCGCCTGGATCGCCTCGTCGGAGTAGCCGCGCTCCTTGCAGCCCGCGTGGAAGGGCACGAACTCCTTCTCCAGCACCTCCTTCTTCTTCTTGCCCATCGCGCGGCGCAGCAGGTCTGCCTGTCCGAGCGAGTAGCCGGCCAGCACCTGGGCGGCTCGCTGGACCTGCTCCTGGTAGACGATCAGGCCGTAGGTGGGGCCGAGGACGTCCTTGAGCGGCTCCTCCAGCTCGGGGTGGATCGGGATGATCTCCTGCTGGGCGTTCTTGCGCAGCGCGTAGTTGGTGTGGGAGTTCATGCCCATCGGGCCGGGCCGGTACAGCGCGGAGACGGCGGAGATGTCGGCGAACTCGGTGGGCTTCATCAGCTTGAGCAGGGCGCGCATGGGGCCGCCGTCGAGCTGGAACACGCCCAGGGTGTCGCCGCGGGCCAGCAGTTGGTACGTGGTGGGGTCGTCGATCGGGATCTTCTCGATGTCGACGTCGATGCCCCGGTTGGCCTTCACGATCTTGATGCAGTGGTCGATGATGCCCAGGTTCCGCAGACCCAGGAAGTCCATCTTGATCAGGCCCATGGCTTCGCACGACGGGTAGTCGAAGCCGGTGATGATCACGCCGTCCTTGTCCCGCATGTGCAGCGGGATCAGTTCCAGCAGCGGGGTCGAGGAGAGGATGACGGCCGCGGCGTGCACGCCGGTGCCGCGGATCAGGCCCTCGATGCCGCGGCCGGTGTCGATGATCTTCTTGACGTCGGGCTCGTTCTGGTACAGCGCCCGGATCTCGGTGCCCTCGTTGTACCGGGGGTGCTTCTCGTCGAACAGGTCGGCCAGCGGCACGCCCTTGCCCATGACGTCCGGCGGCATCGCCTTGGTGATCCGGTCGCCCATCGCGAACGGGTAGCCGAGGATGCGGTTGGCGTCCTTCACGGCCGCCTTGGCCTTGATGGTGCCGAAGGTGTTCACCTGGGCCGTGTACGCGGCGCCGTACTTCTCGGTGACGTAGCGGACCATCTGGTCGCGCTGGCGGTCGTCGAAGTCGATGTCGACGTCCGGGGGGTTGATGCGCTCGGGGTTGAGGAAGCGCTCGAACAGCAGGTCGTGCTCCAGCGGGTCCAGCTGGGTGATGCCGGTGAGGTAGGCGACCATCGAGCCGGCCGCGGAGCCACGGCCCGGGCCGACCGGGATGCCGTTGTCCCGGCCGTACTGGCAGATGTCGGCGACCACGAGGAAGTAGGCGTCGAACCCCATCGGGGTGATGACGCCCATCTCCAGCTCGATCCGGTCCAGCACCTCCTGGCTCGGGCTGTCGCCGTACCGGTGCTGGAGCCCGACCTCGATCTTCTTGCGCAGGAAGGAGGCCTGGGTCTCGCCCTCGGGGACGTCGAACTGGGGCATCCGGTCGACGTAGGTGAAGACCTCGTCGTACGACTCGATCCGCTCGGCGATCGCGAGGGTGTTGTCGCAGGCCTCCGGCAGCTCGCGGAAGAGCTCGCGCATCTCCTCGGCGGTCTTCACGTAGTAGCCGGTGCCCTGGAACTTGAACCGGTTCGGGTCGTCCTTGTTCTTGCCCACGCCGACGCAGAGCAGGCTGTCGTGGGCGTCCGCCTGGTCGGCGGTCACGTAGTGCGAGTCGTTGGTGGCCAGCAGCGGGATGTTCAGGTCCTTGGCCAGGCGCAGCAGGTCGTCGCGGACGTCCTTCTCGATGGACAGGCCGTGGTCCATCAGCTCCAGGAAGTAGTTCTCCTTGCCGAAGATGTCCTGGTACGCGCCGGCCGCCTTGACCGCCTCGTCGTACTGCCCGAGCCGCAGCCGGGTCTGCACCTCGCCGGAGGGGCAGCCGGTGGTGGCGATGATCCCGGTCGCGTTGGCGGCGATCAGCTCGCGGTCCATCCGGGGCTTCATGTAGTAGCCCTCCATCGACGCGAGCGAGGAGAGCTTGAAGAGGTTCCGCAGGCCGGTGGCGTTCTGCGCCCACATGGTCATGTGGGTGTAGCGGCCGCCACCGGAGACGTCCTTGCCGCCCTCGCCGTCGGCGCCGGAGGGGCGCTGGCCGCCGGGCGACCAGAACACCTGCTTCTTCAGGAAGCGGGAGGCCGGGGCGACGTACGCCTCGATGCCGATGATCGGCTTCACCCCGGTCTTGGCGGCGGCGTGGAAGAACTCGTAGGCGCCGAACATGTTGCCGTGGTCGCTCATCGCGATGGCGGGCATGCCCTGTCTCTCCGCCTCGGCGAACAGCTTTCCGTTCTTCGCCGCCCCGTCCAGCATCGAGTATTCGGTGTGGACGTGCAGGTGCGCGAAGCTGTCGGACACGGCGCTTTGCTCCTCGGTGGACCGCGGGTACGGAAGCCGTCCACGTTAGCGCCTCGGCCCGCGCGGTGCGGAACGCCGGGGTCGGCCGGGGGCGGCCTTGACGCGATCCTCCCGGCTCCTGTTCGCCCCCTTGACGGTGATCGACCACCCTTGACCGGGTCCGACCGTGCGGCCGTGGCGCGTGGCTACGCCTGGAGGGCCGGCCGGCCCTCCAGGAGGCTCTCCAGGAACTGCCCGTGCGCGGGGAGCGGGACGCTCCGGCGCTCCGGGGCCTCGGCCCGCGCCCGCAGGACCTGGGTCGGTTCCTCGGCCGGGCGGGAGGCCCGTCCGGAGGTCCGTCCGGTGACCATGACACCGAGGGCGTCGGCGATGCCGGTGATCGACTGGGGCTGCCCGGCCTGCTCCTCGCGGACCGCCTCCGGCACCGGGCCACGGCCCTGCGGGGCGGTACGGACCTCCACGCGGCCCCGGCCGGTCGCCGCCGCCGGTGCCTGTGCCGTCCGCGTCGCGACGGCCTCGCCGCGCAGGCGGTCGACCTCCGCCTCCAGCGTCGCCAGCCGCGCCCGCAGGTCGTCCAGCTCGCTCTTCTTCCCCATGGTCCAGGACCCTCCCCGGCCGATCACGGCCCTCCGACGTGCCGCTCCAGCCTACCGGGGGGTCGACGGCCCGCCGGGCTCGCCGTCGCCCTCGCTGTGGCCCTCGGTCCCGGCGGTGGTGCCGAAGCGCCACGCGGCGATGTCGCGGTAGCGGATCGGCCCCGGGCCGCGGCCGATGTTGCTGGCGACCAGGTGGAGGCGTTCGGTCCGCCACGGCCGGCCCGTGAACCCGGCGAGCCCGGCCGCGGCCAGCGGCACGCTGTCGTGGTCGTCGCGGCGGGACCGTGCCAGCGTCAGATGGGGGTGCAGCGGTCGGTCCCTGAACGGGATCCCGCAGGACCGGACCAGATCCCGGACATCGGCGGTGAGCAGGTGCAGCGCCTCCAGGTCGCCGTCGATCCCGCTCCACAGCAGCCGCTCGTCGAAGTGGCCGCCGCCCCGCAGGCTCAGCCGCAGGGCGGGACGCGAGGCGACCGGAGCGGCCAGCAGCGACTGCAGCCGCGGTACGACCGTGGACGGCTGCTCGCCGAGGAAGGCCAGGGTGATGTGCCAGTCCTCGATCCGGTTCCACCGCAGCCGCGGGTACCCGGCGTAGGCGGGCCGCAGGGCCCGGGCCAGTTCGTCCTTGGCCTCGTCGGGCGGGGCCAGGGCCACGAAGACGCGCCGGGTCGGGGGTTCTGGGTGATCGTCCACGGGGGATTTCTAGCACCCCGGCGGCCGGGGCGGGCCGACGGGGGACGCCGACGGCCCGGCCGCCCTCTGAGGCCCCGTGACCGACCTGCGGTCAGCCGCCCACGTGCAGGCCGAAACCGGTGCGGCCGGCGGGCTCCAGTCCCTCCTTCAAGTGCAGCGAGGGGATCTCGTAGTCGCCGAAGTTCTGCCGCCGGAAGGCGATCGGCTCGGTCGACTCCAGGGTGAGCAGGCGCTGCTCCCAGGCCCTGGCGACGGCCGGGTAGTCCTCGTCGGTGATCCGGTCGGTGCCGTACAGCACGAACGGCGGCAGCACCTCGATGCCCGGGTAGTACAGGATGCCGTGGTGGATCGGGAACAGCAGGTCCTCGATGGGGCCGTTGATCCCGCGGGCCGCGTAGTGCGACTCGGGGCCGCCGACGGTCACCGACAGCAGGGCCCGCCGGCCCGCGAGGGTGCCCTCGCCGAAGCGCTCGCCGTACTTGGTGTCGCTGTGCTCGCCCACGCCGTACGCGAAGCGGTAGGTGAACACCCGGTCCACCCAGCCCTTGAGGATCGCGGGCATCGAGTACCACCACAGCGGGAACTGGAAGACGATCGTGTCGGCCCACAGCAGCTTCTCCTGCTCGGCGCGGACGTCCGGGGTGAGCGTCCCGGTCTCGAAGGCGCGGCCCGAGTCCAGGGCGACCCTGAGCGGGTCCGAGGCCCGCGGGCCGTAGTCCTCCGCGTCCACCGCCGCCTTCCAGCCCATCGCGTACAGGTCGCTCACCCGCACCTGGTGCCCGGCGCCCTCCAGGGTGGACACCGCGAGGTCCTTCAACGAGCTGTTGAGCGACTTCGGCTCCGGGTGGGCGTGGACGATCAGCGTCTTCATGGGGACTCCGTACTCCTGGCTCCGGCGGATCGGGGGCTTCCGATCTCCCTCGGTCGCCTTCGATCCTGGCCGCCGCGGCGCCCGGCGTTCAGGGGCTCCGCGTCCGTCGGACCGCACTTCCTGGTACTGGCAGGGCCACCCTCGCCGGTGCGGCCGCGGCCATACTGGGGGCATGGACGATCTTGCGGGCTTCCTGCGGACCCGGCGGTCCCGGGTCGACCCCGCGGCCGTGGGCATCCCCACCGACAGCCGCCGGCGGGTCGAGGGGCTGCGCCGCGAGGAGGTCGCGCACCTGTCCGGCGTCAGCGTCGACTACTACGTGCGCCTGGAGCAGGGCCGCGCGACCCAGCCCTCCGAGCAGGTCCTCGACGCGCTCGCCCGCGTCCTCGACCTCGACGAGACCGAACGCGGGCACCTGTACCGGCTCGCCCGGCAGCGCCGCCGCCGGGCGAGGACACCGGGCGGCCGGGTCCGGCCGGAGCTGCTGCGCGTCCTCGACCTGGTCCCCGGCGCACCCGCGCTGATCATGGACCACCGTCTGGACGTGCTCGCCGGCAACCGCCTCGCCGAGCTCCTCCTCGGCCGGCCGCTGCCGGGTCTGAACACCGCCCGGCACCTCTTCCTGGAAGAGGCCGGGAGCGGTCTCTACGCGGACTGGGAGACCTGCACCCTGGATGTGGTCGGCCACCTGCGCCTGGCCGCCGGAAAGTACCCCGAGGATCCCCGACTGGCCTCCCTCATCGGCGAGTTGGCGATGGGCAGCGAGCGCTTCCGGCGCCTCTGGGCCCGCGCGGACGTGCGGGCCCGCACCCACGGGCGCAAGGCGTACCGGCATCCCCTGGTGGGGCTGCTGGAACTGCACCAGGAGAACTTCGCGCTGCCGGACGAGTCGGGAATCGAGCTGCTGGTGCTGTCCGCGGCCCCCGGCAGCCCCGCCGAGGACGGCCTGCGCCTGCTCGCGGGCCTGGCCGATTCCACGCCGCCCGATGGCAGCCTGCCCGATTCCGTGCCCCCGCCCGCTCAGCGGCAACGCCGTACCCGGTAGGCGCAGGTGACGGCCGTGCCGCGGCCGGGGGTGCTGAAGCGGGTCGGACGGGTCAGGCGCCCTGCCGGGTCTCGGGGAGGTCGGGGATCTCGGTGACGCCGGCCAGCACGTGGGTGTGCGGGTGCCCGTCGAAGTCGGCGCGCCCGAGCTCGCCGGTCAGCACCCCGATGACCACGCCGGCCCCGGCGTTGCGGCCGGCCTCGACGTCCACCACGGTGTCCCCGGCGGTCAGCACCCGGCGGGTGTCGATCACGCCGGTCTTCTCCATCGCCCGGTGGATCATGTACGGCGCCGGGCGCCCGCGCGGGACCTCGTCCGAGGTGACGACGGCGTCCAGGTTGCCGCCCTCGCCGGTGGACCAGCCGAGCGACTCCAGCAGCGGGTGGGCGACGTCGTCGCTGAACCCGGTGGTGAGCGCGACCTTGATGCCGCGGCGGCGCAGCTCGGCCAGGGCCTCCTCGACGCCCGGGAGCGCCTGCGGCGGGGTGGCGCGGTAGGCCTCGCGCAGGTACTCGGCGAAGGCCGCGTAGCTCTCCTCGACCAGCTCCGGGGTGGGGGTGCCGCCGCCGAGGCGGACCAGGGCGGCGATGGCCTCGCGCTTGTCGGTGCCCATCCAGGTCTGGAGGTCCGCCTCGGCGACGGCCACCCCGTTGCGCTCGACGGCGGTGCGCAGCGCGCGGTAGACGGCGCCGGACTCGTTGATGGTGGTACCGGCCATGTCCAGGGCGGCGAGCTCGATCATCGGGGTCAGTCCTCTTCGGTGCGGTAGCGGCCGATCACGGTTCGGCCTTCGACGGTGTTCTCGATGGTGAAGGTGGCCATGGCCGGGAGGTAGCGGTCGTCGGCGTCCTCCAGCGGCACGCCCAGGCTGGACGTGGTGAGCCGGCGCACCCGCAGCAGCGGGTCCCCGGCGGCGACCAGGAGGAGTTCGGCGTCGTGCGGCCCGGCGGCGACGGCGTCGATGGTGTGCCGGGCGTGGTGCAGGTCGACCTCGCGGCGCAGCAGCTCCTGGTAGACGGAGCCGGAGTCCGGGTCGAAGTCGAACAGGATGCGGCCGACCTCGTGGACGAAGGTGGAGCGTTCGAGCATGGCCGGGACGCCGTCCAGCAGCCGCAGCCGGACCAGTTCGACGACGGGTTCGCCCTCGGCGAGGCCGAGTCTGGCCGCCGCCTCCGGGGACGCCCGGCGGCGGGCCACCTCGACGGTGTTCTGCCCGGGCTCGCGGCCGATGCTGCGGGCCCACTGGGTGAAGGACAGGAACGTCCCGAAGGGCTGGGAGGGCGTGGTGCGGTGGGCGACGGGCGGTTTGCCGCGCCCGCCGACCAGGCTGCCCGCGCTGCGCAGCATGGCCAGGGCCTGGCGGACCGGGCCGCGGGAGGTGCCGAACTCGGCGCAGAGCTGCGACTCACTGGGCACCGGCTTGCCCTCGGGCCACTCGCCGGACTCGATGCGGCGCAGGAACTCGGCGCCGAGCCGTTGGTGGAGAGGGAGGTCCTCACTTGTCTTCACAAGTTGACTATGACATCCGGGTCCGGAACTTCTCAAGGGCGGCCCACCTGCGGCTTCACTTGTTCATCTGTTCGCCCCCGATGATCGTCGAGCGGGTGAACAGGCGGTGACTTGTACATACATCTCTTGACTCCAGTGCCCGGCAGCCCCTTAGCTGGGCCCATGAGCAGCAGCACCGCACCCGCAACCACCCCCGCCGCGTCCCCCGTCCGCACGGGCGGCACGTCCGGCCGCAGCGACGTGGTGATCGTCGGCGCCGGCATCGTCGGCCTGGCCCACGCCTTCGAGGCGCTCAGCAACGGACTGTCCGTCACGGTCGTCGAGCGCGACCGGCAGCCGGTCGGCGCCTCGATCCGCAACTTCGGCCACTGCTGCGTCACCGCCCAGGACGGCGAGCTGCTCGGCCTCGCCCGGCGCTCCCGGTCCGGCTGGCTGCGCGCCGCCGAGGCGGCCGGCTTCTGGGCCGAGCAGGCCGGTGCCCTGGTGGTGGCCCGATCGGCAGTCGAGGCGGCCGTCCTGGAAGAGCTGCGCGCCGAACGGGGCGGCGACGCCGTCCGGTTGCGCACCGCCGCGCAGACCGCCGAGGCGCTCGGCCGCGCGAGCGGCGCGGCCGAGGACCTGGTGGGCGGTGCGCTGCTGCCGGCCGACCTGCGGGTCAACCCGCGCGAGGCCGCGCCCGCCCTGGCCCGCTGGGTCGCCGAGCACCCGCGGGGCCGGGTGTTGTGGGGCACCGCCGTCACCGGCGTCGAGTCCGGCGCCGTGCGCACCACCCGCGGCCCGGTGCACGGCGAGCGGATCCTGGTCTGCGTCGGCCACGACGTGGACTACCTGTTCCCCGACATCGCCGAGGACCACGAGGTCCAGCGCTGCCGGCTGAGCATGGCACGGGCCGAGGCCCCGGCCGGCTTTCGCACCGACGCCGCCGTGCTGACCGCCACCTCGATGCTCCGCTACGAGGCCTTCACCGCCCAGCCGTCCGCCGCGCCGCTGCGCGCCGAGGTGCTCGGCCACAGCGCGGAGCTGCTGGGGATCGGCGCCAATGTGATGTTCACCCGGCTGCCGGACGGCACCCTGCTGGTCGGCGACTCGCACCACTACGACGCCACCACCCCGCCGTTCGTCGACGAGCGCACCTACGAGCTGCTGATCGACGCCGTCGCCCGGGTGCTGGGCGTGCCGGGCCTGCGGATCCTGGAGCGCTGGCAGGGCGTCTACGCCAGCAGCCCGCGCGGCCCGCTGCTGGTGCGCGACCTCGCCCCCGGCGTGCGCGCGATCTCGGTCACCTCGGGCGTCGGGATGACCCTCTCCTTCGGCCTCGCGGCCGCCACCTTCGACGGGACCCTCGCCGCGACCGGCTGAACCCACTTGTCAGGACAGGTGTTCCACCCTGTCGGCAGGGCGGAACACAGCACCGGCCGAACCCTTGACGGGCCCGGCCGGTGGCTTGTCCGGACAAGTGCCCGGTGCGGTTCAGAACGCCGAGTGGGCGAACCAGTGCGCGAGCAGCTCCTCGTCCCCGGCGAGCTCGATGCCGGCCGCGGTGCGGTCGAGGCGCCCGTACAGGAGCAGCAGCAGCTCGGCGGCGCCCGCCCGGACGGTGGCGTCGGCGGTCGCCCCCGAGCCGTCGAAGCCGTCGGAGGCGTCCAGGCCGAAGCCGTCGGGGCGCAGCCGGATCAGCCAGTCACCCTCGCCGTCGGTGCTGGTGAAGCGGATGGTCCGGTCCTCGCCACGCAGCTGGGCCGTGCCGGGGGCGAAGAAGGCCGCGAAGGGCAGGTTGGTCAGGAACTCGGCCACGCCGTCGGCGGCGAGGGCCGGGTCGATCTCCGGCGCCAGGCCGAGCGCGGTCTCGGCGTCGACCCGGTGGACGAGGGTCTCGAAGAGCATCCGGCGCACCCAGAACCGGGCGTGCTGGTCGGCGCCCCAGGCCCACATCGGCGCGTCGAGGTCGCCCTCGGCGAACACGGCGGCGGCCTCCCCGGCGGCCTCGGCCAGCCAGGCGGGGTACTGCTCGGCCTGCTCGGGCAGCCGCAGGTCGACGTCCCGGCTGCGCGGCGGCTCCTGGATCCGCTGGCGGAGCAGGACGGTGAACCAGCGCTGCACGCTGCCGGCGTGGCGGACGAGGTCGGCGAGCGTCCAGCCCGGGCAGCCGGGCACCGGGAGGGCGGGGTCGGCGTGCTGCACGGCGGCGACGAACCGGGCGGTCTCGGCGGCGACGGCGGCGCGGTGGTCCTGCGGGGTCATGAGGGCTGTCTCCAGTGCTACGGGTGTCGCGGCGCACCGGGTCGGCCTGCGCCCGATGGCTTTCGCTGTCAATTTTTCACCAGCTGAAACAATCGCGATGACGCTAAGCCTGAAAGGTTGAGCTTGTCAAGTAACTCTGGGGTGCGGCTACCCGGCCGGCGCGGAGTGGACGCCCAGGCCCGGGCGGCGGCGGTGGACGGTGAGGTAGACCAGGCCGTCCTCGCCCGCCGAGACCCTCCGCCGCGCGCCGTGCGGCAGCCAGGCCGTGCAGCCCGGGGAGAGCGCCTGCCGACCGTTGTCCGTCTCCAAGTGGCCGCTGCCGCCGAGCACTTGGACCAGGACGTCGAGGTCCGGCTCCACGTGTGCCGCGACCTCCGCGTTCGCCGGCAGCCGGACGATGTCGGCGTCCAGCTGGCGGCCCTCCTCCTGTAGCCGCCACAGCGCCCCGGTCCGGTCGGCGCGGGCCAGGTGCAGCAGGGAGTCCAGGTGGGTGAGCACACCTGCTCCGGGGTGGGACGGCAACGCGGCCTCCTGCGGGGGGACGGGGGAGCGGGGGAGCGGATCGGCCCGTGGATTCTACGGAGGATCACCCGGGCCCGGCTCAGTCCGCGGGAGCAGCCGGGCGAGGGCCGCGTCGACGTCCAGGTGGTCGGACTCCGAACCGGCGGGCACCAGCGCGAAGGTGTCCGCGAGGAAGGCCGTGACGAGGTGCTCCGGGGTGCTGAGCACGGCCCGGCCGACCGGCCCCCGCAGGGTGATCAGGACCTCGCCCCCGGGCCCCGGGCGGATCTGGACGTCCCCGCCGCCGACCGGGCCGAGCCGCCCCTCGTCGAGCAGTTCGCGGCTGAAGTACCAGCACACCCGGGCGGTGTCGCCGGTGCACCCGCACGGGGCCAGTGGGAACGCCAGGCAGGCCGCGTACGGGAGGCTCGCGTCGAAGCGGAGTTCGGCGTCGACCGGGACGTCCGGCTGCGGACCGTCGGGGAAGGTGACGGGCACCGGGCGGACCGTGGACAGCTGCATCGGTTCGGCCTCCTGCGATCTCGATGCGCCGGACCGGGCGGCCCGGCCTACCCGGGGGCGCCTACCCGGTGCGCCGACGGGCAGCGGGCGGGGGAGGAATCTCCACGATTCCCCCGCATCGCCCGGCCGCCGGGAGTCAGCCCAGCGCCTTCGCATTCACTCCTTCGGATGAAACGGCGGGCTGTCCGGCGCCCTCGGCCTGGCCGCGGTGGGCCCGTGCCGAAGCAGGCTGGGAAGCGCGGTGCCCCCGCCGCCGCTCCCCTCCCGAACGGAGCCCGCCCGTGACCAGCCCCAGGCCCCTCCAGGCAGCCGCCGCGCTGCTGCTCTCCGCGGCCCTCGCGGCCTGCTCCAGCTCCGGCACGCCGTCGACCAGCACGTCCTCGAACGGCACGCCGTCCAACAGCACGCCGTCGAACGTCGCGACCAGCCCCGCGCAGAGCAGTCCAGCGCAGAGCGGCGCCGCCGCGTCGAGCCCGGCGCAGACCAGCTCCGCGCAGAGCAGCACCGGCGCCCTCCAGGTCACGATCAAGAACTTCGCCTTCTCGCCCGCGACCCTGACGGTGGGCCCCGGCCAGCAGGTCACCGTGCTGAACCAGGACTCCGTCGCCCACACCCTCACCGCCTCCGACAAGTCCTTCGACACCGGGACGATCCAGCCCGGCGCCAGCGCGACCTTCACCACGCCGCAGCAGACCGGGGAGCATCCGTACACCTGCACCATCCACCCGTTCATGCACGGCACCCTGACCGTCGGCTGACCCGCCGTGGCCCCCCGCGCGCACGCCCGCCCCCGTCTCGAGCGACGGCCCCTCCACCTGCTCCTGCGGCTGCTGGCCGCCGCCGGGCTCGCCATCGACGCGGCCGTCCACGCCCGGCTCGCCGACCAGTACGACCCCATCGGCGACAGCATCAGCCAGGGGACGCTGTTCCGCGCCGAAGCCGCCGCCGCGAGCCTGGCCGCGCTCCTGCTGCTGCTCGGACGCAGCCGGTCCGCCGTCGTCTTCGCCTGGCTGGTCGCCGCTTCCGGCCTCGGCGCCCTGCTGCTGTACCGCTACGTCGACGTGGGCGCCCTCGGGCCGCTGCCGAACATGTACGAGCCGATCTGGTTCACCGACAAGACGCTGGCCGCCTGGGCCGAGGGCGTCGCCACGGCGGCGCTCACCGTCCTGCTGCTGCTCGGCCTCCGGCACCGGACCCCGCCGCCCGGGTGAACGGGCGGCGCGGCGGGGGCGACGGGCCGGGGCCCGGGTGGACCGGAGGCGATGATCGCCGGGTTCCCCGGGCCCTCACCGTCGGAGGCGGACATGCGGATCCTGCTCCTCGCCAGCGCGTTCAACAGCCTCAGCCAGCGGCTGCACGCCGAACTGCGCGACCGGCGCCACCAGGTGGACGTCCGACTGGCAGGTGACGACGAGGAGTTGCTGGCGGCGGTGGCCCGGCTGCGGCCGGACCTGGTGCTCGCGCCGATGCTGCGCAGCGCGATCCCGCGCGCCCTGTGGTCCCGGCTCACCTGCCTGGTGGTCCACCCCGGCCCACCGGGTGACCGCGGCCCGTCCTCGCTGGACCGGGCGGTCCAGGAGGGCCGCACCGAATGGGGCGTCACGGTGCTCCAGGCCGAGGCGGAGATGGACGCCGGACCGGTCTGGGCCTGGGCGCCCTGCCGGCTGCCCGAGCGCGGCAAGAGCGACCTCTACCGCAACGAGGTCTCCGACGCTGCCGTGACTGCCGCGCTGCTCGCCGTGGAGCGCGTCGCCTCCGGGACGTACCCGCCGCAGCCGCAGCACGGCCCCGGCTGGCACGGGACCGTGCGCACCCGGCCGGCGCTGCGCCAGGAGGAGCGCCGGATCGACTGGGCGGCCGACCCCACCGAGGAGGTGCTGCGCAGGCTCCGCGCCGCGGACTCCCGCCCCGGGGTGCTGGACGCGCTGTGCGGCGCCGAGTGGCACCTGCACGGCGGCCACCAGGAGCCGCGGCTGCGCGGCCGCCCGGGCGAGCTGCTCGCCACCCGGGCCGGCGCCGTCTGCCGGGCCACCTCGGACGGCGCGGTGTGGATCCCCGAACTGAGCCGCCGCCGCACACCGGGCGGGCCCGCGACCGTCAAACTCCCGGCGGTGACCGCGCTCGGCGCCCTGCTGCCGCTCCTGCCGGAGCGGCCGGCGCCGCTGATGCCGGACGGCGGCGGGCACCCGGACTGGTCGGACCTGCGCTACCGCGAGGACGGCCCGGTGGGCTTCCTGCGGTTCTCCTTCCCGGGCGGGGCGATGTCCGCCGAGCACTGCCGCCGGCTGCTCGCCGCGTACCGCTTCGCGCTCGGCCGCCCGACCTCGGTGCTGGTGCTCGGCGGCGGGCGGGACTTCTTCTCCAACGGCATCCACCTCAACGTGATCGAGGCCGCGCCGGACCCGGCTGCCGAGTCCTGGGCGAACATCACCGCGATGGACGACCTGGTCGGCGAGGTGCTCACCACCACCGACCGGCTGGTGGTCGCCGCCGTGGGCGGGAACGCCGCGGCGGGCGGGGTGATGCTGGCGCTGGCCGCCGACGAGGTGTGGTGCCGTGCCGGCTCGGTGCTCAACCCGCACTACCGGCTGATGGGGCTGTACGGCTCGGAGTACTGGACGTACACCCTGCCGCGCCGGGTGGGCGCGGCGCAGGCCGAGCGGCTGACCCGCCAGGCCCTCCCGGTGTCCGCGGCGGCCGCCGAGCGGATCGGCCTGGTCGACCGGGTGCTGGACGCCGGGCCGGAGGAGTTCGGGGCGCACACGGCCCGGCTGGCGGGGCTGCTCGCCGCCTCGCCGACCGTACAGCGCCGGATCGCGGCGAAGAAGGCCGCGCGCGAGGCCGACGAGCGGGCGAAGCCGCTGGACGCCTACCGGGAGGAGGAGCTCGCGGTGATGCACCGGCAGTTCTTCACACCCGAATCGCCGTACCACGCGCTGCGTTCTGCGTTCGTGCGCAAGCGGCCGGTGCCCACCGGGCTCCGCGCCGGGCTGTGACCCGAACGGCTCCGCCCGGCTTGCGCGCGTCGGCGGCCCCGCCGGACCCGTGGACCGGCGGACCGGCCGAACCGTTGCTATGACTGGGTCCGAGCCATTTCCGTCCGGCTCCCATCCCCGAGGAGGCATCCTCATGGGTGCTGCAACAGCTGCGACAACAGCTGCAACAACCGACACCGACGTGGTGCACATTCTCTGGATCAACGCCGGCCTCAGCTGCGACGGGGACTCCGTCTCGCTGACCGCCGCGATGCAGCCGAGCATCGAGGAGATCGTCACCGGCGCGCTGCCCGGCCTGCCGAAGATCGCGGTGCACTGGCCGCTGATCGACTTCGAGTGCGGTCCGGTCCAGGGTGCCGACAACTTCGTCGAGTGGTTCTTCAAGGCCGACCGCGGCGAGCTCGAACCCTTCGTGCTGGTCGTCGAGGGGTCGATCCCCAACGAGAAGATCAAGAAGGAGGGTTACTGGTGCGGGTTCGGCGACGACCCCGCCACCGGCCAGCCCATCACCACCAGCGAGTGGCTGGACCGGCTCGCCTCCAAGGCCACCGCCGTGGTGGCGATCGGCACCTGCGCCACCTACGGCGGCATCCACGCGATGGCCGGCAACCCGACCGGCGCGATGGGCGTGCCGGACTACCTCGGCTGGGACTGGAAGTCCAAGGCCGGGCTGCCGATCGTCTGCGTGCCGGGCTGCCCGATCCAGCCCGACAACTTCGCCGAGACGCTCACCTACCTGCTCTACCAGCTGGCCGGCTCGGCGCCGATGATCCCGCTGGACGACAAGCTGCGGCCCGCCTGGCTGTTCGGCGCCACCGTGCACGAGGGCTGCGACCGCGGCGGGTACTACGAGCAGGGCCAGTTCGCCACCGACTACGGCACCCCCGAGTGCCTGGTGCGGCTCGGCTGCTGGGGTCCGGTCGTCAAGTGCAACGTCACCAAGCGCGGCTGGATCAACGGCGTCGGCGGCTGTCCCAACGTGGGCGGCATCTGCATCGCCTGCACCATGCCGGGCTTCCCCGACAAGTTCATGCCCTTCATGGACCCGCCGCCCGGCTCGCGCGTGTCCACGGCTGCCAGCAGCGCGTACGGCTCGCTGATCCGCCGACTGCGCGCGATCACCCTGAAGACCGTCGACAAGGAACCGAAGTGGCGCCACACCGGACGCCACCTGACCACGGGTTACCGCCCGCCCTGGTGACAGGGGAGGGCCGCACACCAGCCCGGTGTGCGGCCCCCGTCGGCCTCCGCCCGGCCCGTGGAACCGTAGACCCCGTAGACAAGGACACCCAGAGACGATGGCAACACCGATGACCAGGGCGGCCGGCGACGGCAGCGGCCTGACCGAGATGTCGTGGGACCCGATCACCCGGATCGTGGGCAGCCTGGGCATCCACACGAAGATCGACTTCAAGCAGAAGCGGGTCGCGGAGTGCTACAGCACCTCGTCGGTCTTCCGCGGCTACAGCGTCTTCATGCGCGGCAAGGACCCGCGCGACGCCCACTTCATCACCAGCCGGATCTGCGGGATCTGCGGCGACAACCACGCCACCTGCTCGGTCTACGCCCAGAACATGGCGTACGGCGTGAAGCCCCCGCACCTGGGGGAGTGGATCATCAACCTCGGCGAGGCGGCCGAGTACATGTTCGACCACAACATCTTCCAGGAGAACCTGGTCGGGGTCGACTACTGCGAGAAGATGGTCCGCGAGACCAACCCCGGCGTCCTGGAGCTGGCCGAGCGCACCGAGGCCCCGCACGCCGGCGACCACGGCTACAAGACCATCGCCGACATCATGCGCTCGCTCAACCCGATCGAGGGCGAGTTCTACCGCGAGGCGCTCCAGGTCAGCCGCTACACCCGGGAGATGTTCTGCCTGATGGAGGGCCGCCACGTGCACCCCTCCACGCTCTACCCGGGCGGTGTCGGCACAGTGGCCACCGTGCAGCTGTTCACCGACTACCTGACCCGGCTGATGCGCTACGTCGAGTTCATGAAGAAGGTCGTGCCGCTGCACGACGACCTCTTCGACTTCTTCTACCAGGCGCTGCCCGGCTACGAGGAGGTCGGCCGGCGCCGGGTCCTGCTCGGCTGCTGGGGCAGCCTCAACGACCCGGACCACTGCGACTTCACGTACCGGAACATGACGGACTGGGGACGGCGGATGTTCGTCACCCCCGGCGTCGTGGTGGACGGCAAGCTCGTCACCAACGACCTGACCGAGATCAACCTCGGCATCCGGATCCTGCTCGGCAGCTCCTACTACGAGGACTGGCAGGGCAAGGAGATGTTCGTCACCCACGACCCGCTGGGCAACCCGGTCGACCCCCGGCACCCGTGGAACCAGCACACCATCCCGCAGCCGCAGAAGCGCAACTTCGACGACAAGTACAGCTGGGTGATGTCCCCGCGCTGGTTCGACGGCAAGGAGCACCTCGCCCTCGACACCGGCGGCGGCCCGATCGCCCGGCTGTGGTCCACCGCGCTGTCCGGGCTGGTCGACATCGGCTACATCAAGGCCACCGGCCACAGCGTGCAGATCAACCTGCCCCGCTCGATGACCAAGCCCGAGGTCACCTTCGAGTGGAAGATCCCGCAGTGGAGCAACGCCATCGAGCGCAACCGGGCCCGCACCTACTTCCAGGCCTACGCGGCTGCCGCCGCCCTGCACTTCGCCGAGAAGGCCCTCGACGAGGTCCGCGCCGGGCGCAGCCAGACCTGGGAGCGCTTCGAGGTGCCGGACGAGTCGATCGGCTGCGGCTTCACCGAGGCCGTGCGCGGCGTGCTCTCGCACCACATGGTGATCCGCGACGGCAAGATCGCCAACTACCACCCGTACCCGCCCACCCCGTGGAACGCCAGCGTGCGCGACAGCTACGGCACCCCCGGCCCGTACGAGGACGCGGTGCAGAACACGCCGATCTTCGAGGAGAACTCCCCGGAGAACTTCAAGGGCATCGACATCATGCGCGCCGTGCGCAGCTTCGACCCCTGTCTGCCCTGCGGCGTGCACATGTACGTCGGCAACGGCCGCACCCTGAAGACCATGCACGTGCCCACCGGCCTGAGCGGGCTCACCGCATGACGGCCGAGCAGACCGGGCAGCGGATCCAGCAGGCCCTGGACGCCCTGGCCGGCAGCGGCGCCGAGCAGGCCGGCGAGCAACTCGTCCGCGAGCTCATGGAGTTCTACGGCGAGGGCCTGGCCCGGCTGGTCCCCGCGCTGCCCCCGCCCGCCCTGGAACGGATGCTGGACGACCCGGCGGTGGCCGGACTGCTGCTCCTGCACGACCTCCACCCCGAGGACGTCACCGCCCGGATCGACCGGGCCCTCGCCAACCTGCCCGAGCGGATCGAGGTGCTCGGCTTCGCCCCGGAGAGCGGCACCCTGCGGCTGCGCCGGACCGCCTCCGGCTGCGGCTGCGGCGAACCGGAGGTGGAGGCCGCCCTGGCCTGCCACGCACCCGAGGTGACGGCCCTGGAGCTGGAGCGGGCCCCGCAGCTGCTCCAGATCGCCACCCGCCCGCCCCAGCCCGCGGAGGCGCGATGAACACCCGGAGGGTCTCCCGCGACGGGACCGCCCTGCTGCGCCGGCTGCGCGAGCCGGCGCCCCCGCGGCCCGAGCAGTGCGGCCTCTGCGGCCGCGACCTGCCGCCCGGCCACCGCCACCTGGTGGACGTCGAGGAACGGGCCCTGGCCTGCACCTGCACCGCCTGCGGCCTGCTGTTCCAGCAGCACGGCGCGGCCGGCGGCCGCTACCGCACCGTGCCGGACCGCTGCCTGGTCGACCCGGACGGCGAACCGGACGAGCGGGTCTGGTCGGTGCTCGGCGTCCCGGTCGGCACCGTGTTCCTGTTCCGCAACGCCGTACTGGACCGGCTGCTCGCCTTCTACCCCGGCCCGGCCGGCGCCACCGAGAGCGAGGTGGACGAGGAGGCCTGGCAGCGCGCCCTCGGCACCAGCCGGCTGGCCGCCGCCCTGGAACCGGACGTGGAGGCCCTGCTGCTGCGCCGCGCCGAAGGCCGCGTCGCCTGCTACCTGGTGCCGATCGACGTCTGCTACGAGCTGGTCGGCCGGCTCCGGCGGTGCTGGCACGGCTTCGACGGCGGCGCCGAGGCCCGCGCCGAACTCGACGCCTTCTTCGAGCAGTTGGCCGTTCGGGCCCGCCCGCTGCCCGCGGCGGTGACGGCGTGACGGCGCTGGGCTTCGCCTGTACCGGCGTGCGCTCCGACCCGTACGCGGCCGGGCCCACCCTGGTGTTCCGGCTGCGGATCACCGCGCCCGCCGACACCCGGGTGCACGCCCTCGCCCTCCAGTGCCAGCTGCGGATCGAACCCGCCCGCCGGCCCTACGGCGAGGCCGAGGGCGAGCGGCTGGGCGACCTCTTCGGCGGGCGGGAGCGCTGGGCGACCACGCTCAACCCGATCCAGTTCGCCAGCGTGCCGCTGCTGGTGCCCGGCTTCACCGGCGAGACCGAGGCCGACCTGGCGGTGCCGTGCAGCTACGACCTGGAAGTGGCCTGCGCCCGGTACTTCCGGGCCCTGGACGGCGGTGAGGTGCCGCTGCTGCTGCTCTTCTCCGGCACCGCGTTCGCCGGTCCCGGCGGCTTCCAGGTCACCCCGGTGCCCTGGGACAAGGAGGCCCGGGTGCGGATGCCGGTGCGGGTCTGGCGGGAGGCGGTCGACCAGCACTTCCCCGGCTGCGGCTGGCTGCGGCTGCCGGAGGACGTGATGGACCAGCTGCTGGCCCACCGCTCCCGGCGGGCGCTGCCCTCCTGGGAGGCCACGGTGCGCGACCTGCTGGCGACCGCGGCGGTCGGGGAGGGGGTCCGGTGACCGGGCTCACGGTCGAGCTCCCCGAGGGGATCGAGCGCGGCTTCTCGGCCGCCCGGCAGATCGCCGACGCGGTGCTGCTGGAGGGCTACGTGCTCTACCCGTACCGTGCCTCGGCCGCCAAGAACCGGCTGCGCTGGCAGTTCGGCGTGCTGGTGCCGCCGGAGTACACCCGGCAGGGCGGCGAGCACTCCCACCAGCGCACCGAGTGCGTCATGGAGGCACGGCAGGAGGACCGGCTCGCGGTCGAGCTGCGCTTCCTGCGGGTCCAGCGGCGCACCGTCGAACGGGCCACGGCCGGCGGCGGGTTCGAGTCGGTGGAACGCCTGGAGCTGGCCGACCGGGTGCTCGTCGAATGGGACGAGGGCGTCGAGGAGCGGATCGAACTGCTCGTGCCCGTCGATGAGTTGACCGGAGCCGGGGTGCAGCGGGAGTTCCGGCTGCCGGGCGTCGGCGGCACCGAGCTGGTGCCCGACGAGCAGGGCGGCGCCGTCGGCCGGCTGGTGCGGCGGCGCGAACAGGTCGACGGGCTGGTCCGGTTGAGGATCGAGGAACTGCCCGGCCCGTACCGGGCGCAGCGGCTGACCGCCGAGGTGGAGAACGTCTCCGCCTGGACGCCGCGCCGCAAGGCCGGGCGCGAGGAGGCGCTGGCGCGCTCCCTGGTCTCCGCCCACCTGCTGCTCGGACTGGAGCACGGCCGGTTCGTCTCGGCCACCGACCCGCCCGAGTGGGCCCGCCCGGCCGTCGAGCGGTGCCGCAACGACCGCACCTGGCCGGTGCTGGCCGGACCGGACGGCGGGTACCAGGTGATGCTGTCCTCGCCGATCATCCTGGAGGACCACCCGCGGATCGCCCCGGAGAGCCTCGGCACCCTCTACGACGCCACCGAGATCGACGAGATCCTGGCGCTGCGCACCGCGGCCCTGACCGAGGACGAGAAGCGTGAGGCCCGGGGCACCGACGACCGGGCCGGAGCGGTGATCGACCTCGCCGAGTCGATGCCGCCCGAGGTGCTGGAGCGCCTGCACGGCGCCGTCCGCGGACTGCGGGAGATCACCGGCGCCGGGGCGGACTCCGAACAGCCCTGGTGGGATCCGGGCGTCGACCCGGACGTCGACCCGGAGCGGGACCAGGTGCTGGTGGACGGCCGGCATGTCGGCGCGGGCAGCCGGGTGCTGCTGCGGCCCGGACGGCGACGCACCGACGCCCAGGACCTCTTCCTGGACGGGCGGACCGCCGTCGTCGAGGCCGTGCTGCACGACGTCGACGGCTCGGTGCACCTCGCCGTCACGGTCGAGGACGACCCGGGCGCCGACCTGTGGCGGGCCCAGGGGCGCTTCCGCTACTTCCAGCCCGACGAGGTCACCCCGCTGGAGGAGCCGTGACCGGCGCGCCGGTGCTGGTCGCCGGAGTCGGCAACATCTTCCTGGGCGACGACGGCTTCGGCGTGGAGACCGTCCGGCGGCTGAGCGGCCTCGCGCTGCCGGACGGTGTCGATGTGGTCGACGTCGGCGTGCGCGGGGTGGACCTCGCCTACCGGCTGCTCGACGGCTACCGCACCGCCGTACTGGTGGACGCCACCTGCCGGGGCGGTCCGCCCGGCACCCTCTACCTCGTCGAGGCGGCCGCCGAGCCGCTGGAGGTGCCCGCCCTGGACGGCCACCGGATGGGCCCGGACGCCGTGCTCGGGCTGCTCGCCACGCTCGCCGCCGGCACCGGGGGCGAGCCGCCCGCCCGGGTGCTGGTGGTCGGGTGCGAGCCGGCGTCGCTGGAGGAGGGCATCGGGCTGAGCGAGCCCGTGGCCGCCGCCGTGGACGGGGCCGTCCGGATGGTCCTGGAGGCCGTCGAGGAGGCCGTGCGGGAGGCGGACGCGCAAGCGTCGAGTGCGGAAGCGTCGAGTGCGGATGCGTTGAGTGCGGAGTCCGAGAGGAGGACAACACCATGCTGAGGAAACTGTTCTGCGCGGCCCTGCTGGCGGGGACCGGTGCACTGGTCTGGCAGAGCCTGCCGGACCTCAAGCGGTACCTGAAGATCTCCCGGATGTGACCCGCGGATTGCTGCGAACGGTGCAGCCCCGGACCAGGTGGCGGCGCGGCTTCGGGCCGTCGCCGCCACCACCCCCTGTAATGGGGCCCGTTGCCGCCCGCCAGGGGAAGGGACCCATGCACGAGATGTCGATCGCCGCCGCCGTCGTCGAGCAGGTGGACACGGCCGCGCGCGAACACCGGGCCCCTGGAGTGGCCCGGGTGCGGCTGCAGGTCGGCGAGTTGGCGGGCGTGGTGCCCGAGGCCCTCGACTTCTGCTTCGAACTCGTCTGCGCCGGCACGCTGGTGGAGGGCGCGGTGCTGGAGACCGAGCCCGTCGCGGCGCGGGCCCGCTGCGCGCCCTGCGCCGTCGAATGGGCCGTCGGCATGCCGCCGGACCTCGGCTGCCCGCACTGCCGCTCCGGCGTGGGCGTCGAGCTGCTCGCCGGGCGCGAGCTCCAGATCCTCGACGTCGAGTGGGCCGCCGGTCCCGGCGTCCCGGCCGAACAGAAAGGCTGAACCCGATGTGCCAGACGGGCCACACGGTCGACCTGCGCCAGGCGGTGCTCGCCCGCAACGACGACAGCGCCCGCGAACTGCGGGCCGCGCTGACCGCCCGCGGGACGGTCGCCGTCAACCTGCTCTCCAGCCCCGGCAGCGGCAAAACCGCCCTGCTGGAGGCCGAGTTGGGCCTGGCCAGGCGGCGCGGGATCGCCGTCGCCGCGCTCACCGCCGACCTCGCCACCGAGAACGACGCGCTGCGGCTGGCACGTTCGGGCGCGCCCGTGAAGCAGGTGCTCACCGACGGCCTCTGCCACCTGGAGGCGCGGATGCTCGCCGGGCACCTGGACGGCTGGCTG
Source organism: Kitasatospora sp. NPDC096128 (assembly GCF_040303105.1). Lineage (NCBI taxonomy): Bacteria > Bacillati > Actinomycetota > Actinomycetes > Kitasatosporales > Streptomycetaceae > Kitasatospora > Kitasatospora sp. NPDC096128. Next base: position 56,402 of record NZ_JBEOSP010000042.1, on the reverse strand, counting down.
GCGCAGGACTGCCGGCTGCTGTTCGTGGAGAACGTCGGCAACCTGGTCTGCCCGGCCTCCTACGACCTCGGCGAATCGCTGCGGGTCGTGCTCGCCTCCGTCACCGAGGGGGAGGACAAGCCGCTCAAGTACCCGACCGCGTTCGGGCTGGCCAACCTGGTGCTGGTGACCAAGGCCGACCTCGCGGCGGCGGCCGAGTTCGACGAGGCGGCGTTCCTGGCCAACGTCCAGCGGGTCAACCCCGGCGTGGAGGTGGTGCCCACCTCGGCCCGGACCGGGGACGGGGTCGGGGCGCTGCTGGACCGGGCGCTGGCCGTGCTGGCGGGCGCGGCGCCGCACCGGCCGGTGATGGCGGCCGGGTACGGGGAAGACGCGGGGCATGCGCACGCCGAGCACGCGCCTGCGGGGCACTCGCACGCGGTGCCGGGGACGCCGTGACGGCGCTCGACCGCGAACGGCGGCGGGTCGCCGTCCGGGGCCTGGTGCAGGGCGTCGGCTTCCGGCCCTTCGTCTTCGCGCTGGCCGGGGAGCTCGGGCTGGCGGGCAGCGTCACCAACACCGGGGAAGGCGTGCTGGCCGAGGTCGAGGGCAGCCCGGCCGCCCTGGAGGCCTTCTGCCGACGGGTCGCCGCCGACGCGCCGCCGCTCGCCCAGGTCGCCTCGGTGGAACACGCGCCGCTCGCCGCCACCGGCGCCACCGGCTTCACCATCACCCCCTCCCGCACCGACGGGCCCCGCGCCACCCTGATCCCGCCCGACGTCGCGGTCTGCGCCGACTGCCTGGCCGAACTCACCGACCCCGCCGACCGGCGCCACCGGCACCCGTTCATCAGCTGCACCAACTGCGGCCCCCGGCACACCATCGTCACCGGGCTGCCCTACGACCGCGCCAACACCACCATGGCGGGCTTCCCGATGTGCGCCGACTGCGCCCGGGAGTACACCGACCCCGCCGACCGCCGCTTCCACGCCCAGCCCGTCGCCTGCCACGCCTGCGGACCGCGGCTCGTCCTGACCGTGCCCGGACGCGCCGAACTCGACGGTGAGGACGCTCTCGGCGAGGCCCGGCGGCTGCTGGCCGACGGGGCGGTCCTCGCGGTCAAGGGCATCGGCGGCTACCACCTGGCCTGCGACGCGCGCGACGCCGAAGCCGTCGCCCTGCTGCGCCGACGCAAGCGGCGCGGCGACAAGCCCTTCGCCGTGATGGCCCGCGACCTCGCCACCGCCGAGGCGCTGGTGCCGCTCGGGCCCGTCGAACGGGAACTGCTCACCGGCGCCGTCCGCCCGATCGTCCTGCTGCGCCGCCCCGGGGGCTTCGCGGCGCAGCTCCCGGCGGTCGCCCCGGGCAGCCCCGACCTCGGGGTGATGCTCCCGTACACCCCGTTGCACCACCTGCTGCTCGCCGCTCCCGGGCCCGACCTGCTGGTGATGACCAGCGCCAACCTCTCCGGCGAGCCGATCGTCACCGACGACCGGCACGCGCTCGCCGCGCTCGCCCCGCTGGTGGACGGCTGGCTCACCCACGACCGGCCGATCCACGTCCCCTGCGAGGACTCGGTGGTGCGGGTGGTGGACGGCGAGCAGCTGCCGCTGCGCCGGTCGCGCGGGTACGCCCCGCTGCCGCTCCCGCTGCCGGTGCCCGTCCGGCCGGTGCTGGCGGTCGGCGGCGACCTCAAGAACACCTTCGCCCTCGCCCGCGACGGCTACGCCTGGCTGTCCGGCCACATCGGCGACATGGACGACCTGGCCACCCTGCGCGCCTTCGACCGCGCGGTGGAGCAGCTCGGCACGGTCAGCGGGGTGCGGCCCGACCTGCTGGTCGCCGACCGGCACCCCGGCTACCGCTCGACGCAGCACGCCGAACGCACCGCCGCGGGCCGTCCGGTGCACCGGGTGCAGCACCATCACGCCCACATCGCCGCCGTGCTGGCCGAGCACGGCCTGGACGGCGGTCGGCCGGTGCTCGGCGTCGCCTTCGACGGCACCGGCTACGGCGAGGACGGTGCGATCTGGGGCGGCGAGGTGCTGCTGGCCGACTACGACGGCTTCCGCCGTCTCGCCCACCTCGGCTACGTGCCGCTGCCCGGCGGTGACGCCGCCGTCGAGCGCCCGTACCGGACGGCGCTCGCCCACCTGCGCGCCGCCGGGCTGCCCTGGGCGGCCGGGCTGCCGCCGGTTCGGGTCTGCCCGGAGGAGGAACTACGGCTGCTGGAGCGCCAGTTGGAGCGCGGACTGAACTGCGTGCCGACCTCCAGCATGGGCCGGCTGTTCGACGCGGTGTCCTCGCTCGCCGGGGTCTGTCACCGGGCCGGGTACGAGGCCCAGGCGGCGATCGAACTGGAGGCGGCCGCCGTGGAGTTCGGCCCGGCGACGGGCTACGCCTTCGGGCTGGTGGAGCGGGCGGACGGCTGGGTCCTTGAACCCGGGCCGGTGCTCGCCGCGGTGGCGGCGGACCTGGCCGCGGGCGCGCCGACCGGGCTGATCGCCGCGTGCTTCCACAGTGCGGTGGCCGAGGCCGTCCGGCGGGTCTGCGCGGCCGTCCGGGCGGAGTACGGGATCTCGACGGTGGCGCTCAGCGGCGGCGTCTTCGCCAACGCGCTGCTCTCCTCGGCCTGTTCCCGCGGCCTCGGGGAGGACGGCTTCACCGTGCTGCGGCACCGTCGGGTGCCGCCCAACGACGGAGGGCTGGCGCTCGGCCAGCTGATGGTGGCCGGCCGGTCGTCGGCCGCCCGGGAGGAGTGAGAGCGGATGTGCCTGGCTGTGCCCGGCAGGGTGACGGAGATCGAGGAACGCGACGGGACCAGGATGGCGGTGATGGACTTCGGCGGGGTGGTCAAGGACGTCTGCCTGGAGTACCTGCCCGATCTGGCGGTGGGGGAGTACGCGATCGTCCACGTGGGGTTCGCGCTCCAGCGGCTGGACGAGGAGTCGGCCCGGAGGACGCTGGAGCTGTTCGAGGAACTCGGGCTGCTGCAGGAGGAGTTCGGCGACCCCTGGGAGACGGCGGGAGAGTTCGTGGCGGAGTCAGTCGCGGGGCCCGTAGCGGAGTCGGCGGCGGTCGAGGAGGCCGGACGGTGAAGTACCTGGAGGAGTTCCGAAACCCCGAGCTGGCCGCGGGCCTGCTCGCCGACATCCGGGCGACGGTCACCCGGCCGTGGGCGCTGATGGAGGTGTGCGGCGGCCAGACGCACAGCATCATCCGGCACGCCATCGACCAACTCCTGCCGGATGAGGTCGAGTTGATCCACGGGCCGGGCTGCCCGGTGTGCGTCACCCCGCTGGAGGTGATCGACCGGGCGCTGGCGATCGCCGCCCGGCCCGGGGTGATCTTCTGCTCCTTCGGGGACATGCTGCGGGTGCCCGGCACCGACCGCGACCTGTTCCGGGTCCGGGGCGAGGGCGGCGACGTCCGCGTCGTGTACTCGCCGCTGGACGCGCTGAGGGTCGCCCGGGAGAACCCGGACCGGGAGGTCGTCTTCTTCGGCATCGGCTTCGAGACCACCGCCCCGCCCAACGCCATGGCCGTCCACCTGGCCCGCAAGCAGGGCCTGCGCAACTTCAGCATGCTGGTCTCGCACGTCCGGGTGCCCCCGGCGATCGAGGCGATCATGGACTCGCCGGACTGCCGGGTCCAGGCCTTCCTGGCCGCCGGGCACGTGTGCAGCGTGATGGGCACCGCCGAGTACCCGGCGCTCGCCGAGCGCCACCGAGTCCCGATCGTCGTCACCGGCTTCGAACCGCTCGACATCCTGGAGGGAATCCGGCGCACCGTACGGCAGTTGGAGCGCGGCGAGCACATCGTCGACAACGCCTACCCGCGGGCCGTCCGCCCCGAGGGCAACCCGGCGGCCCGCGCCATGCTGGAGGACGTCTTCGAGGTCACCGACCGGGCCTGGCGGGGCATCGGCGTCATCCCGCAGAGCGGGTGGCGGCTCGCCCCGCGCTACCGGGACCACGACGCCGAGCACCGCTTCGACGTCGGGGGCATCCGGACCAGCGAACCCGCCGAGTGCCGGGCGGGCGAGGTGCTCCAGGGGCTGCTCAAGCCCGACCAGTGCGAGGCCTTCGGCACCGTCTGCACCCCGCGCACCCCGCTCGGCGCCACCATGGTCTCCAGCGAGGGGGCCTGCGCCGCGTACTACCTCTACCGGCGGCTGAGCACGCCGAGCCCCGTCCAGGAGGCGAGCCCCGTTGGCTGACACCGAGCTGCTCCCCGAACAGGCCGACCCGGTCGGTGCGTCCGCTCCGGACTTTGCGGGCTGGAGCTGCCCGCTGCCGCTGCGCGACCACCCCAGGGTGGTCATGGGGCACGGCGGCGGCGGGGCGATGTCCGCCGAGCTGATGGAGAACATCTTCGCGCCCGCGTACGGCAGTCGGGCCCTGGCCGGCCTCGGCGACTCCGCCGTCCTCGACCTGGGCGGCGCCCGGCTCGCCTTCTCCACCGACTCCTACGTGGTGCGGCCGCTGTTCTTCCCCGGCGGCTGCATCGGCGACCTCGCCGTCAACGGCACCGTCAACGACCTGGCCATGAGCGGGGCCCGGGCGGCCTACCTGTCCTGCGGCTTCATCCTGGAGGAGGGCGTGGAGCTGGCCGTGGTGGACCGGGTGGCCCGGGCCCTCGGCGCCGCCGCCCGTACCGCCGGGGTGGAGGTGGCCACCGGCGACACCAAGGTGGTCGAGGCCGGGCACGGCGACGGCGTCTACCTGAACACCGCCGGCATCGGGCTCGTCCCGGCCGGGGTCGACATCCGGCCGCAGCGGGCCCGCCCGGGCGACGTGGTGATCGTCAGCGGGCCGATCGGGCTGCACGGGGTGGCGATCATGAGCGTCCGGGAGGGGCTGGAGTTCGGGGTCGAGGTGCGCAGCGACTGCGCGGCGCTCGGCGGCCTGGTCGAGGCGATGCTCGCCGTCACCCCCGACCTGCACGTGCTGCGCGACCCCACCCGGGGCGGGCTGGCGGCGGCGCTCAACGAGATCGCGGCGGCGGCCGGGGTGGGCGTGGTGGTGAGCGAACGCGCCGTGCCCGTACCGGATCCGGTGGCCAACGCCTGCGCCGTGCTGGGCCTGGACCCGATGTACATCGCCAACGAGGGCAAGCTGGTCGCCTTCGTCCCGCGCGCCGAGGCGGACGCCGTGCTCGCCGCCATGCGGGCCCACCCGCTCGGCGCGGAAGCGGTGGTGATCGGCGAGTGCGTCGAGGACCACCCCGGGATGGTCGTGGCCCGCACCGGCTTCGGCGGCACCCGGGTCGTGGACCTGCCGCTGGGCGAGCAGCTCCCGCGGATCTGCTGAGGGTGCCTTCCGGCGGCCGGGGCGGCGCGCGCCCTCGTCCAGCTCGGGGGCCAGGACGCCTACGACGGGCTCGACCGCTCGGCCGGCACGGTGGAGTACCCCGTCGGTCCTCAGGACCATCTCCGGAGCCCTCGCCGCCAGGACGCCGTAGAGCCGGTCGCGGGGGCCTGCGAGGATATCGATTTCCCGTTCGGCCGGGTTGTCACGTATGGTGATCTCACCGACGCGGGGTGGAGCAGCTCGGTAGCTCGCTGGGCTCATAACCCAGAGGTCGCAGGTTCAAATCCTGTCCCCGCTACCAGCAGGAGCCGGGGTCGGCGCACTTGGTGCGCCGACCCCGGCTCCTTTTTTGCGTTCGCGCGACGGGGCCAAGGGGGCGGGGCGGTGACCTCCGGGCCGGGTCTGCGGTGGTGGGTCGTCAGTTCTGCGGTGGGCGCGGGGCCTTGATGGGACCCTGACAGCACATCAGGTTACTTTGAGGTAATTTAAGGGTGTCGTCCGGGTGAACGTCCCCGGCCTCGCATGAAGGACTCGTACGTGTTCTCTCCGCATTCCCTCCACCCCCGCCGCTCCGGCCGCCGTCTGGCCGGCTCCGCACTGGCCGTCGCGGCCGCCGTCGGTGTGCTGCCGGTCGCTCCCGCGTTCGCCGAGTCGACTCCCGTGCCCGTGTCGACCGCGCCGGCCGACGCCACGCCGGCCGACGCCACGCCACACCTGGACGCGGTGGAGCGGACGCTGCGTCAGGTGTCGCCCGGGCTCGAGGGGACGGTGTGGCAGCGGACGGCGGGCAACCGGCTCGACGCGCCGGCCGGGGACCCGGGCGGGTGGCTGCTGCAGACGCCGGGCTGCTGGGGCGACGCCTCCTGCACCGAGCGGGTCGGGACGAAGCGGCTGCTCGACAAGATGCGGGAGAACATCGGGCGGGCGACCCGGACCGTCGACATATCAACTCTCGCGCCGTTCCCGGACGGTGCGTTCCAGGACGCCATCGCGGACGGCCTCAAGGCCTCGGTCGCCGCCGGGAACAGGCCGCACGTGCGGGTCCTCGCCGGGGCCGCGCCGCTGCTCAACATCACCGCGCTGCCCTCGAAGTACCGGGACGACCTGGTGGCCCGGCTCGGCGGCGCCGCCGGCAGCGTGACCCTGGAGGTGGCCTCGATGACCACCGCGAAGACGGCGTTCTCCTGGAACCACTCCAAGTTGCTGGTGGTGGACGGGCAGAGCGTCATCACCGGCGGGATCAACAACTGGAAGAACGACTACCTCGACACCGCCCACCCGGTGACGGACGTCGACCTCGCCCTGAACGGTCCCGCCGCGGCGTCCGCCGGCGCCTACCTGGACACCCTGTGGGACTGGACCTGCCGCAACAGCGGGGTCTTCTCGGCCGCCTGGTTCGCCTCCACGAACGGCGCCGGGTGCACCCCCGACCTGGAGAGGCGGCTCAACCCCGCGGCCGGGCAGGTGCCCGCCACCGGCACCGTGCCGGTGATCGCCGTCGGCGGCCTGGGCGTCGGCATCCGCGACACCGACCCCGCCTCCGGCTACCGTCCTGACCCGGCGCCCGACGCCGACGACGTCAAGTGCGGCCCGATCGGCCTGCACGACAACACCAACGGCGACCGGAACTACGAGACGGTCAACCCGGAGGAGAACGCGCTGCGCGCCCTGGTCGCCAGCGCCGGCAGCCGGATCGACATCTCCCAGCAGGACGTCACCGGCACCTGCCCGCCGATGCCCCGCTACGACGCCCGGCTCTTCGACCTGCTCGCCGGCAAGCTGGCCGACGGGGTGAAGGTCCGCATCGTGGTCAGCGACCCCGGCAACCGGGGCGCGGTCGGCAGCGGCGGTTACTCGCAGATCAAGTCGCTGAACGAGATCAGCGACACCCTCGCGGCCCGGCTCACCGACCGCCTCGGCGACCCGGGGCAGGCGCGGACGGCGATGTGCCGCAACCTCCAACTCGCCCCGTTCCGGGCCTCGTCCGCCCCGACCTGGGCCGACGGCCACCCGTACGCGCTGCACCACAAGCTGGTCTCGGTCGACGGATCGGCCTTCTTCATCGGCTCCAAGAACCTCTACCCGGCCTGGCTGCAGGACTTCGGGTACCTGGTCGAGAACCCCACCGCCGCCGCGCAGTTGGACGCCCAGCTGCTCGCCCCGCAGTGGCAGTACTCGCAGGCCGCCGCGACCTTCGACTACAGCCGGGGCCGCTGCCGGGGCTGAGCCGGCCGTTGGCCGACCCGTCGCCCGGGGCCGAGGGGCCCTGGACGACGGGTCGGCCGCTGCGCCAGCATGGGGGGATGCCCGAGACGCCGAAGTCCGCCCGCAGGATCGCCGACGAGCACGTCGCCCAGGTCGCCGCACTCGACCCGGCGGTCGCGACCAGACTCGGCCTGCACCCCGAGGACGACCGGCAGCCGGACCTGTCGCCGGAGGGCTTCGAGGCACTCGCCGAAGCGGCCCGGCGCACCCTCACCGCGCTCGACGCCGCCGCGCCCCCGGACGGAGCCGCCGACCGGGACTGCGCCGGGCTGCTGCGCGAACGGCTCACCGCCCAACTCGCCGTCCACGAGGCCGGGGAGCACTTCCGCGCGCTGCGCAACGTCAACTCGCCGCTGCACCAGGTGCGGGGCGTGTTCACCATGATGCCCACCGACACCGAGGAGCAGTGGGCCGCCGTCGCCGGCCGGCTGCGCAACGTGCCCGGCGCCCTGGACGGCTACCGGGCCACCCTGGCCGAGGGCATCGGCCGCGGGCTGCTGAGCGCGCCCCGGCAGGCCCGCGCGACCATCGCCCAACTCGACGCCTGGACCGGCCGGAACGGCACCGGCACGAGCTGGTTCACCGGCTTCGCGGCGGCCGGACCCGCCCGGCTGCGGCCAGAACTGGACGCCGCCGCCGACCGGGCGACCGCCGCCGCGGCGGCCTTGCGCGACTGGCTCCACGACACCTACCTGCCCGCCGCCGCCACCACCCCGGACGCCGTCGGCCGTGAGCGCTACCTGCGCTCGGCCCGCTGGGCGAACGGCGCCGACATCGACCCGGCCGAGGCGTACGCCTGGGCCTGGGAGGAGTTCCACCGCACGCTCGCCGAGATGCGGGTGGAGGCGGAGCGCATCCTCCCCGGCGCCGACCCCCGTGCCGCCATGGAGCACCTCAACCGGCACGGCCACGCCGTCGAGGGCGAGGAGAACGTCCGGGCCTGGCTCCAGGAGGTCATCGACGAGGCGATCGACGCCCTGCACGGCACCCACTTCGACATCACCGGCCCGATGCGCCGCGTCGAGACCAGGATCGCGCCGCCCGGCAGCTCGGGCGCGCCCTACTACAACGGTCCCAGCCTCGACTTCAGCCGCCCCGGCCGCACCTACCTGCCCACCCTCGGCCGGCGGTCCTTCCCCACCTGGCAGCTCGTCAGCACCTGGTACCACGAGGGCGTCCCCGGCCACCACCTGCAGACCGCCCGCTGGACCGCCTGCGCCGAGAACCTCAGCACCTACCAGATCACCCTCGGCGCGGTCAGCGCCGACAAGGAGGGCTGGGCGCTGTACGCGGAGCGCCTGATGGACGAACTGGGCTTCCTGACCGACCCGGCCCGGCGCCTCGGCTACCTGGACAAGCAGATGCTCCGGATCATCCGCGTGATCGTCGACCTGGGCATGCACCTGGAACTCGTCATCCCCGCCGACGCGGGCTTCCACCCGGGAGAACGCTGGACCCCGGAGCTCGCCACCGCGTTCATGGCCGCCCACCACGGCAGTGAACTCCCGCGCCGCAGCAGCGAGATCGACCGCTACCTGGGCTGGCCGGGCCAGGCCATCGGCTACAAGCTGGGCGAACGGGTCTGGCTGCGGGGCCGCGAGGAGGCCCGCCGCCGCCGGGGCGCCGCGTTCGACCTGCGGGCCTGGCACGGCACCGTCCTCACCCACGGCTCGCTCGGCCTGGACGCCCTGGCCGCCCGGCTCGCCGAGGTGTAGTGGGCCAGGCCCCGCGCGGCCCCGCGGCCCTCCGTCGACACCCCACCGGGCTGCGACTATCGTGGGATCAGCGGCCGAGGAAGCACGGGCGCGCACCTCGGGACGGGTCGGACCGATCCCAGGAGGCGTGATGGACGACCTCACGGAAGCCGGCCGGAACCTCCCCGAGCCGGGCCCGGCTCCGGCGGGAACAGCCGAACAGCAGCGGGTGCAGCTGGCCTACCAGGTGGCCATGAGCCTGTGCGATGCCCAGGACCGTACGGTCGGGAACCTGCGGACCAGGGCGACCGGGATCCTGGCGACCGCCGCCTTCGTGGTCACCTTCTCCTCGTCCGTCCACCTGATCGGGGACAGCACCGGGGTCCAGTTCCCGCTCTGGGCGGCGGTGTCGCTGCTCGGCGTCGTCCTGGTCCAGGGAGTCGTCGTCATGCTGGTGCTCTGGCCGAGGAACTTCACCTTCGGCCACGGGGTGCTGGAGGTGCTCGACCCGCCGCCGGGCGGGGCGGACACCCCGCCGGTGGACCGGGCGCTGGTGCTGCGGCTGGTGGACACCCTGAACGGGAACAAGGCGCAGATCGTCCGGCTGGCCCGGTACTACCAGTGCGCCACCCTCCTGCTGCTGGTCGAGGTCGCCCTCGTCCTCGCGGCGGTGATCTCCCAGCTGTGACTGCCCGTGATCGGAGGGCGACATGTCGGACCAGAACGGGGAAGAGCGGGACCGCACGGCGAAGGGCGCGGAGAACCAGTGGCCCACCCTCCGGAGCGAGGACGACGGCCGGCTGTTCCTGCGCGTGAGCGTCCCCGAGGGCGTGGACGCCGTCACCGTCGGCGAGATCCTGACCCGCCACGGGGTCCCCTTCTCCGCTGTCGAGGACCTCTCCGGCGAGCCGGACTCCGTCCAGGTCGAGCTGATCGGCGGCGAGGACGCGGCGGACCGGGCCGAGTCGGCCCTGCGCGACGACCTCGTCGGCGGCGCGGGTGTCGACGGCTGAGGCAGGCGCCCGAGGAGGTCGGAGAGAGGGCGATGGAACGCGGTTCCCCGGCACCGGAGGTCTCGGACAGCTGCGGATGGTGCTCCACCCGATCCTGATGTCATGTCACCCGCGCCGAGTCCGCGGTTCGTCGCGTCACCCGTCCGCGGCCGCGGTGCCCTCGGTGCGGTCCAGGGCGAAGGCGACCATCTCCGGGTAGCGCGGGCGCGGAGTGCCGGCGGGGGAGTGCCGGTCTCCGGGGCCGGTCCGTTCCTCCCAGGCCAGTCGGGCGGCGGCGGGCGCGCCCAAGGCCGCGCCGGCCTCCCGGCGCTGACGGCCTACGGCTGACACCCGAGGGGGCGGCTGAGGAAGCGGCGCCCCCTCAGCATTCGGTACTGCCGGTCACCACCCACTCCTCTGCCCCCGCGCGGTCTCGGCCGGATATCCGCCGACCGGCACATCATCGCAGGTCAGAAGGCCAGCCCGACGAGAAGTCCTCGTGTACTGCGAGGCCCTGGGTAGCTGACCAGGGGCGGTGTACTCCGCCACCGGAGCGCCCGAACGTACTCAGCCGACGGATATTCCCCTCCCGCTCCCCGTGCAAACCTCGATCGTCGGCCCGGCCGGCACAGCCACCCCTCATCGAACTCACGAGGATCCTCATGCGAACGCTCACCCCGAGCGGGCCCGCTCAGGTGAACGAATCCCCGGCCGCCGACGCCCGGATGGCCGAGGTCACGTTCCGCAGCCTGAGCGCCATGCACCGCTCTGCGGTCCTGTCCTACCTCACCAAGCGGACCTTCGGAGATCCGCAGCTCGCCGAGGACCTCACGCAGGAGACCTTCATACGCGCCCTGCACCACCCCGAGATCCTCTCCGCCGACCACCGAACGGCACTGCCCTGGCTCTACCGGGTGGCCCGGAACCTGCTCATCGATCAGCTGCGCTCGCGCGAGTGCAGGCCCGTCGAGGTCGGCTCCGACGACCTGGACACGGCCGTCGGCGAGAGCGCGGTCGCGGTCGCGGACGAGATCGACGCGCTCCTGACGAGCTGGTGGGTCCGCGAGGCGCTGGAGTCCCTGAGCGATCGTCATCGCGCCGTAGTCACCCAGGTCTACTTCGAGAACCGTTCCGTCAACGCCGCAGCCGAGATCCTCGGCGTCCCCCCGGGCACCGTCAAATCCCGGTGCCACTACGCCCTCCGCTCTCTCAGGTCGACCCTGCGGGAGCACCACTCGGTCACATAGCCGAGCGCTCCGTCCGGCGTCGCGACCGGAACCCCCCTGCCCACACCTGCCACCCTTGGAGACCCGCATGACAACGACTGATCGCCTTCACGCTCCGCACGACGGCTTGGCTGTACCCGGGAATCCCCGCGAAGCGGAGGGTGGGCCGGGCAGCCGCCGTCCCGAACGGAGCGGACCGCCGGGCGTCCTGGGCCGTCTAGGCCTCTGGGCGGCAGGCCGGCTGCGGCTGGTCACCCTGCTGTGGCTCGTCGTGGTCGCCGGGCTCGGCGCCTTCGCTCCGCAGGTGACCTCCTCGCTGGCCGGTGCGGGCTGGCAGGCCAACGGCTCGGAGTCGGTCCGCGTCCGCGAGCTCGCTCGGCAGCACTTCGACGGCAACGCCTCCTCGGCCCTTCAGGTCGTCGTCGCCGCCGACCGGCCGGTGACCGACCCCGCCGTCCAGCAGGTCCTCGGCCGGGCGACGGCGCTGCTGAAGGCCGACCCGCGCATCGGTGAGGTGGTGCCGCCCCAGCCCGGCGCCACGATCAGCCCGGACGGGCGTACCGCCGTCGTGCTGGCCGGTGCGAAGGCCGACACCAACGCCATGGTCCGTGCGGCGGACGACCTCAAGGGCCCGCTCAGCGCACTGTCCGGGGCCGGTGTCCAGGTGAGCGCCACGGGCGCCTCCGTCCTGTGGAGCGACTTCAACGCCGCCAACCACGACGCGATGATGCAGTCGGAGATGCTGTCGTGGCCGGTGACGCTCGCGATCCTGGTGCTGGCATTCGGATCGCTGATCGCCGCCGGACTCCCACTGCTGCTGACCATGGCAGGGCTGGCGGCCTCGGCCGGTGCCCTGGTACTGCTCAACCACGTGACGCCGACGTCGATCTGGGCGATGAACTTCGCGATGATGTTCGCCCTCGCTCTGGGCATCGACTACGCCTTGTTCATCGTCGTACGGTTCCGTGCGGCGCTTGCCCGCCACGGTGACGCCCGCCGCGCTGTCGGCGAAACCATGGACACTGCCGGCAAGGCCGTCGCGCTGTCCGGCGCCACCGTCCTGGTCAGCCTCTCCTCCGTCCTGCTCGTCCCGTCACCCGCCTTCCGCTCCATGGCGCTCGGCATCATGATCGCGGTCACCTTCGTCCTGGCGGCGACCCTGACGCTGCTGCCCGCCGTCCTCGGCAAGCTCGGCGCCCGGGTCGATGCGGCGGCGCTGCCGTTCGCCCGCCCCCAGGACGCCGACGGCTCGCCCCGCTTCGCCGCCTGGGCCGACCGTCTGTGGGCGCACCCGCTGCGCTTCGGCATCCCCGCTCTGCTCGCCCTGCTGGCACTTGCCGCGCCGGTGATCGGGCTTCGGACCGCCATGCCGTCGATCACCGTCATCCCGGCGGACTCCTCCGCCCGGGCGGGCTACGTCGCCGTTCAGAAGGCGTTCGGTCCCGGCGCCCCCGGCGCCCTCCAGATCGTGACGCCCCTGGCCCGGGCCGAAGAGGCCGCCGCCGTCCTCAAGCACACCCCGGGGGTCGCGGTCGTGCTGCCGACCGCGAACGCGGCCGACGGGTCCGGTCTGGCTCTCATCCAGGCGGTCCCGGCCGCCGATCCCTCGGACCCCGCCCTGCGGGCGACCGTTGCCGAACTGCGCAGGCACCTGCCCGGGCAGGCGCTGGTCGGTGGCGCGGCCGTCGAGAACCTCGACCTGCAGGACGTCCTGAATGCCAGGACCCCCCTGGTCATCGGGGTCATTCTGGCCCTCGGCTTCGTCCTTCTCCTGCTGGCCCTGCAGGCGCCGCTGGTCGCCCTGCTCGGCACCGTCACCAACCTGCTCGCCGTTGCGGCCGCCTTCGGCGCCGCCCGTCTGGTCTTCCAGGACGGGCACGGGGCGGGGCTGCTCGGCTTCACTCCGCAGGGTTTCCTCGACGGGTGGGCACCGGTCTTCTTCTTCGCCATGATCTTCGCGATCGCGATGGACTACACCGTCTTCCTGCTCGCCTCGGCCAAGGAGCACTACGAGCGCAGCGGTGACCCGCGCACGGCCATGACCGCCGCACTCACCCACTCGGGCAGGGTCGTCCTCGCGGCCGCCGCCGTCATGGTCGCGGTCTTCTTCACCTTCGCGCTCTCCGGCCCGCTGCCCCCCAAGGAGATGGGCATCGTCCTGGGCCTGGCGGTGCTGCTCGACGCGGCACTCGTCCGCCTGGTCCTGCTGCCCGTCCTGCTGCGACTGACCGGACGTGCCGCCTGGTGGACGCCCGCCTGGCTCGGCAGGCTCCTGCCGACCCTCCGGTTCTCCCACGACTAGGCACGAAGGCAGTCCCCCGGGCCAACCAAGGGGGGGTAGCGCCGATTCGCCCCGACCGGGACGTCCCGGCGCTGCCCGCCCCCCGTGGCTCACCCTTGCCGTTGCAACGTCGCCGTCACGGCGAGCCCCACCCGCGAGGACTCGCCGAGCTTCGCCATGATGCGCGACACGTGCAACTGCGCCGTCCGCCGGGAGATGTACAGGCGCTCGGAGATCTGCGGGTTGGAGCAGCCCTCCGCGACCATGGCCAGCACGGCGCGCTCCGTCTCGCTCAGCGCCTCCCAGCCCGTCTCGCTCCTGGCGGCCGCCTTCCGGCTTCTGACGGTGACCCCCTCCGCCCGTAGGCGCTGCCGGGTACGACGGGCGTCCCACGAGGCGCCGAGTGCGAGGTAGCCGTCGACGGCCTCGGCCGCCGTGGCGGCGGCGGCCGGTGAGCCGGCGCGGGCCAGCAGGACGGCCTCGTTCTCGCGGGCGAACGCCGCGTACAGCGGGCGTCCCGCGGCCTGGTACGCCGTGGCGGATTCGGCCAGCAGAGCGCTGTCCGACTCGGCCAGCCCCCGGCAGAGCGCGGCGGTGCCGAGCTTGTTCGGGGACGGCTGGAAGCCGGCCAGCTCCTGCGCGGACGCGGCGAGCGCGGCCAGCCGGTCCGAGCGGCCCAGGCCGAAGGCCATCCGAGCGGCGTCCGGGAAGAGGTGGTCGAGGGTCACCACCTCAGGTAGCACGCCGGACCTCCACAGGAACGATTCGAGGACGCCGAAGGCCCGTCCGGGGTCGCCCTCGGCGTCCCGCACCAGGGCTCGCGCCCACCAGTGCAGGTACTCCGTGTAGGAGTGTGCGCGAAGGTCGTCGGCCTCAGCCATGATCACGTCGGTGTGTTCGCTCCGCTGCCCTCGTCGCACCTGGATCAGCGCGGCGATCGCGCGCAGATCGGGGCCCACGTCCAAAGGATCGACGGTGTCCAGCCCGCTCTGGACGGCGACCAGGGCGTCGTCCCAGTTTCCGCGCAGGAACTCGACGTTGGCGATCGCGGACTGGTACCAGGGCAGCAGCGCGACGCCGGCCCGCTCGCTCTCTCTGACGCCTGCGCGGAAGTCCGCCTGGGCCTCCGCCAGCCGGTCGAGGTCGGCCAGGCAGTAGCCGCGGGCCAGGAGCGGGGAGAGCTGGACATCGGATGAGGTCCCCGCCTCCCTCAGCCGGTCGAGGGCCGTGGTGGTGAGAGCAAGGGCCTCTTCGACGCGCCTGGTGACCAGCAGGACCGCGGCCTGGGTCGTGAGACCGTACGCCGTCGCGAAGCCGTCGCCGCTCTCCCGCCCGTTCCGCACCGCCAGGAGAGCGGCACGCTCCGCCTCCTCCGGGCGGATCATGAGGTGAAGGGTCTGAGCTTCCAGAGCGTGGAAGAGCGCTGCCTGGTTCAGAGGGAGACTTTCCAGGGCGAGCGCCGAACGGACCTCGGCCACCGTCTCCTCCAGCCGCCCCTGCTGGAGGAGCGCCTGCGCGAGCCACCCGCGCACCACGCCCTCCCGGTCGACCGGGAGGGGGCGCCCGAGTGCTGCCCTGGCGGCGTGTTCGGCTTCGGCCGGCAGTCCGGCCCAGAGCAGGGCCCGGACGAGTTCGAAGTCCAGGTCCTGGAGGCCGGCACTCGCGCCGGCGGTGGCCCGGCGCAGCAGCTCGACCGCGAGTGCCGGCGCTCGCACCAGGAGGGCATCCAGCGAGGCGCGCAACCAGGCCAGGTCCCACGGCCCCAGCCGGCCGGCCTCCAGCACGTGCTCCGCGACCCGCTCGACAGGCGCGCCCGCACCGGCCAGCGAGACCCCGATCTGCTCGTGCAGAGCTGTTCGGACCGCCTGGGAATGACTCTCCACCACAACTTGGCGGATCAGGTCGTGCCGGAACGCGAACCCGCTCCCGCGCTCCTCCAGCACTCCCGCCGCGAGCGCTTCCACCACCGGCTCCACCAGATCGGTGGCCGGGAGCTGGAGGAGCGCGGTCATCTCGGCAGCGCCGAAAGCGCGGCCGAGCAGTGCCACCAGGCGGAGCATCTCGCGGGTCGGCGCACTCAGGGAGTCGATCCGGTGGAGGATGGTGGCGCTCAGCGGGGCCGGCATGAGCGAGGTCTCCGGGCCGATCTCGGCGGTCGGGCCCCGCAGCTCGATCCGGCCCTCGCCGGACAGCGCCCGGACCAGCTCCGCCACGTAGAGCGGGTTTCCTGCCGCGCCCGCGACCAGGGACCGTAGCCGGTCGCCCGGCAGACCCCCGGCGAGATCGGCGACCAGAGCGGCGATCTCGGCCTCGGCCAGGGGAGCGAGATCGGTGATCGGGACGCCGGACTCCGCCAGCTCGCGCAGCAACCCGGTGACGGCGGCGGTGTCCGAGGTGGGACGGCAGGTCACCACCACGAGAAGGGGCAGCTGATCCAACGCACGCGCCAGTCGGCGGATGACCGTCAGGCTGGCCGGGTCCGCCCAGTGCAGGTCGTCCACCAGCAGCGCCAGTGGCTCGGCCGAGCACCAGTCGTCCAGGGTCGACAGGATGGCCTCGGCGATCAGGAACTCCTGGCCGACGGCCCCGGCCGGCGCCCCGACCCGCTCGTCACCCCGCAGCAGACTGCGGATCCGGACGACCCCCGGGTGTTCGGCGGCACCCGCATCGAGGCACTCGCTGAGCACGGCGAACGGCACCGACCGGTCTATCTCACCAGCCGCACCGCGCAGGACCATGATCCCGGCGGACCGGCACAGGGCCTCGACGAGGTCGAGCACCGTCGACTTCCCGATACCCGGCTCACCACGGAACACGGTCGCCTGACCCTGGCCCTCCGTCAGTTGCCGAACCATGAGTTCAAGGCGCGCCCGCTCGGTCCCACGGCCCTGCACCGTCACCACCATCGAGATCCACTTCACCATCGCCCGACCATCACAGCTGCTCAGCGCGTCGGGCTCACGCCCGCCGGGGCCGGCCCGGCACTCGGACCAGTCTCCCAGACCCACGGATACGAGCTCTTCGGGTACCGGCTTTTCAGGTACGGACACCCCCAAAACTGACGAATGCCAGCCAATGCGATAATTCTGAGAATGAGAACCAGCCGGGCGACCGCAGCACTGATCGGTCGAACGGCCGAGTCCTCGCAGCTCGATGATGTCCTGTCCACAGCCGCAGCCGGCCAAGGGCGTGCCGTCCTGCTCAGGGGCGAAGCCGGGATCGGGAAGTCCGCCCTGCTGAGGGCCTGCGCCGACCGCGCCCGGGAGTCGGGCTTCGCGGTGCTCTGGAGCACCGCGAACGAGTCGGAGCGGCACTTCCCGCTGGGGACGTTCCTGGACCTCCTGGAACGGGACCAGCCGTGCTCCGGGCGGCTGCGGGCGGAGTACCGAGCCGTCGTGGCGGCCTCGGCCCGGAACACGGCCGCCGGGATGACCGATCCGGTGCCGGCCACTGCGGAGCGGCTGTTCAGGGTGGTGGAACAGCAGTGCACGACCGGCCCGGTGCTCGTCGTGGTGGACGACCTCCATCGGGCGGACGAGGCCTCGGCGACGCTCTGGCTGCGCCTGGCTCGCCACGCCGAGCAGTTTCCGCTCGCGGTGGCGGCCTCCGTGACACCCGGCACCGGCGCCGGCACCGAGGCTCTCGCGGTGCATACGCTGCAGCGCGGCGGCGGCCTCGTGCTGGAACTGGAGCCGCTGGCCCCGCCCGAGGCGGCCGCTCTGGCGGCCGCCTCCCTGGGCGGCCCGGTGGGACCGTCCCTGCTGGGGGCACTCGACCGGGCCGGCGGCAATCCGCTCCACCTCATCGAGCTGACGGCCCTGCTCCGTCGGCAGGGCGGCCTGACCGAGGGACAGCACGGGTTCGAGCTCATACCCGGCCGTCACGACCTCTCGCTCGGGGCGGCGATCACCGACCGGGTCCAGCGGCTGTCCCCCGGGGTTCGCGCGGCGCTTCGGATCGCCGCCGCGCTGGGCACCGAGTTCCGGCCCGCCGATCTCGCCGCGGTGTCGCGCCGTTCGCTGGTCACCCTCGTGCCGGTGCTTGAGGAAGCACTCGCCGCCGGCGTACTGGACCCGGCCGGAGAGCGGCTCGGATTCCGTCACCACATGATCTGGCAGGCCCTCGTGGCGAGCGTCCCGACGGGCTTGCGCGGCGCACTGCACCGGCAGGCGGCGGAGGCGCTCGACCTGGCCGGTGCGCCGATCGACCAGGTGGCCGGCCACCTGGTCCGGGCGACCTCCACGGCGGCGGACGCGTGGCTGCCCGGCTGGGTCACCCGGCACGCCCGCGAGCTGGTCACCCGCTCGCCGGCCGTCGCCCTGGAGCTGCTGACGCAGGCCGTCGACGGGGACTGCCGGGAGGCGGACCGGACCGGCCTGCGGCTGCGCTCGGTCGAGGCACTCAACGCGCTGGGCCGGCCCGCCGAGGCCGAAGTGGCTGCGCGTCAGCTGCTGGCCGCGCCGTCCTGCGCGCCCGAGGTGGCGGCCGAGGCCTCCTGGCTGCTCGCCGAGACGCGCTATGCCCGCTCGTCGACCGGCAGCGGGGCTCGGGAGGCCGCGGAGCTGCTGACCGCCGCCACCGCGATCGAGGGCATCAGCGAGCGGTCCAGGGCGCGGTTGCAGGCCGAGAACTCCTTCTACCTGTACCGCTCGGGCCGGCCCGCCGAGGCCGCCGAGGCGGCAGTCGGCGCGCTGGCGGGCGGTGAACGCTCGGGCGAGAGCTTCGCCGTCGCCTACGCCTCCTGGATGCAGGTGGTGCTGGCCCGGGTCGAGGAAGGCGACCTCGACGGCGCCTTCGAGCTGAGCGGGCGCAGCCTGGGGCTCTGCGCGGGCGGCGCGTACCCCCGCGTCGAGAGCCTGCTCCGGACCCAGCGGCTGGTGATCGCAGGCCTTCAGGACCGGATCCCCGAGGCCGAGGAGGAGATCACCGAGATCCGTCGTCTCGGCGAACCCAACCGGCTGTACGGCCAGGACGCGACGGTCGCGATCGCGGCCCACCGCTTCCGCACCGGGCAGTGGGACGAGGCCCTGGCCGAGATCGAGCACCTGGGCGGGGAGGAGTACCAGCACGCGGCCGTCCGGGCGCGCGGCCTGGCCGCGCTGGTGGCCGGCCTGCAGGACGACGCCTCCACCTGCGAGGCGCAGTCGGGACTGCTGCGGGATCACCCGCTGCGGACTCCCGCCGACCGTGGCGCCGCCCACTGGCTCCTGATGGCGCGTGCGATCTGCGCCGAACGCGCCGGACGGCCGGACCAGGCGCTGGCGGCACTGCTGCCCGTCCTCGACCCGCAGCTCGCGACCGGCCCGGAGGATCCGTTCGAGTGGCTGCCGGTTGTCGTCCGGCTGGCGCTGACGGTCGGTGACCGGGCGACGGCCGCCACCGCCGCCGCCCTCGCCGGCACCGCGACCTCCCGAGGGCCCGGCATCGTCTCCTGGCAGCACACCGCCCGGCACGCCGCCGGACTGCTCGACGCCGATCCGGCGCCCCTGCTGGCGGCCGCCGACCACTACGCGGCCTCCGCGCGTCCGCTGCACCGGGCGAACGCCCTGGAGGACGCGGCCGAGCTGCTGGCCCGGCAGGGGCGGCCGGCGGAGGCCAGGCACCGGCTGGGCCAGGCGGCGGCCGCCTACACCGGGCTCGGCGCCGGCTGGGGGCTCCGCCGTATGCAGGCCCGGCTGCGAGCGGCCGGGGTCCGCCTCGGCGCGCGTGGCCCCCGGGCGCGGGCCACCTCCGGTTGGCAGAGCCTGACTCCGACGGAGCTGCGCGTCGCCCGCCGGATCGCCGACAGCCGGTCCAACCCGGAGATCGCCGCAGAACTGATGCTCTCCACCCGGACGGTCCAGACCCACGTCTCCCACATCCTCACCAAGCTCTCCTTCCGGTCGAGGGTCGAGATAGCCGCCGAGGCCGCCCGGCAGGACGGCATCCATGAGGAAGGCCGGTGATCGTGACCGTGGATGGCCGCAGTCACGCTGAACCTTCGGCCGGAACTCCTCGTAAAGCGGTCCGTGGAAGAACGCACGGAAGCAAGCACTGTCCTCACGACCCTCAGGAAGCCGCTCGGACTGATCCGTCGGCTTCGCCGCAGCACCGGGGCCGCCGGCTCGGCCACCGCACTGCTGGCCCGGATCCGGGGCGGCATCATCGGTGACGGCGATGTGCTGCAGGGCCCGTACGGGCCCCGGCGGATCACCTACGCCGACTACACGGCTTCCGGGCGTTCGCTGGACTTCGTCGAGGACTGGCTCCGCTCGGCGGTCCTCCCGCACTACGCCAACACCCACACCGAGAGCTCTGCCACCGGACTGCAGACCTCCCGCCTGCGCGAGGACGCCCGTCGGCTGATCCACCGTGCGGTCGGAGGCACCGACGACCACGTGGTGCTCTTCTGCGGGTCGGGGACCACGGCGGCCGTGAACAAGCTCATCGGCCTCCTGGAGCTGCAGAGCCCGGTCGGGCTGGCCGAGTTGTACGGTCCGGCGCACGCCATTCCTGCGGATCGGAGGCCCGTCGTCTTCGTGGGCCCCTACGAACACCACTCGAACGAACTGCCCTGGCGGGAGTCGATCGCCGACGTCGTGGTCATCAAGCTGGATGCGGACGGCCGGATCGACGAGGACGATCTGTGCGTCCAGCTCGGCCGCTACCGGGACCGGCCCCTGCGCATCGGCAGCTTCTCGGCCGCCTCCAACGTGACCGGCGTCCTCACCGACACCGACCGCATCGCCTCCCTGTTGCACGCTCACGGAGCGCTTTCCTTCTGGGACTTCGCCACGGCCGGGCCGTACGTGCCCATCCGGGTCTCCGAGTCCGCACCGGGCCGGTTCGATCACAAGGACGCCGTCTTCCTGTCACCCCACAAGTTCGTCGGAGGCCCGCAGTCTCCGGGAGTGCTCATCGTGCGGCGGAGCCTCGTCCGCAATCGTGTGCCCACTGTGCCGGGCGGCGGCACCGTGGCCTTCGTGGACCCCCGGCACCAGTACTACCTCGACGATGTGGTCGCCCGAGAGGAGGGCGGCACCCCCGCTATCGTCGAGTCGATCCGCGCCGGCCTCGCCTTCGGGGTCAAGGAGGCGGTCGGTACCGAGCTGATCCACGCCCGGGAGGAGCGGGCCTGGGAGGCGGTGCTGGCCCGCTGGCGGCAGAACCGGAACATCGTCATCCTCGGCCCCACCCACGTGCGACGCCTGCCAGTGGTCTCGTTCCTGATCCGGCACGAGGACCGCTATCTGCACCACAACTTCGTGGTCGCGCTGCTCAACGACCTGTTCGGCATCCAGGCCCGTGGCGGCTGCTCGTGCGCGGGCCCGTACGGGCACCGGCTGCTGGACATCGGCGCCGACCATTCGGCGGCGCTGCGCGAGGAGATCGTCGAGCAGGGACACGAAGGCATCAAGCCCGGCTGGACCCGGGTGAGCTTCCCGTACTTCATGTCCGAGACCGTCCGGGATTTCATCATCGAGGCGGTCGATCTCATCGCCACACACGGCCACCGCCTGCTCGCCGACTATCGCTTCACCCCCGGTGCCGGCCTCTGGCGCCACCACCTCGCCCCGCAGGCCCCCCCCGTTGAGCCTGGCCGACTTCCACCTCGACACCCCGGACGATCGCTGTGGCAAGGCCCGTCACGGTGAGGATGCCCTGGCCGGCTACCTGGCCCGCGCACGTCGCCTCTTCGCCGAACACTCCGGACACATCGGCGAAGGCCGCCTCGACCTGCCCGACAGCTTCGAGACGCTCCGCCACTTCGCCATCGCCGAGGTCTGCTTGCTGTCGGATGAGAGTACGACCGGATGACCGTCCGTCAGTTCGCCCGCCTCGCTCCTCCGGCGGACGAATACGCAGGTGAGCTCCTGCTGCTCGCCCTGCGCACCGGTGAACTGCTGCTGACCTACGGCGCGCCGGCCGCCGACGTCGTGGCGACGACGACCGCGATGGCGGCGGGCCTGGGGCTGCACGGCTGCACGGCCGACGTCACGGCCGGCGCCCTCTCCCTGTCCTACCGCAACGGGCCGCGTGCGGTGCCCATGACCGAGATCCGGGTCGTGCGCACCGCCGCTCCGGACTGCTCGCGCATCGACGCCGTCCACCGCCTCGTCGAGCAGGTCGCGCGGCGTCGCCTGGACGTCCGCGCGGCGCGGTACCGCCTGGCGCAGATCGAGGCCGCCCGACCGGCTCATCCCGCCTGGCAGGTCACCCTGTCCTGGGCCGGCCTGGGCGGCTTCTTCACCGTGATGCTGGGCGGTGGGCCGACGGTGTTCGTCGCCGCCGCCGTGGTGGCCGCCTTCATCGACCGTGCCAACGGCTACCTGTCGCGCCGCGGCGTGCCCGGCTTCCACCGAGTGGTGCTGGGCGGAGCGGCCGCCACCGCCACCGCCACCGGGCTCTTCCTCACCGGCACGACCACCCAGGCGCCGCTGGTCGTCGCCGGCGGCATCGCGATGCTGCTGCCGGGGCCGGCCTTCGTCAGCGGAGTGCAGGACGCCGTCGCGGGTCACCTGGTCACCGCCGCGGCACGCGCCCTGGAGGTGGCGATGACCGTCGCGGCGATCGTCGCCGGAGTGGGAGCAGCCCTCTACGCTGCGGCGCACTCCGGGCTGTGGACCCCGCAGGTCCAGCCGGACGGCTTCGCCCCGCACGGCTGGACCGCACTCCCCGTGGAGATCCTGGCCGCGACGATGGTCTGCGCCTGCCTGGCCTTCTGCCTCCAGGGGACTGGGTGGAACCTGCTCACGGCGGGCCTGGCCGGCGCAATCGCCTGGACCGTGTACCTCGTGCTCTGGCAGGAGTTCCGCCTTCCGCTGCCACTGGCCGCAGCAGTCTCGGCCGCTTTCGTCGGCCTCGCCACCCAGACCCTCGCGCACCGCACCAACACCACGGCACTGCTGCTCACCATCGCGGGCATCGCACCGCTCGCTCCCGGCTACACCATCTACCAGGGCATGCTCCACCTCGGCCACGGCCGACTCGCCCCCGGAATCCTGACCATCGGCCAAGCCGCAGCCATCGGCCTGGCCATCGCGGGCGGTCTCACACTCGGGCACACCGCCGCCGACCAAGTCGCCCCCGGAACGGCCCGCCAGGGGGCAGTCCGGCGACTCCCGGACCCGGCTTCCGCTTCAGTCACCCCCGGTGGCGCCGGCCGGAACCCATAGAGCGGTTGTCGATTCCCGTGGATGGTCGAGGCACCGTGGCAGGCCGGTGCCCATCTCCTGCGATCCCCCGTTCGCGCCGTGGCTGTCAGCAGCCGGCTGCCAGGATCTCCACGCCGTGCGCGGTGAGTTGATGGAGAACCGGGTGGCAGGGGTCGGCGTCGGTGATCAGTCCGCTGATGTCCTCCCAGGGCAGGACGCGGAACCGGGAGGCGGTGCCGATCTTCTCGGACGAGGCGAGGATGTAGGTGTCCGCGGCCCGTGCGGCCAGGGCACGCTTCATCGCGGCCTCCTCGGCGTCGCCGGTGGTCAGCCCTGCCTGCGGGTGGACGCCGGTGACGCCGAGCAGGCACAGGTCGGCCGAGACGTTCTGGGCGGCCTCGACCGCGGCGGCGCCGCAGGTGACCGCCGAGTGCTTGAAGAGGCGGCCGCCGAGGAGGAAGACCTCGGCCTGGGGATGGTCCAGCAGCGCGGCCGCAATGGTCGGGCTGTGGGTGATCACGGTGCAGGCCAGGTCCGGCGGGAGGGTGTGGGCGACGGCGAGGGCGGTGGTGCCTCCGTCCAGGATCAGGGCGTTGCCGGGCCGTACGAGCGCGGCGCCGACCGCGGCGACCTTCCGTTTGCCGTCGGGGGTGACGGACTGCCGCGCTGCGTAGTCCGCGATGGCCGGGGAGACGGGCAGGGCTCCGCCGTAGACCCGCTGGCACAGTCCTTCGGCGGCCAGGTCGCGCAGGTCGCGGCGCACGCTGTCCTCGGAGATGCCCAGGTCGGCGGCGACGTCCTTGGCGACGATCTTGCTTTCGCGGGCGAGCAGACCCAGCAGGTGGTCTCGCCTCTCGGCAGCCAGCATCCGTAGTTTCTCCTGTTCTTGCACGTTTCTGCGTGTATCGTAGCGCGCCATGACCGACAAGCCCATGCTCATCCTCATCGCCGGCCCCTACCGCTCCGGCACCGACGGCGACCCGCAAGCCATGGCCGCCAACCTCGCCCGCCTCGAAGCGGCGGCCTGGCCGGTGTTCGCCGCCGGCCACGTCCCCGTGATCGGGGAGTGGGTCGCCCTGCCCGTCCTGCGCTCGGCCGGCGCGGGCCCCACCGACCCCCTCGCCGACCAGGTCCTCTACCCGACCGCCGAGCGCCTGCTCGCCCACTGCGACGCCGTGCTCCGACTTCCCGGCGACTCCACCGGAGCCGACCAGGACGTCGCCACCGCCCGCCGCCGCGGCCTGCCCGTCTACCACGACGTGAACGAGATCCCCCGCCGCACCCCGCGGGAGACCGCGTGAACACCCGCCCCGGCATCGATACCCCCGACCACCGCGGCCGCACCGGCCTCGACCAGGCCGGCCGGGACCTGCACCGAAACCCCGACGTCGTGGTCCGCGATGTGGAGCTCACCTCCCAGGGCTGGCACGTCCTGCGCCGCACCACCTTCGACCACCGGCGCCGCGACGGACGCTGGACCACCCAGCAGCGCGAGACCTACGACCGCGGCAACGGCGCGGTCGTCCTGCCCTACGACGCCGAACGCGGCCGCGTGCTGCTCACCCGCCAGTTCCGCTACCCGGCCTACGTCAACGACCACCCGGACGGCATGCTCATCGAGGCCGCAGCCGGGCTGCTCGACGGCGACGACCCGCTCGCCGCCATCCGGCGCGAGAGCACCGAGGAACTCGGTGTCACGCTCGGACCGCTCACCCACATCCTCGACGCCTACATGAGCCCCGGCTCCGTCACCGAGCGCCTGCACTTCTACGCCGCCCCTTACACCCCGGCCGACCGAACCGGAGAGGGCGGCGGACTCGAGGAGGACGGCGAGGACATCGAAGTGCTCGAACTGCCCTTCACCGACGCGCTCGCCATGATCCGCGACGGACGCATCGCTGACGGCAAGACCATCGTGCTCCTGCAATGGGCAGCTCTGGACGGGCCCTTCGCCGCCACAGCGGGCACCCACCGATACCAGTGCTCGGCCGGGTAGTCATAGAACCCCCCAAGGACGTCCTGATCGTCGGTTGTCCGGCGGGTGCCCGAGGTGCGCCCGGAAAGCGACCCGAAGTCGCCCGGGCGGGGTGGTTGGATGGGAGGGCGGATCCAGCTTGTCCCCCCCTCGGCACGGTGCGATCCTTTCGGGCATGCTGCACAGCGACCTGCCGGACCACGCGTCAGTTCTCAGGGAGGTGCGGGAATTGCGGCGAGTCGGCCTGGTACGGCTGCGTGAGCTGGAGCTCCCGGCGCTGGCCCGGGCCGCAGACATGATCGACCTGCCGGCCGGGCGGGAGTCGCGGCCCGCCGCTGTGGAGCGGCTGCTACGGCTGGCGGTGACGCGAATCGATCCCGGTAACCTTCACACGGCCGCCGAGTACAGCCTCGGCCTCGCCCAGGGCACTCGCGACTGGCCGCCCGCCGACCGTCGGAAGCATGCTGCGGGCGTGTACGGGGTGAGCGTGGAGCGATTCCGCAAGCACCACGAGGCGCTGGTGCTGGGCGAGGTCGCCGAGCAGGTGATCCGGATGGCCGCGCGGGCGGGGCAGCCGGGTCGGGCAGCGCAGTCGCACCAGACGGACCAGGCAGGGGAAGCGGGGGATGTCGGGCCGCTCTCGCCCGCGTCGTCGGGTCACCGGTCGCTGCGGGTCCGGGTGGGCGAGCGGACCGCGCTGGTGACGGTGCACGTCCACCCCGTGGATCTGCTGCGCGATGTGGACGTCGTGGTCTCGCCGACCAACACCTACCTGGCGTTGCCGGAGCCGTACAAGTCGTCGGTGTCGGCGTCGCTTCGGCGGGTGGGAGCGCTGCGCGGGTCGACCGGGGAGCTCGTCGAGGACCTGGTGCACGAGGAGTTGCGGAAGTGGGTCGTCCGGCATGGGGCGCCAAGCCGGGCGGTCCTGCCGGGAACCGTGGCGGCGGTCGGGGCGGGGGCGCTGGTGGAGCAGGGCGTCCGGCGGATCTATCACGCCGCGGTGGCGGTCCCGCGCCTCGGGACGAACGACTACGACGTGCTGCCGGCGGACGTGACCCGGGCGGTTGCCCGGGCGCTCGCCCTGCTCGCCGAGGAACACCGGCAGTTCGATCCTCCGCTGCGCTCGATCTGTCTTCCGCTGCTCGGTTCCGGCCGGGGCGGGCTGCCGTACGAGGTCAGTCTCGGCATGCTCTGGGCCGCGGTGGAGGCCGAACTGATCCGCGGTGCGCAGTGGGAGGTGCACCTCGTGGTGCGGCGGTCCGCCGTCGCAGATCTGATCGAACGTCAACTCACGTCCGTGAAGGCCGTCGACGGAAGGACCCGATGAACCCGTACCAGGTGCTTGCGGCCGCCGCCGCCGACTGGGACCGGTTGGCCGGCCTGCTGGAACCCGTGTCGGGCTGCCAACTGGAGGCGCGGCTGCAGGCGTTGAGATCCGCCGAGCAGGACGGGCCGACCCGGCTGCAGGCGGCGGAGGCGGCGGCCCGGCTGCTGCTGGAAGCGCTGCCGGACGCCGAGTCCGGACGGCTCGACGACGCGTCCGGTGCCCGGTTTGCCGGGGACCCGCAGGACCGGCCGCACCTCGGCTTCCATGCGGACGACCTGGCCGTGCTGGTGCTCGACGGCCACCGCATGGTCGGCCCGGTGCTCGGCCCGATCCGGGCGAGGATCCTGGCCGTACCGGCGCTCGACCCCGACGAGGTGCGGCTGCTGGGCGGTGATCCCGGCGGTGCCGGGCTGCTGAGGTTGACCGGGCCCGGCGGGAGGCTGCGGCTGCCCGGCTTCCAGTTCGGCGTCGCGGGCACGCCGTTGCCGACGGTGGTGGAGGTCAACACCGTTCTGGATGCCGAACGCGACCCGTGGGGCGTCGCGGACTGGTGGCTGTCGGCCAATGCCTGGCTTGGCGGCAACCCCGCCGACCTGCTCGGTGCCGGGCGGGACGGCCAACTCGTGGACGCGGCAAGGTACCTGTCGGAGGAGGAGTAACCGGATGGCGAACACCAGGCCCCCGCGGCTGCTGCCGGGCACGCCCGCCAAACTGACTCTGCCGGCCGGCACCCCGCTGTACCGGTTGCATGCGGCCCGCCACCCGGCGACCGCGTTCAATCCCGTACCCGCGCACTGCCTCTACGGCGGCGGCCGTTTCGACGCGACCAGGTGCGACCCGTTCGGCTATCTCTACGCCGGGCTCACCGCCGAGTCGGCGGTGTGCGAGTCGCTGCTGCGGTCGGTTCCGTTCGATCCGGGCGGGACGCCGCGGCTGGTGCCCAGGGTCGCGATGCGCGGCCGCCGGCTGTCCTTCCTGCGGCTGGCCGCAGAACTGGACGTGGTGTCCCTGGTGACCGGCCGGGAGCTGGCGAGTGTCGCCCAGGACTCCTGGCTGGTCCAGGCGGAGGCCGGCGAGTACCCGTTCACCCGAGACTGGGGTCATTGGATCCGTCAGCACACCGACCCGTGGGCGCAGGGCTTCCTCTTGCCGTCCAAGCGTGAGCCCGGCGACCGGGTGGTGGTCCTGTTCGGTGACCGCTGCGTGCCGGACGTGATCGAGGAGATGGACGTCCCGCCGGTCGACTTCGACACCGCCGAGGGGGAGAGACGGCTCAACTCCTTGCTGGAGCCCTACCACGCGAGGATCGCCCCGTGACGCCGGAGCAGGCGACGGGCCCGGTCCGGGACCCGGGCCCGGACGAGGTCTCCGACGACGAACTGCGCGCCGAGCGGGACGAGTTGCTGGAGCAGCTGGCGGGTCTGCGGGCGGACGACCCGCAGGCGCCGACGGCGTGGGCCGTCGCCGGGGATTTCAGCTACCAGCTCTTCCTGCGGCAGGCACGCCCGGAGGACCTGCACCTGGCGGACGAGGCGTTCGAGCGGGCCTTCGCCCAGTCCAGCGACGGGGAGATCGGCGACGAGGAGATCTGGGCCGCCTGGCGGATCCTCCGCGCCCGCGTGCTGCTGTTCCGGTACGACGACCGGCCGCAACCAGAACTGCTCGACCGGGCCTGGGCGTTGCTGGTCGACGGCCTGGCCGAACCGGTCGCCGGGTCGTCGTTCGAGCACCTCAGGGTGCTCGGCAGGTACCTGGTGGCCCGGCTCGCCCGGTTGCGGTGGGTGCAGGCCGACGACTGGCCCGGCCCGCAACGGGCGGCTCTGCTCTCCGAGGCGCTGCGCCGGTACGACGCCGCGCTCGAAGACCACGCACCCGGCAGCCCGGAGGCCGCCGAACTGCACGGGGAGGCCGGTGCACTGCACCACGAGCGGTACCGGACCGGCGGTGACCTGCCCGACGCGCAGGCCTCCGTCCGGCACTACCGCGCGGCTCTCGAGACGGCCGCGCCGGACAGCGACGCTCCGCTGCTGCGGTACGGACTCGCCACCGCCCAGATGATGCACGGCCAGCGTGCCCGGGACCGGGACCTGCTGACGGAGGCCCGGACCGAGTTCGGCCGAGCGCTGGTCGAGGCCGGTGAGCAGTCCGCGGAGCGACCGTGGTGGGGGCGCGAGGCAATGGCCCGGATGGTCTACATCCGGGCGATGCTGTGGTGGCACTGGGACGACAGCACCCAGGTCGGGCCCGCCGAGGCGGAGTTGGCGCCACTGCTCGCCGAGCCGGATGCCGTCGACGAACTACTGCCCACGTACCTGGACTGCTTCGGACGGCTGCTCTACCAGCGTGCCACCGAGCGCGACGACGACGCCGGACGAGACCGGGCGCTCCACCTGCTGCAGCGGGCTCTCGACCGCTGGCAGCCCGAACGCGACGGCGGCTCGGCCGCACCGCTGGGCCTGCTGGTGGCGTCTCTCCAGTGGGCCCGCTACCGGGCGGACGGCGACCCGGCGCGCCTGCCGGTGCTCGCCGCGGCCAGCGGGCGTGCCCTCGAAGACGAGAGCCGGGGCGCCGAGTTCCGGCGGATGGCCGTCATGTGCCACGGCTGGGTCAGACACGAGCTGGTGCGCCAGGGCCTCGCCGAGGCGGGCCCCGAGGTCGATGCCCTCTTCCAGGAGGCCCACCGCGCCACCATGGGGACATTGGCGGATGTCAGACACGGCGGGGCCTTCCTGAACCTCAGCGATCAGGACTTCAACGGTCTCGCCAACGACATCGGCGGCGTCGACCGGCTGCCCGCGGAATTCGACCGGCTGTACCGGACCTGGCACGTGATGGACCCGGACAGCCGCGAGTCGGGCGAGTCGGCCGCGTTCTTGTACGGCCTGGTGCCGTTGCTCGATCCGCACGGCACGCACGTCACCGCCGAGCAGAAGACCGTGCTCCTGAAGGCCGCACTGCAGCACCGGAAGGGGGATGCCGCCGGGCTGAGCAACGTCCACGCCATCGCCGGCCTGATCGGCCTGAACGAGGCGACGGCCGGAGACGGGTCGGGCCTGGAAGGGGCGCTGGAGCACATCGACGCGGCCCGCGACCTGCGCACCGGCCAGGACGGGCGGGTGACCGATGGCATCGAGCTGCTGCGCTCGGCCGTCCAGGGCCAGCGAGGTCAACTACGCGGCGGTCTCGACGAGGTGGAGACGGCCGCGAGCGCCATTGCCCGGTTGCGCGACCGGCCCGGCACCACCCCCTACCTCCGGTCGCTCATCGACGGCCAGGTCGCGGGTATCGAGGCCATTCGGTACGCGCGGCAGGGCGACCTGGCCGGCACCGACCGCGCCATCGCGCGGTTCGCCGAGGTCCACGGCGCGCTCGACCAGGACGACCCCGCCCGCGGGGAGCTGTGGACGCTGCTGGAGAACGCCCGGATGGGCCGCGACCACCTCGCCAGGAGCCTGGGCCTGCCGACCGCCGCCATGGCGAACCACGGTGGTGCCACCCTCGACGAACTGCGCCGCCAAGCCGCGCGGCTGCCGCGCGACCACCGTGCCTGGGTGCTGGGGGACGCGGGTATCGCCCGCATCGCACGGGGGGTGGACCGGCCCGACCGCCGGCTTCTCGACGAAGGAATGACCCTGCTCCGGGAGGCCTTGGACCTGTCCGACGAGGAAAGCGACGACTGGCTGCGCTACGCCTTCGTGCTGGGCAGCACCCACTGCGCCAAGGCCTCCCGGAGCGGCGACCGCCGTGAGCTGGGGACCGGCATCGACCTGCTGGAGCGGGCCGCCCAGCTGGCCGGCGGCCCCGAGCACCGGCTCTGGGCGGTGTGCAGCCTGACCCTCGGCCGGGCCTACCGGCTGCGCGCCGACCCGGCCCGCGACGACCGCCGCCGGGGACGCCTCGCCGGGCTCGAGTCGCTGCGCGGACACTCCTGGGCGGCGCTGCTCCAGTCCGGCACCGGGCATGCCGCCGAGGGCGCGGCCGCGGCCACCGTCGCGGCCCTGGAAGTGGCCGCCTGGTGCCTGGCCGACGACGTCCCCGAAGCCGCCGTCCAGGCACTGGACGCCTGCCGTGGACTGGTGCTGCACGCCGCGAACACCGCGATGACGGTGCCCCAGCTGCTGACCGCCACCGGCCGGCCCGACCTGGCCGAGGAGTGGCGGGCCGCGGGCGGCGCCGAACCGCCTGGCGGAGCGGACGGCTCGACCGGGTCCGGCGGCGTCCCGAGCGAACTGCGCCGCCGCGTTCTGACCGCGCTGACCGCCCTCGGCCCGGACGGCGGGCCGTCGGCCCGGCTGCTGGGCACCCCGGCCCCCGCAGAGATCGGCGAGGCGCTGCGCAGTTGCCGGGCGGACGCCCTGGTCTACCTGATGCCCGCCTCCGACGACCGGGGCGGGGCGGCGGTCCTGGTCACCGCAGACGGTGGCGCGCACTGGCTGCCGCTGCCGCTGTTGAAGGAGGACGCCGCACCCCTGCGGGACTACACCCCGGCCGACCGGTCCGTCCGGGACATGGGGCCGGCCCCGCACGCTGCCGCTCCCGACTCGACCTCGCTGCGCCGGCAACTGGACCGGCTGTGCTCCTGGGCCTGGTACGCGGCGGTCAAGCCACTGCTGGACCTGCTCGTGCCACCACCTGGCCGCACCCGCCCGCCGTCGCTGATCCTGGTGCCCATGGGCGCCCTCGGCCTGGTGCCGTGGCACGCGGCCTGGTCGGAGCCGGACGCCACCGGACGCCGCCGGTACGCCGTCGAGCAGGCCGAGATCTCCTACGCCGCCTCGGCCCGGCTGCTGTGCGACGTGGCCGCCCGGCCGTCCCTACCGCACACCGGCGCCGCCCTGGTGGTCGGCAATCCGACCGGGGACCTGCGCTACGCCGGCGAGGAGGCGGACGCGGTGCAGCGGGCCTTCTACCCGCGGGGCAGTTTCCTCGGGCGGCGTGCGGCGGGCGAGGCCGACGGCCCGGGCACGCCGGCCGAGGTGCTCGCCTGGCTGCGCCGCGGCGGTGGTGGCGTCCTGCACTTGGCCTGCCATGCCACCGTGGCCGCCAACCAGCGCTACAGCTCGTACCTCTCCTTCAGCGGCGGTGAGCTGGCCGCCGAGGAGCTGACCGAGGCGGCCGGGCGGGGCGGCGACGGGCTGGAGCTGGTGGTCCTGGCGGCCTGCCGGAGCCACGTGTCCGGGCGCGGCCACAACGAGGCGTACAGCCTTGCCACGGCGTTCCTGGTGGCCGGAGCCCGATCGGTGATCGGCTCACTGTGGCCGGTTCCCGACGACGCCACCTCGGTCCTGATGTTCATGACCCACCATTTCCTGCGCCGCGAGCAGGAACAGGCAGGCCGGGCGCTGCGCCAGGCCCAGCTGTGGATGCTCGACCCGGACCGCCGGCTGCCGCCCGGTATGCCCGGCGCGCTGGCCGCCCGCGCCGCCGTGGTGGAGCCGGACGACCTCTCGGCCTGGGCCGGTTTCACCCACCTGGGGCAGTGACGACGGCGGTGACGGCGGGTCAGTCCGGGACGACCGTGCGGAGCGGGAGGGTGAGCGCTGCCCAGCGGCCGGGGGAGGCCGCCGGGCAGCCCGGCAGCATGTCCCGGCTGCCGCCCGGGGCGAGCGGGCGGAACACGCCGTCCGCCGTCCGGCCTGCCTGCCGGTCCGCGGGCAGCGTCGGGTCCCAGGGCCCGAACTGGAACGGCACGGTGTTCAGTTCGCCCTCCGCCACGATCAGCTTGAGCCAGTCACGGACGTAGGCGCCGGGTCGGACCGGTCGGGTGGACGGGAGACTGAGGTGAACCGGATCGCCGTCCAGCGCGTAACCGGTGCCGCCGGGGGCGATGAAGGCCCCGGGGAAGAGGACCGATCGGCTGGCGTAGCTGTCCGTGAGGTTCAGCAGGACGCACCAGAGGGCCTTGCCTGTCGAACGGTTGTGAATGCGGACGGACACCCTCGGCTCCTGCCAGCCGCCTGGCCCGCGACCGTAACTGCAGACGATCTCACCGGAGCCCTCGGGCATGATCGGGCCATCGCCGCCCCAGGGTGTCACCTCGACCCGGACGTGGGATCCGAGCGAGGGATCGGGGTTGGCGAGGTCGCGCAGCTGATGCCAACCGGCGAGGTGGACAAGGCAGTCGACGATCCGCCGGGCGTCGTCCGAACCCGCCAACGGCAGCGCCGGGACGGCGGGGGAGCCGTCCCGGAACAGCACCCGGGCCTCCACTCGGGCCTCTGCCCGGTCCAGGGCGACCCGCAGCAGCGTCCCGGGCGCGTCCCGCGGATCGTCCACGAGGCGCAGCAGCGGCGAGCGGGCGGTGCGCAGGGAGTCGGTCAACTCGTCAGCTACCGCAGGGCGTTCCAGTGCCTCCACCAGTACCGACACCGGCGGCAGGGCGAGCGCGGCGAGCGTCACCGGGTAGCTGAGCGCCGGATCGGGTGACCAGCCGGAGGGCTCCACCAGGGTCCGGTCGACCCTGACCTCCCGGGCGGTCAGCAGGTGCCGGTCCTGGCTGCCGGGTCCGGGCTCGACGCTGAACTCGGTACCGCCGGCGTCCGGGCCGCCGCGCAGTCCGTGGACGGTTCCACAGTCCACCTCCCAGCCCGAAGCACCGTGGCGGAGCAGGTGAGGGCTCGGGGCGCGAACGGCCCCGCCGAGGAACGGCCGGTCGGCAGGGCCACCGGCCTCCAGGGGGAGCAGGACCGGGTGCTGGCGGTCACCCGAGCCCTGCACCCGGCACTGCACGGCCGCCATCAGCCGACGGTAGCTCAGCTCCGGGCCGCCCTGCTCGCCGAGTGCGCCGAGGAGCGCGTGCGTGAACACGCCGTGCCTGCGTCCGTCGAACCAGTCCTCGAACGCGGGCTGGTTCAACCGACTCGCGGCCAGCAGGACGTGACCCGGCACGGCCGAAGGACCGGTGACGTCGCGGGCTGTCGCGAGCGCCCCCCAGGACGGATCCGGTGGAAGGAGGCGCGCGCTGCCCTCGGCGTCCCGGGTCGCGCCACCCGAGAAGCAGCAGTCGAGGACCGCGACGACATGGGCGCCGCGGGCAGCGACCTCGTCCAGCAGGGCCCCCAGCTCCTTGTCCGGCAACGGCCCGTCGGCGCAGACCAGGGCCTGGCAGCGGCCGGTGGATTCGACCTTCAGCTGCTCGGCCGTGGCGTCGAACTCGGTCCCGTGGCCGGAGAACCAGAGCAGTGCGGTGTCCTGTCGCCCCGCCTGCCCCAGATGTCCGCGGATGCCGTCGGTGACCGCACGCACAGTGGCGTCGGTATCGAGCAGCGTCCGCACAACCGGCTCAGTCACCTTCGCGTCCAGCCAATGCTCAGCAGCAGCCGCGTCATTGACGCACCCCTGGAGCGAAGCGCGGCCGAGCGCCGAGTAGTCGTTGATCCCCACCAGGAGTGCAAAAACCGTCCTCATGAGCAGAAGTGTTCCAGGCGGACACCGCCCCGGTGGTCCGGTCGGCCGGGCGAATGGTGGGCGGGAACAGGTCGTCATCCGGCCATGCGCGTGCGATCACCTGCACGGCTTCGCAATATGGCAGTGCGATCACTATCCTTCCCTTCTCGGCCGCGCGGTGTGAGCGCGGTGTCACTCCATGGCCACCGGGGGATTCATGGGTTTCATTGAGCAGCCCCGCCGCGTCGTGCGACCGGGCCAGGCGACCGCGCCCGGTCGGGCTGCGGCGAGCGGTCCGGCCACCGGCGGGCGACCGCCACAGACCCGCGTCGGGGCGGACCGGCTGCGCGCGAGGCCGGTGGGCTTCCTGAACGCCGTACGCCGACTCGACGCCGGACTCGACCCGGCCGCCTGCAGCGAGCTGGCCGACTGGCTCAAGGAGCACTACACCACCGAGTTCGGCGACGTCCCGCTCGGCTTCCTCGCCACCTGCTACCTCGGTGCACCGTACGTCGACCATCAGCTGAACCTCTTCCGCTCGATCGTGGACCACTTCGCCCCCGGAGATCCGATGCCCCACCCCTTCGCGGCCGCCCGGATGTTGGTGCGCACCGGCGCCTACGCCTTCGTCGAGGTGTACGACGGCGGCCTGGTGCTGCCGGTGCTCCCGGACGGCAGCGTGGTGCGCCCGTGAACCCGCCCCGCCGACTGCTCCACCGTGAACGGAGACCCGCATGACAGAGGTGGACTACGTCCTGCGCAACCAGGTGGCGCAGGTCGACAGACTCGTGAACCGGCTCTCCGAGCAGGTCGGCCAGGTGTCTGGTCAGGTCTCCGCCGTCGGCATCGCGCAGCGGCAGACCCAGAGCGAACTGCAGCAACTGCGCGCCGACTTCCTGGCCTTCGTCCACCAGTCCCAGCTGACCGCCAACGTGCAGCGGGCCGAGACCCGCATCGGAGTCATCCAGGACAAGGTCGACCACGAGTTCGGCCACCACAAGGTGGTCCGGCGCACCGCCGTCGGCATGCTGCAAGCCTTCGACCTCGGCCTGGTGTCCGAGGCGACGGTGACCTCGGTGAGCGAGCAGCTGATGATCCAGACGCCGCGCTACTGGCTCGCACCCGCCCTGGTCGCCCTCGCGGCCTGGTCCGCCGACGACCCGGCGCTGTGCGAGCGGGCGGTGGACGAGGCGTTCCGGCGCTCACCGGAGCGCACCTCGCTCCTCTTCGCGCTGGTGCTGCGCAGACAGGGCCGCCAGCAGGCTGCGGTGCGGTGGCTGCGGCACTACCTGATCGCCCAGGACCCGGCCGCGCTCGGTCGGGAGTTCGCGGTCATCCTGGAGTCCATCTCGCAGGGGGCCTTCGGCGCGGGCGGCCGCGAGATGCTGCATGAGACGCTCGGGCGGTGGCGCGAGACCCTGCTCGGCGACGACGAGGCCCGGGCCGCCCAGGTACGTCGGTGGCGTGCGGAGATCGACAGCCTGCGCGCACCATCGGCCGCCGGCGAGTTCCCCCGCCTCTCCCAGGTGTCCCCGCAGTGGCCGCAGTTGGACGCCGTACTCGCCGCGGCCCGGGCCCAACAGGCGATCCTCGCCAAGTACACCGCGATGATGGCGGGCGAGTCCCTCCCGTCCGAGCGGCTCGAGGACGCCATCGACGACATCCTGGACCGGCTGGTCTCGGAGTACGACAACGAGGAGCTGCCGCTCCGCCGCGACCTGGCGTTCAACCAGGCGGTGGTGGCGTGCGACGGCGACCTGGACGCCGCCAGGCGGGCCGTGGACGTGGACTCCGCTTCGCTGGAGGAGACGCTCGACTACCTCACCATCCAGTCCACCGCGGCACTCAATCCCTCGGCCATCGGTGCCTCTGCCTCCACCCAGCGGCTCGCCGTCGCCGCCTGCCACGAGTGGTTCGCGCAGGCCCACGCCGGCTTCAGCCGGGACTACCGGATGGCCGAACCGCCGGACGTCCACGCGGTGTTCGCCACCAGCCACACCGTCGGGGCCCAGGTCTTCAAGCTGCCTCAGTGGGCAGGTTCGTTCAACACCCCGCTCCCCGCCCTGGAACAGTCGCTCGCCCAGCACTGGGACCAGCACACCGCCCCATTCCTGGCTTCGCTGGCCTACCCGCTGCAGCGCCAGCTGGTCATGCTCGGCGGCGCGCTCGTGCTGCTGCTGTTCGTTGTCGGCCCGATGAACATCGCGGTCGCCCTCGGCCTGGCGGTCCTGGCCGGTGGCATCTGCGGAGTGGTGCTGTACACCCGCTCCGAGGCCGCCCGGAAGGCCACGGACTCGGCCAAGGAGTTGCTGGCGCGCGCCAAGAACGACTCCCTCCACCAACTGCGCGGCGCGTGCGCCGAGTACACCGACTGGAAGACCGCCTACCGGAACGCGGACCAGGTGGAGACCCGGACCCGCGAGTTCATCGGCTCACTGGCCGCCGCCGGCCACGCCCACAGCCCGTTCGACGGGCGCACCGTCCGACCCGCCGCCGCCACGCCGAAATCCGGAGGAACGCAGTGACCACGCCCTACCCGGCCCCGCCACCACCGCGTCGCCCCGCGGCCTCCCCGTGGGCGGCCAGCCCCAAGCCCACCACGGAGCGCTCCACCAGCCGGCTGCGCCGGATCGTCGCGGGCCTGCCGGACTGGGAACCGCTGCCGCCGGGCGAGGTGACGGTGCGCCGCCCCGGAAGCGGGCTGTGACACCGGCCTGGCGGCGGCGCGTGACACCGGCCGGGCAGCAGGCAGGGCGAACACCCGGACCACTCGGCGGCGCCTACCACGCCTGGGCCGACTTCCTGGAACGCTGGTCGGCGGGCGAACCGGTCGACGACACCGGCCTGCCCGCGCTCACGCGCGCCGACTTCCCAGAGGACACCTGGCAGCGGCTCGGGGCGCGGATCAGGGAAGCGCTCCAACAGCGCCTCCAGGCCTGGGCGGACGCACTCGTCGCGGCTGTCAACGCGGCCGACGACGAGTTCGCCGCGGGCCGCGCCCTCGCCCAGGCACGTACCGGGCTGCACCGGATCCGGGCGCTCGCCGGCCACCCGCAGCTCCCGGCCGACCTGAGGGAGAAGCTGACCGCGATCATCGACGAGCAGACCCGCCGGGCCCAGCAGGACCTGGAGCACGAGCTGGAGCGCCGGGCGTCGCGCGAGCAGGACCAGCAGGCCGTCGACGCCCGCCGCCGCACCCTGCGCGACAACCCGCTCACCGCCGTCATCACCGCCACGCCCCCGGCCGACCCGGGCGGCTGGTCCTACGACCCCGCCGACGGGCCGCGCCGCCGCATCGTCCCGGGCTGACCGCGTCCTCGACCCGCCGTCCTACCGCCGTGCCGCCGAACCGAGACCTGAGACCCGAGGCCCAGATGTCCAACTACGCCGAGAGCCGAGACGACCTCGACAACTACCTCACCGCGCGAGTTCCGGTGATCGGCCTGCGTACCATCGAGCAGCAGCGGGCGCTGCGGCTGGTGAAGGAGGTGGCCACCCGGTCGCGCCGTAGCAGCCAGCCGTTCTGGATCTACACCAGGGCCACCGGCCTGCGCGACCTGCGCTCCAACGCCACCGTCCAGGACGACCGTTCCCTGACCGGCGCCATGGAGTTCGCCGCCGCCCAGTTCACCAGCCGCCCGCAGGCCACCCTGATCCTGGTCGACCCGGACGGGCTGGAGACCGACACCCACTTCACCCGGCACGTCGCCGAACTCGCCCGGCTGGCCGATGCCAACGCCGGCAGCATCGTCCTGATCACCGACAGCCCGATCTGGAGCGGACTGCAACGGCTCGGCATGAGCCTGCAGCTCGAACTGCCGGACGCCGACGAGATGTACGGCACCATCAAGAGCTTCCTCGACGACCACCACGGCGTGGTGCCGATCGAATGGAACGAGGACGACGCGCGCCGTGCCTCGGAGTTTCTGCTCGGCGTGACCGAGGCCGAAGCGGTCAACCTGATGGCCACCATCGTCGCCAAGGGATCGGTCCAGCGCGACGACGTCCTCGCGCTGGCCCGGGCCAAGGACCGGATCTTCAGCGACCTCGCCGGCCTCGAGCGGGTCCAGCTCAAGGCCGCGGACTACTCCGTCGGGGGCCTGAGCAGCCTGCGGGGATGGCTCCAGCGCAAGCACGAACTGATGCACGCCGATCTGCGCGGCACCGACCTGCGACCGCCGCGCGGCGTGCTGCTGGTCGGCGTGCCCGGCTGCGGCAAGTCGCTGTCCGCCAAGGCCATTGCCTCGCAGTGGCAACTCCCGCTCTACCGACTCGACATGGCGAGCATCCACGGCAAGTACCTCGGCGAGTCCGAGGGCCGGATGCGGGAAGCGCTGGAGACCGCGGACCGGGTGGCGCCGTGCATCCTGTGGATCGACGAGATCGAGAAGGGGCTGGCCGGCAGCCACGACATGTCCGGCGTGCCGCAGCGCATCATCGGCCAGTTCCTCTTCTGGCTCCAGGAGTCGGACTCCCGCGCGTTCGTCGTCGCCACCGCAAACGACGTCCGCAGCCTCCCGCCCGAGCTCCTCCGCAAGGGTCGCTTCGATGAACTCTTCTTCGTCGACCTCCCCGACGCACAGGACCGCAAGGAGATCATCGATCTCTACTACCGCAAGTACGTCAAGGTCGAGCCCGACCCGAACCAGGTGGACCGTCTCGTCGACCTCTCCGAGGGATTCGCCGGCTCCGACATCGAAGCCGCCCTCCACGAGGTCGGCGCCGAGGTGCACCTCAACGGCGGAGCCGCCAAGCTGCTCCCGTCGTTCGTGCTCGACACCTTCGCCAACACCACGCCGCTCAGCCGGACCAACCCCGAACAGATCGAGGAGATCCGCACCTGGGGCCGCGACCGAGCCGTCCCGGCCGGCCGCACCACGACCACCACGACGTCCGGTACCTCCGGTACACCCCGCCGCGTTGTCTTCATGAGCGAGTAACCACCGGTCGGAGGTGCTCGGCGTGGGTGAAACAGCAGCGGTTGTCGGGTGAGTGGCCTGCGACGACGATGAGGGGTCTGGCGGTGAGGAGGCCCCTCGCGTGTACGCGGCCGACCAGAGGCGGAAGACCGGGGCGCGGAGGGTTCGCTGCGGGCTCCCGTTGCCGGCGCTTCGACTTCGGCACGGCGTCGCTGCGGCCCTGACGGCCGAGGTTGCGGTCGGGGCTGGTCGGACCTGTTGCTGACCTTCGGTCAGTTGCTCCTGAAGCGTGCGAGCATGGCCGGATGACTGCGAGTTCCCGTGAACTGTACGAGCTGAACCGGGTGACGACGCCGGTGCTGGAGATCGCTTACCACCGGACCGGCGAGCGCCGGCGGAGGACCGATGCTCCGGTGATTCTGCTGCACGGCTTTCCGTACGACGTGCGGGCCTACGACGAGGTGGCGAGGCTGCTCGCGGAGGCCGGCCGGGAGGTGTTGGTGCCGTACCTGCGCGGGTACGGGCCGACGCGGTTCCTGGACGAGGGGACGGTGCGTAGCGGGCAGCAGGCCGCGCTCGCGCAGGATCTGCTGGAGTTCATGGACGCGCTGGGGATCCAGCGTGCCGTGGTCGGCGGCTATGACTGGGGTGGGCGGGCGGCCTGCGCGGCGGCGGCGCTGTGGCCGGAGCGGATCCACGGCCTGGTCGCGGCGGGCGGCTACACCGTCCAGGACATCGCTCGCGCGATGGAGCCCGCCTCGCCGGAGGCGGAGCGCAACCTCTGGTATCAGTACTACTTTCATTCCGAGCGAGGCCGTCAAGGGCTGGAGCGCAACCGGGAGGAGCTGTGCCGGCTGCTCTGGCGCCTCTGGTCGCCGACCTGGGCGGGGGCGGAGGAGGCGTTCGCGGCGTCGGCGGCCAGCCTGCACAACCCGGACTTCGTCGACGTGGCGGTCCACTCCTACCGGCACCGCTACGGCCTGGTGGAGGGGGACCCGCGCTACGCGGCGCTGGAGGAGCGGCTGGCCGCCCGGCCGCCGATCGGGGTGCCGGCGGTGGTGCTGGTCGGCGGGGACAACGGGGTGATCGCGCCCGCCGACCAGCAGGGCACCGGGCGGTTCACCGGTCCGTGCGAGGTGCGGACCCTGCCCGGGGTGGGGCACAACGTCCCGCAGGAGGCGCCGGAGGCCTTCGCCCGGGCGGTGCTGAGCCTGGGGTGACCCGGGGGTGTGGCGCGGGGGCCGGGTTCCGCCCGGCCCCCACGCTCCGCGCGGCGGTCGTCAGCCGTGCGTCACGCACTTGTTGGCGCTGTTGGACCACAGGCCCTGGAGGTCGAAGGTGCCGGTGCTCAGCTTGACGTAGGCGTCGAGGTTCTGGCACTCGTCGCCGATCTCACCGCCGCCGCCGTTCCAGCCGATGCTGGGCCAGAAGTCGGTGACGGTCTCCGCGTACTCGTGGGTCTCGGTGGATTCGATGCCGGAGAGCAGCCGCCCGTCCGTGAAGGTGGTGCAGGCCCCAGCCCCGGTGTCCGGGATGTACGGCAGGTTGGTGTAGGCCAGGGTGCCGTAGGAGCTGCTGGTCTTGTCGTGCCAGGCGCAGAAGCCGGAGTTGGGGAAGCCGTCCGGGTGGGTGCCGGTGGCGGACACGACCACGTACTGGGCGTTGAGGTTGGGCGCCTGGGTGGTGTTGCCGAAGTGGGCGGCGGCCTTGCCGGCCTCGGCGGCGATCTGGGCGGCGGTGGCGTTGGCGGGCGCGGCGGCCGCCTTGTCGAACCAGACGCCGGCCAGCGGGCTGGAGGCCGGGTGCTGGACGTGGATGCCCTTGGTTCCGCAGTTGGTCGTGCCCTTGGCGACGCCCTCGCAGTACTGGCTGAGGATGGTGCCCCAGGTGTCCTGGCTGCCGTAGAGGCCCTTGAACATGTTCTGCATGTCGGGGGCCACCCCGGCCGGGTCGGAGGACCACTGTGAGCCCCAGAACACCAGGTACACCTTCGGCGTGGGGGACACCACGCCCTGACTGGCGTTGGTGCCGACCGACAGGGTGTTGCCACTGGCCGTGGCCGCCCGCGGGGTGGTGCCGGGGTGGAGCGGCTTGGCGCCGAAGTGGGCGGCCGCGGGGGCGGGTTGCGCCTCGGCGCCGGTGGCCAGGGCGGTGGTGCCGAGGGCGGCCAGGGCCAGCGCCGTGAGGGTGTGGGCGGCGGCCTTGAGGGGTGTGCGCATGCGTCTGCTCCCGAGTGTGAGGGGGTGGGAGTTTGTCCGTGCGTGCTGAGCCCGGACACCACATCAACTCGGCTGTCCGTCCGTCCAGATGATGGACGCGGGACGGGGGAGCTTTTGCCGTGCTCATACCAAGTCCTTGTCGCGGGCACGCAGGGGCGGGTGCGGGTGCGGGTGCGGGTGCGGGCGGGGGTGCGGGTGCGGGCGGGGGTGTGCGGGTACCGGCGCGAGCCGGCGGGCGGGAGCTCGCGGGTGGGCACTGCGGCCGCGGGGC
Source organism: Kitasatospora sp. NPDC096128 (assembly GCF_040303105.1). Taxonomy (NCBI): domain Bacteria; kingdom Bacillati; phylum Actinomycetota; class Actinomycetes; order Kitasatosporales; family Streptomycetaceae; genus Kitasatospora; species Kitasatospora sp. NPDC096128. Next base: position 15,422 of record NZ_JBEOSP010000042.1, on the reverse strand, counting down.
GACCGTAGGTCGGTACACGTCGAAATTCCCGGACCGGATTCCGGTCGGGAACTTCGGTATTTCCCGCGGCCGTCACGGGAGTTCCGATACTCAACGTGCGAGCGGCCCTCGCCGGTTCAATCCCTCGTGTGTCGGCATGCGAATCCCCGTGAAATGGGAACGGCCCGCCGGCGAGGCCGGCGGGCCGTGGTGATCGAGCCTGGATCAGCTGAGCCGAGGTCAGCGCGGCTTCTTGAACCCGAAGGTCGTCGCGTCCTTCTTGGTGTAGATGGTGCCGTCCGTGTCCTTGCTGAAGTCGCCGACCTTGGCGGCCGTGGGCGGGGTGTAGCGCTTGGGCAGCTGAATGTTCTTGGCCATGGTGATCTCCTCTGCATCGGGGCCGAAGCCCGTGGATGGCGTGACTCCATTGGGACCGGTGGCCACCGGGAGTGTCCAGTCGACTCATCAGATTCGGCCATTGACGGGCGGATTCACGTTTCCGCAGGTGGATCGATGACGGAACGTTTTTCGGCCTGATTGGCTCGAACGGTAGTTGGGGCACAGAAGTGAACTGTGGCAACAGGAGTGTCCATGCCAAGCGCTTTCTTGACGGAATTCGAATGTGATGGAAAGACAATCTTCCTCATCCTTTCGGTGCGTGAATGGCGTGATCCATAGGGGAAGTGGACCTTGCCCGGTTGTGTCGTCCTCCCCCGGTGGTGCACGGTTCCGGCAGAAGAGCGCCGAACGGCCGAACGCCCTGATGGGGACGGTCGCGCGGCACCGGCACCGGCGCGCACGCAGAGCCGCCGACACGCCGGCGGCGCGGACGCCGCCGGGAAACCTGGGGGTGGGCACGTGCAGTCGCTCAACGACCACCTGGTGGTCCTTCCGGACTCCCCGGACGGGGCCCGGGTGCATCGTCAACTCGGCGACACCGCGCCGCAGTCGGTCGCCCACGCCTCCGGACGGCCCTGGCTGGTCGGCGCCTGGCCGCCGGAGGACCTGGTGGTGTCCGAAGCCGGCCCGGTCCGGGTGGCCGTGTACGGGCTGAGCCCGGTCGGGCAGGCACGCCTCGACTCCCTCACCAGGACGGTGCGCGAGCTGTCCGACCTGGACGCGCTCGCCCGCAGCCTGCCCGGCAACACCCACCTGATCGCCTCGGTCCACGGGCGGGTGCGGTTCCAGGGCACCGTCACCGGTGCCAGGGCGGTGTACACCGCCGACCTGGACGGCGTGCCGGTCGCCGCCGACCGGGCCGACGTGCTGGCCGGGCTGATCGGCGCGGAGCCGGACGAGGACCTGATCGCCGCGAGCGTCACGTACGGGATGCTGTTCGCCCCGCTCGGCGAGCGCAGCTGGTGGCGCGGCGTGCGGGCGGTCGCCCCGGACTCCTGGCTGCTGCTGCCCGGTGACGGCCCCGCCCGGGCCGTGCGCTGGTGGCAGCCCCCGGAGCCGGACCTCCCGCTGTCCCGGGGGGCCGCCGGGGTGCGCGAGCGCCTGCGCGAGGCGGTCGCCCTGCGCCGGCCCGCCGGCCGGCTGTCGGCCGACCTCTCCGGCGGCATGGACTCCACCTCGCTGTGCTTCCTCGCCGCCGAGAACCGCCCCGACCTGCTGACCTTCTGCTGGACCGGCGGCAGCGCCATCAACGACGACCCGGTGTACGCCGCCCAGGCCGCCCGCCTGCTGCCGGACGCCCAGCACCTGACCGTGCCGGACACCGACGCCCCGCCGGTGTTCTCCCCGCCGTACTGGGCGGTCGACACCGAGGCGCCGCGCGCCGCGACCCGGGGCATGAACGCGATCCGCTTCGGAATCCGGCACCTCGTCGACCACGGCGCCACCCGGCACCTGGCCGGACACGGGGCCGACGAGCTGTTCACCGGTGGCACCGCCTACCTGCGCACCCTCTTCCTCCACCGACCGGTGACCGCCTGGCGCCAGCTGAACGCCCACCGGGCCCTGAACAGCTGGCCGTTGCTGCCCAGCCTCACCGGACTGCTGCGCGGCGGTGACCTCGGCACCTGGTGGCGGCAGTGCGCCGACGACCTCGCCCGCACCGCCTCGCCGTCCCGGGCCCCGGCCCTCGGCTGGGGGGAGCGGCTCCCGGCCACGCCCTGGGCCACCGGGGACGCGGTGCGGACCACCCGGACCGTCTTCCACCGAGTCGCTGACCAGGTCGTCCCGCTGGCCCGGGACCGGGGACAGCACGAGGCCCTCACCGCGCTGCGCAGCGCGGGCCCGGTGCTGCGGCTGGTCAGCCGGGAGTACACCGCCTCCGGGCTCCCGCTCGAACTGCCGTACCTGGACGACCGGGTGGTCGAGGCCGTCCTGGCCGTCCGGCCGCACGAGCGGTACAGCCCCTGGCAGTACAAGCCCGTGCTGGCCACCGCGATGCGCGGGCTGGTGCCCGGGGTGATCCTCGACCGGACCACCAAGGGCGACTGCGAGGAGCCGGTCGACCGCGCCCTCCAGGAGCACGTCCCCGACCTGCTCGACCTGTTCGAGGACTCCGAGCTGGCGCGCCGGGGCCTGATCGACCCGGACCGGCTCCGCACCACCCTGATCACGCCGCCGCGCACCGAGGACGTCTGGTCCGCGCAGCTGGAGGCGACGATCGGCGCCGAACTGTGGCTGCGGGAGGTCGCCGCCCGCCGCGCCGCGACGCCGACGCTGAGCGGCCGGCCGTGAGCGGTCGGGCGCTGCCCAGCGTTGCACTGCCCAGCGTTGCACTGCGCAGCCAGGCCCCGAGCAGCCAGGCCCCGAGCGGCGCCGGTCACCCGCGCCGTGTACCCCATCCCGAGGAGATGCTGTGACCAGCCCGCCCTACGCACTCCAGGCCCGCGCCCGGCTGCCCCTGCACCGGCGCCTGCTGCCGCTGACCGCCGTGGCCGTCGCCCGGCCGCTGTCCACCCTGCGGCCCGACCGCCTGCAGGCCGTCCTCGGCCTGCTGAGCACCGGCGCCCGCCCGGGCACCGCCGCCCAGGCCTCCGCGGCCCGGGCCGCCGTCGTCGCGGTCAGCCTGCGCTGCGCCGTCCACAACTGCCTCCAGCGGTCCATCGCCACCGCCCTGCTCTGCCGGTTCAAGGGCGCCTGGCCCACCTGGCAGGCCGGGGTGCGGACCACGCCCTTCGCCGCCCACGCCTGGGTCGAGGCGGAGGGCCGGGTCATCGACGAGCCCTACCCCGACGGCTACTTCCGGCCGCTGGTCACCGTCGCCCCCAAGCAGCCGGCGCGCACGGCCTGACGGCCGGCCGCGCCCCGACCTCCCGAGGAGGACCTCATGACACTCCGTCTGACCGACCACACGGTGTCCACCGACACCCACGACGGCGCCGTGCTGCTGAGCCGGCGCACCGGGCACTACTGGCAGCTCAACCAGACCGGTGCCTACGCCCTCCAGCGCCTGCTGGACGGCTGCACCCTGGACCAGGTGGCCGAGGAGTTCGCCGAGCACTTCGACATCGCGCCGACCCAGGCGCACCAGGACCTGACGGCGATGACCGAACGGCTCCGCACCTCCGGCCTCGTCGAGACCGGCTGACCGGAACCGGCTGACCGGAACCGGCTGACCGAAGGGGCCGACCGAAGGGGCGACGTTCCAGGACGCGACAGGACGTGACCGGACGCGACAGGACGCGACAGGACGTGACAGGACGTGACAGGAAGCGAGGCGTACGCACGATGCTCCGACAGCTGTGGACCCTGACCCGGGGGCAGCGGCGCCCGCTGGGCGTCGCCCTGCTCCTTACCCTGACCGCCGCCGGCGTGGGCGTCGGGCAGCCCCTGGCGGCCAAGGGCGTGGTCGACGCCGTCACCGCGCACCGCCCGCTGCTGTTCCCGTGCGCCGTCCTCGTCCTGCTGCTGCTCGCCCAGGCACTGATCGGCGCCTGCGCCACCTTCCTGCTGGAGCGCACCGGTGAGCGCTTCGTGCTGGGCATGCGGACCGGCCTGATCTCGCACCTGCTGCGGGTCCGGATGGACGCCTTCGACCGGCTGCGCGTCGGCGACCTGATGGCCCGCGCCTCCGCGGACGTGGTGGTGCTGCGGGAGGCGCTGACCCACGTCTCGGTCCAGATCGCCACCAACCTGTGCGTCGCCCTGGGGAGCGTCGTCGCGATGTTCGTGCTGGACCCGCTGCTGATGCTGCTCATCCTGGGCGTGCTGCTCGGCTGCGGCTTGGTGATCAACCGGCTCTCGGCGGAGATCGGCCGCTCGTCGACGGCACTGCAGAGCGCGGTGGGCGCGATCTCGGCCGGGCTGGAACGCGCCCTGTCCGCCCTGCGCACCGTCCGGGCGAACCGCGCCGAACAGCGCGAGATCGACCACCTGGACGGGCTGGCGCACCGGGCCTACGACGCGGCGGTGCGCAGCGCCCGGCTCACCGCCGTGGTCGCCCCCACGGCCCAGCTCGCCATCAACGCGGCCTTCATCCTGGTGCTGCTGTTCGGTACCGCCCGGGTCGACCAGGGCGCCCTGTCGCTCGGCGCTCTGGTGGCGATGCTGCTGTACGCCTCACAACTCACCGGGCCCGTCACCGAACTGATGGAGGGCATCGCCTCGGTGAACCGGGCCAAGGGGTCCGCCGAGCGGGTCCAGGAGGTCTACACGCTTCCCGTCGAGGACAGCGCGCCCGCCGGGCCTGCCGCTCCTGCCGCGCCCGGCCGTGCCGCCGGTCCTGGTCCTGCCACCGTTCCACCGCTGCGGCCGCCGGACGGCGCGACCGGGCCGGCGCCCGCGCTGGAGCTGCGCGACCTGCGGTTCGGCTACAGCCGGGACGCCCCCGTCCTCCGGGGGCTCGACCTCACCGTGCCGCCGAACGCATTGGTGGCCCTGGTGGGCCCGTCCGGGGCCGGCAAGTCGACCACCTTCGCCTTGATCAACCGCTTCTACGAGCCGTGGAGCGGCAGCCTGCGGATCGACGGGCAGCCCGCCGCCGACCTCGGCCTCGCCCAGTGGCGCTCCCGCATCGGCTGGGTCGAACAGGACTGCCCGATCCTGCACGGAACCCTGCGCGACAACCTCCGCTACGCCGCGCCCGACTCCACCGACGAGCGGCTGTGGCAGATGCTCGACCTCGTCAACCTCACCGAGAAGGTGGACCGCCTGCCGGACGGGCTCGACAGCGAGGTCGGGGAACGCGGCGTACGCCTCTCCAGTGGCGAACGGCAGCGGATCGCCATCGCCCGCGCCGTACTCGCCCGCCCCCGGCTGCTGTTGATGGACGAGCCCACGGCCCACCTGGACCCGGCCAACGAGGCCGCCCTCACGGTCAACCTGCACAAGCTCCGGGAGGAGTGCGCCCTGCTGGTCATCGCCCACCGGATGTCCACCATCGAGGCGGCCGACAGTGTGGTGATGCTCTCCGGGGGAACCGCCTCCGCCACCGGTACCTACGCGGAACTCCTGCGCGGCCACCCGGACTTCCGGCAGCTGTCGGGGCAGCGGCAGCGCTGACTGATCATCACGGGGGCGCGGTTGTCAACTGCGTTGCCCCCGAACGAGTGTCACGGTCCCGTCCCTGTCATGTCCTGGCGATTGTGACGCGGGGTGTGCCACCGAATGCCGTGGGCCGACGTCTTGTGAAGTGTTCCAAGCAGTCAGCACACACCGTCCTCGGGGAGCCACCATGTCCGTCCGCCACCGTCGTCCGCTGCTCGTCGCCACCGTCCTCGTCGGCGCGGGGCTGGCGCTGACCGCCTGCGGGCCCGACAACACCGACACGGCCGCCGGGCCGACGGCCGCCGCGCCCACCACGGTGGCCGCGAAGCCGACGGCGGGCGGCAAGGCCACGGCGGGTGCGCCGACCACGGGTACGGGCTCGCGCCCCGCCACGCACGCGCCGTCCGGCGGCACCAACTCAGGCCCCGGCCACCCGTGCGACATCCGGAACCTCTCGATCCACGTGTCGGCCCGCTCCGGGGCGCCCAGCCAGCGGGTGATCGAGGTGCACAACACCGGCGGGAACTCCTGCACCCTGAGCTCCTCCCCGGGTGTCGACCTCGGCAACGCCACGGCGCGCGACCAGAGCAAGAACATCAAGCCGATCCTCGCCAGCGGGACCACGCGGTTCACCGTCGCGGCGGGCCAGAAGGCCTACGCGGTGATCGACCTCGACCCGAGCGGTGCCACCGCCGGCACCGCCCCCGGCATCGACGAGATCAACGTGCTGGCCGACGACGAGGGCACCAACATGCCCCTGTCCAACACCCAGAACTTCCCGCTCGGCGCCGACGCCAAGGTCCTGGAGCCCAAGATGAGCATCTACCGGGCCACCGTGGCGGAGGCCGTCACCTCGATGACCGCCGCCCCGAACTAAGCCGGTGCCACTGGTGGATCGCGGCCGTGCGGCCCGGCGGCGGGTGTCGCCGGGCCGCACGGCCCTCGGGCGTACCGGGCGCGGGGCTCAGCGGGCGAGCAGTTCCGGTGCGCGGTGGGCCACCGTGCGCTCCGCCTCGCGCCGGCCGCGCGGGGTCAGCCGGGCGAGCAGGTCGTGGTCGACGGCGCCGCGGTGGATCCAGATCTCCGCGATCGACTCGGCGCACAGGTCCACCAGGGTCTCGTCCGGCTGGGCCGGATCACCGGCGGTCCGGGCCAGGGCCGCGACCACCGCGTCGGAGGGGAAGGCCGCCAAGTCCGAGGCCGCGTCGTACTGTTCGTCCAGCCGGACATCGGTGTCCGTGCCGAGCAGGATGCCGATGAGCAGGGCCTCTCGCTCGCCGGGCAGGTACTCGCGTCGGGGAACCGGTCGCTGCGCGGGCCCCTGCTGGGGTTTCCGCCTGCCCCACGAAAAGGTCTTCAACGGATTCTCCCCCGTGCGTCTCGCTGCGCTTCTCGGCCCCGACCATATCGTGGACGCTCAGAGCGGCGAGAACCCGAGCCGTGACACCACCGGGTCGAGCTGCGGGCAATAGCCCGTCGAGCAACAGGTCGTCGCCGAGGAGACGTTCGAGCAGCTGATCACGGTGTCCGCGGTCCCGGCGATGATCACACCGACCGGCGCCATCGCGTCACCCTGCGGCGCCGCGCGGTCGCCGGTCAACCGGAACCTTCCGCTCCCCGCCCTGCTCCGGCTCCTCGCCGGCTCCTCGGCGCGCGTCGCGGAGGCCGCGGGGGCCTCGCCGTACCTTCCCGTCGGGCCCATGGAGCGGTTGCTGACAGGGGCCGGGGTGTAGTTGCGGGGTCGTCGGTCTCGCCGATCATCCCAGTCCCCAGGGTCACCGGGCTGATCCTGGGAGTGGGGCGTGCCGGGTGGGCGGACGGGGTACCCCAAGGGCATGGCGATCTTCCATAGGCCGGGTCGCTTCAAGCGGCCGGGGCGTTCAGGTCAGCGGGCTTCGGAGGCCGGCCCGGCGCGGCCCGAGGCCGTCGGCGGAGCCGATGCGGTCCCGATGGAGGGCCTGGCCGAGGGCCTGGCCGAGCTGGTCGAGGGGGCCGAGCGGCCGACCGGGGCGTGGCAGGTCGCCGAGTACCGGGCGGAGCGCGGCAGGGGCCGGGCGCTGGTGGCGAGCGGGGCGCGGCTGCTGGGCAGTGGCGGGCTGGCGGCGGCCAGGGGAGCGGCGGTCGGGGGCAAGGCCCTCGCCGAGCAGCTGGTCCGGGCCGCGCCGCGGATCCCGGTTCGTGACCTCGCCACCCTACGTGCCCAGCACCCGGAGGCGGCCGACCCCGAGCGGCTGGCCGACCTGCTGGTCGCCGGGGCCACCCGGGCCTCCGCCGCGCTCGGCGCTGGGGTCGGGGCCGCGGCCATGCTGCCGGTGCCGCCCGCGATGCCGCTGGAGATCGCGGCCGAGACGCTCGCGGTGGCGGCCGTGGAGGTCAAGCTGATCGCCGAACTGCACGAGGTCTACGGTGTCCCGGCGCAGGGCAGCGCCACCCAGCGGGCCGGGGCCTACCTGGGCGCCTGGGCGAACCGCCGGGGGATCGACGCGATGCTGCTGACCCGCCCGGCCGGCTTCGCGGCGCTCGCCCTGGGCGCGGAGGTCCGCCAGCAGGTCCGCCGCCGGCTCACCCGCAGCTGGATGCGGCGGTTGCCGTCGGTGACCCCGCTGCTGCTGGGTGCGGGCATCGGTGCGACGGTCAACCGGCGCGACACCCGACGGCTGGCCGGGCAGGTCCGGGACGACCTGCGGTCGCGCCCGGCGGCGGACGTCGGCTACTGGGCCGCGGCCGGGCCGGTGGTCGAGGGCGAGGTCGTCCCGTAGGGCCGGTCTTCGACCGGAGGCTTCCGGTCGGCCGCCGTTCCGGTCGTCGAGGTTTGTCGGTGCCGTAGCGGGTGACGGCCGATCGGTGGTGCGCTAGCCTCCCCCCGCGGTCCGACGACGGGGGAGAGCGATGAGCCGACAGCACACCGAGCCCTGGTACGCCACCGGCCTGAGAGCCGGGCTGGAGCTGGTCGGGTGGATCGGCCTGCCGATCGCGCTCTGGCCGCATTCGGTCCCGTTGGCGATCGGCGTGGACGTGCTGCTGATCGGTGTGCCCGCCGTGCTGCAGACTCCGGGGGACAAGCCGGGGACGGTGGTCGCGGTGCCCGGGTGGGTGACCGTGCTGATGGTGCTCGCGGAGCTCGCGGGTGCCGTCACGGCCGCCTGGCTGCTCTTCCCGCGCTGGGCGGCGGGGCTCGTCACGGTTCTCGCGCTGGCCTGTTGCGGCACCGAACTGCCGCGCTGGCGGCGGCTGTTGAGCCGGGAATCCTAGGGCGTGCCGAGGAGGCCGAGGCGCGGGCCGCCCCGGTCGTGCAGCCGCCGGAGGAAGCCGAGCACCCCGGCGGAGCCGCCGGCCCAGGTGGCGCTCGGCCGGGCGAGCCCGGTGTCCGGGAACACCGGGCGGGACGGCCGGCCGCCGCTGCGGCTCAGGATGATCTCCGCGACGGTGCCGGCGGCGTCCCAGAACTCCTCGGCGCCGGACGCGAGGCCGACGTCCACCAGCAGTTCGCCGACGCCCGCGAGTCCGCAGCACTGGGTGACCAGCGGCATCCGGGGCGCGAGCACGGCGCAGGTGCGGGCGGCCTGCCGGGCGAGGTCCAGGTAGCCGGGCTCGGCCAGCCGGTCGGCGGCCCGGACCAGCACCGCCCCGACCCCGGCCAGGCCCCGGCACCAGGAGCCGTAGCGGCGGGTCGCCCCGGGTGCGGTCGCCCGGGCGATCAGGTCCGGGGTGACGGCGGCGAGTCGGGCGCAGGCCTGCTCGGCCCGGCGCAGGGCGGCCGACTCGCCGCTGGAACTCCCGTACTCCAGCAGGAAGTAGGCGACGCCCGCCGTGCCGTGCGCCAGGCCCTCACGCAGTGCGGCGCTGCCGACCGTGTCGGCACCGGCGGGCGACAGGCGGGCCCGGCCGGAGGACAGCGCCCGGGCGCACTCGGCGGCCACGGCCAGGTGCCGGTCGCGCTCGGCGGGCTGGTGCGCGCGCCGGGCGAGCAGCAGGCGGCCGACCCCGATCCCGGCGACGCCCTCGATCAGGTCGGCCTCCGGCGGCCCGCCGTCCGGGCCGTGGGCCGGTAGGTCCCTGTCTCCGACGCAGCCGCCGGGCAACCCGGCCTCGGCGAGGAACAGTTCGACCCCGGTCCGGCCCGAGTAGAACCCCGGCGAGAGGCGCCGGGATTGGCCCGCCGTCCACCCCGCCAGCGCCTGGACGGCCTCCGGTACCCCGGGCCGGCGGAGGTGGTGGAGCAGTTCCAGGCCGAGGCCCGCGCTTCCGCCGTAGACGTCGATCGGCGTCGGGACGGCGGCCCGGGCGGCGAGCGCCGGGTCGGCGATCCGGTGGGCCTCGGCGACGCAGTACGCGGTGGTGTGCTCGATGATCTCCCGGAGCAGGTCGGCGTCGATCCGGGGCCGTGGTGCGGGCGGGCGCGGTGGCTCGACCGCCGTCCCGACGCGGAGCCGGGCGGCCCCGGCGGTCCGGACGGCGGGATCGAGGCTCGTCAACTCGCCTATCAACGCGAGGAGATGACTGTGCTCCTCACCGGGAAGTGCCCACGTCAGACCGGCCAGGGTGCGGTCGCGGTTGACGGCGGCGTTGCCGTCCACGATCACCGGGTCCAGTCCGGTGGCGGCGAAGCCGAGAGTCGCGCCCAGCGCGTGGAAGTCGTCGGCGGGCTCGGCCGCTCGGCCCGCCGGGCGGCGTACCGGCTCGCTGTAGCCGGGCGTCGAGCCGTCCGGGCCGGTGCCGTTCAGGGCGCTGATCCCGAAGTCGACCAGCCGGCAGCGGCCTTCGGCGTCCAGGGTGATGTTGTCGGGTTTCAGATCGCGGACGACCACGCCCCGGCGGTGGATGCCGTCCAGGAGGCGCAGCAGCCGTCCGGCCAGCTCGGCGAGGTGTGCGGTGCCGTACGGGCCGTGCTCCTGGACGGCCCGGCGCAGGTCCCGGTCGCCGCAGTCGGTCATCACCAGGTACTCGTCCGAGCCGTGCCGGAAGGAGTCGAGTACCCGGGGTACGTCGGGGAGTCCGTCGAGCGCGGTGAGCACCGCCCGCTCGTGGCGCAGCCGGTCCCGGGCGTCCGCCCCGGACTCGTCCTCGGCCACGAAGGCGCGGGCCTGCTTGATCACCACGGCCTGTCCGGTCCTGAGGTCCACCGCCCGGTAGACGTTGCCCTGCGGCTTTCGGGCGATGCCGCGGGTGACCCGGTAGCGGCCGCCGCCGAGCCCGGGGGAGTCCGCCAGGGGCCGGGCCGCGTGGGCCGCCGGGGCTGCCCGGGTCGTCCGCTGCTCGAACGGGTCCTCGGCCCAGGGCGGGCAGCGGTAGGAGCCGGTCGCCAGTCCGTCGAAGGCCCGGCCGTCCGGGCCGAGCATGACCGACTCCAGCCGTCCGCCGCGTCCGGTCCGGTAGTCGCCGGTGAAGGGCCCGTAGCGGTAGTGGACGGGTGCGCCGGGGTCGACCCGCCGGTCGCTCACGACCTGCGGCCCCTCCCGCCCGCGCAGCACCGCGACGAGTTCCCCGGCCAGTGCGACGACGGTGCCCGGGGCCGGGTACACCGTGATCGCCTTCCCGACCGAACCAGCGCTCCGCACCCCGGAGTTGAGCTCCCGGAGCACCTCCGGACCGCTCGCCCACTTGGCGTGGCAGACGTACCGGGCCAGGACCGGCAGGACGAGGGCCAGTACGGTGTCCAGCTCGCCGGGGCGGGTCGAGACGTGCAGCTTCCAACCGTGTTCCACCGCCGGCATCCGCGGGTCGTTCAGGTACGACCAGGTCTCGTCGGACCAGCCGCGCCGGCCGACGGTGGAACCGGTCACCGTCAGGAGTTGAAGTCGCAGGCGAAGCGGGTGGTGGCGGTCACCCACGGGTCGGCGAGACAGGCCGTGGCCTCGCGGTCGGCGCGGTCGTCGTCCTCGAACGCGATGGTCTCGTCATCCACCAGCAGTGGACCCGCGTCGCGGATCTCCTCGATCATGGTTCCGGGCATGGGAAACCTCCAGATCTTGTGGTGCCTCCGGTGATGGTGCGGGTCCGCAGCCCGTCGAGCTGGCCCAGCGGGCCGGGGATCCTGATCCACGAAGGTAGGGAGGAACGTTCCGCCTGACAAGGGGTCAGGACGCATCGACTCCACTTCCCGGACACATTCGTGGAGGAATCGTCAACGTGCCCGCGCCCGCGGCTGATCGCTCTCATCGGTGGTCTCGCGGTGAGCGTCGGTTCGCGGGCTGGTGCTGGGCGGCGACGACTGGCAGCAGGCTCCCAGGCGGCCTCTTGAAAGGGAGTTCCGCTCCATGCGCAGCGCTCGCCCCGGAGATGTAATGATCCACTCATGCGACGGGGGATCAAAGACGCGCGTCTTCCACGGAACCGCCACTGGGCTGCCGGCATACCGCTGGCCGTCCTCGGCATCGGCCTGATCGGCGCCATGGTTCACCTGGGGAGGCAGGAGCACGACTTCGAGAGCCGAGCTCTACACGCCCAGGCCACGATCATTCGCATCGAGCAAGCCCAAGACCATCGGTCGAACGGCGCCCGGTACCTTCTGGGGTTCGACCCGAGCACCCGCCTGGCGGCTGAGTGGACGAGCGGCGGCGGTGTCACGGGCAACGTCGGCACCACCGTCGACGTGATCTACGATCCGTCGGAACCCACTCACCTCGAAGCGACATCCGACCTGACCCTCAGGCGCCGGCTTCCGGCGGTCATGTTCGGAGGCGGTGGTGTGACCGCTCTGGTTGTTGCCGCGGTGGCGCTGTACGGTGCGCCGCGACACAAGGCCGACCTGTCAGCCCTCGGGCCCACCGTCGAATCCGGCGGTGGGTCCGGATGACGGACCGCCGCGACACGCCGCTCACCCACGGCGGCATCAGGACCTTCCTCTCCCGAGCACGCTCCACCCCCACCCACCGCTGAGGGCTGTCCGCGCACAGCACCGGTCAAGGTCGTCTGTCCCGGGACGACCGACACCGACCCGCAGCTGTCTCACTCGATCCAGTCCACGCAGGTCAACGCGACCCCGGTCGACTGACTTCGTTGCGACCGGTCGGCGGCCGCCGCCCGGCTCAGGAGCTGACGCCGACCGCGTGCCGGTAGCTGGTCGGGTCGGCGACCAGGTCCAGCATGGCCCGGGCGACGTCGGCGCGCGGCACGGTGGACCCGGCTGGGCCGGACTCGACGGCGTGCCGGTAGCGGCCCCGGCCCGGCCGGTCGGTCAGCCGCGGCGGGCGTACGGCCGTCCAGTCCAGGTCGCTCTCACGCAGCACGCGCTCCATCGCCTCCAGGTCGGTGTACACGTCCCGGAGCACCGCCCAGAGCAGCGGGCCGAAGGCCTTCGCGGCGAGGACCGGCTGCCCGGCCCCGGAGCGGTTGAGCGGCGCGGCGCTGACCACGAGGATGCGGCGCACCCCGGTGGCCGCCATCGCGGTGACGGCTGCGCGGGCGGAGTTCGAGGCGGGCTTGAGCGGGTCGGTCCGGCCGGCCTGGCCGATGGCCGAGAGGACGGCGTCCGCGCCCGCGATCACCGGCTCCAGCGAGGCGGGGTCGAGCGCGTCGGCCTTGGCCACGGTCAGCCGGTCGTGGCGGACGGGCAGTCGGACCGGGTCGCGCACGGCGGCCGTGACCTGGTGCCCGTCGGCGAGCGCAAGGGTGACCAGCTGGCGGCCGATGCCGCCGGTGGCGCCCAGAACAGCGAGTTTCATGGCCCCTCCCTCGGGGTGGGTGAGTGCTCACTTCCTTCTTCTCCTCCAGAGTGGGTGAGTGCTCACCCACCTGTCAAGGTAGGCTGGTGCCCATGACGAACGAGGGGACCCGCGAGGACGGCCGGCCGCTGACCGGAGCAGCCCTGACCAGGGCAAAGGTGCTGGACGCCGCCGCCCGGCTGATCGGCACGGTCGGGCTCGTCCGCGCCACCACGAAGGAGATCGCCCGGGAGGCCGGCTGCTCGGAGGCCGCGCTCTACAAGCACTTCCGGGACAAGGAGGACATCTTCGTCCGGGTGCTGCGCGAACGCGCCCCCCGGCTGGCCGCCGCCGTCGCCGAACTCCCCGACCGGGCCGGGCAGGGCTCGGTGCGCGAGCACCTGGAGGCGGTGGTGGTGATCGCCGTGCCGTTCTACCGGCAGTCGTTCCCGATGGCCGGCGGTCTGCTCGCCAGCCCCGAACTGCTCGCCGCCCACCGCCGCAAGCTCGACGACGCCGGCCCGCACCACGTCAGCTCCCACCTGGCCGACTACCTGCGCGCCGAACAGCGGCTCGGCCGGATCGCCGCCGACGTCGACCCGGACGCCGCCGCGATGCTGTTGATCGGCGCCTGCTTCCACCGCGCCTTCCTGGAGGTCTTCTACGCCGGCGAGGCACCGGCCGAGGCGCTGCGCCCCGCCGATCCGGACGAGTTCGCCGCGGCGACGGTCCGCGCCCTGGTCGGCGGCATCGAGGCTCCGGAGGCCTGAGGCATTCGGCCGACGCCGTCGCGCAGAGGGTCGGTACGGGTGCCTAGCGTGACCTCCTGGGGGGTTGGCCCAGTACTTCCGCGGGCCCGGCCCGCGGCCCCAGGAGGCAGCACCCATGAGACTTCGTTCCATCGCGCTGATGTGCGTCGCGCTGACCGTCGGCCCGACCGCCGCGGCGGCCCCGGCCGGGGCCGCCGAGCCGCGGCCGTTCCTCGACCGGCTGAACACCGTGTCCCTCGTCGCGTCCACCGTTCCGGAGAACGGAGACGTGAACCCGTACGGCACGTTCACGATCCGGGAGACCGTCGGCGACCTGCACCGGGGCAGCGTCCTGGTGAGCAACTTCAACAACTCGGCGAACCCGCCGGCCGGCCTGCAGGGCACCGGTACCACGCTGGTCCAGATCGCACCGAACGGCACCCGGACGACCTTCGCCACCATCGACCCGGACAACCTGCCGGGACCGTGCCCCGGCGGGGTCGGCCTCACCACGGCGCTGACCGTGCTGCCCGGCGGCTGGGTGGTGGTCGGCAGCCTGCCCACCAGCGACGGCACGTCCGCGACCGCCCAGGCCGGCTGTTTGCTGGTGCTCGACAAGCACGGCACCGTCCGGGAGACCATCATCGGGGACGGCATCAACGGCCCCTGGGACATGACCGCCGTCAGTACCGGCAGGCGGAGCCAGCTGTTCGTCACCAACGTGCTCAACGGGACGGTCGACGGCGGCGGTCAGGAGGTCGACCAGGGCACGGTCCTGCGGATCACCCTGCGGACCGAGGGCGACCAGCCGCCGGTCCGGGAGGCCACCGCCGTGATCGGCTCCGGCTTCCCGGAGCGGACGGACCCGGCGGCGCTGGTGGTCGGCCCGACCGGGGTCGGTCTCCACGACGGCACCCTCTACGTCGCCGACACCGTGCTGAGCCGGATCACCGCGATCCCGGACGCCTTCACCCGCAAGGACAGCGCCGGCATCGGCCGGGTCCTCACCTCGGGCGGCAACCTCAACGCCCCGCTGGGCATGGCGATCACGCCCAGGGGCGACATCCTCACCGTCAACGGCGGGGACGGCAACATCGTCGAGACCGACCGGGCCGGGCGCCAGGTGGCGGTCAAGGCGATCAACAGCGAGGGCACCCCGCCCGGCGCGGGCGCGCTCTTCGGCCTCGCGCTGGACCTCGACCACGACGCGGTCTACTTCGTCAACGACGCGGACAACGCCCTCGACGTCCTGCACTGAGAGCGGGGACCACCCGGTGCCCTGCGAAGGACAGCCGGTCGCGGGGGCCGCGACCGGCTGTCCGGCTGAACCGCCCTGCCGGCCGGGCGGCAGGGGAGTCCCGCCCGTGTTCGCGGACACCGGCGGCTCGACCGGGCCGGGGTGAGTCCGTGCGCCCCGGCTGCGCCGCTGCGTGTCCGGCTCGGCTCCCTGGCCGGGGGACCCGCGGCGGTGTAACGTTTTGATCAAGCAGTCGTGGTTCCGAAGTTCTCGCCCGCGGTTCCGGATCTCCACTGCCGTCAGCGAGTCGAAGCCCAGCTCCTTGAAGGCCTGCTGGGCCTGCACACCCTCGGCCGACGCGTGGCCCAGGAC
>NZ_JBEOSP010000041.1:0-81208 GCF_040303105.1 Kitasatospora sp. NPDC096128 | reverse complement strand
TGGCACGCTGTTGAGTTCTCAAGGAACGGACGCTTCCTTCGGACCGCCTTCCAGCGGGCCCTCCGGGCGCTTCGTTCTTTCGTGTTTCCAGCTTACCAGATGTTTTCCGCTCCGTTTACCGGGGCTTTCCGCATCTGAAATCTGGTGTTAACCGCCGAGTTGCGGCGACTCGGCCAACCATAGCGGGTCGCCAGCCGGAGTGCGAATCGAGGCGCGCTCGGGGTCACCCGGGTGGCGGCATGATTTGTTGCTCTCGCGAGCATATACAGCAATGGTCCTGATTCGCCAAGATGCCTGTAGAGTGCGGCGCATCGACCAAGAGGACTAGACCAGTCGCGAGTCGATGTGACGCCGGTCGGTAGACGGGCGGGGGCGTGGGTCTTCGCCCAGGAATGTCGACAGATGTCCGAAGTTGACATGATTTAGGCTTCAGTTGATCGTGTGCCGCACCTCGCGGCCGCTCGCTGAAATGCGCACTTGGGAGGCACAACCATGACCACTGTGACGTCGCCGCTGACCGGGCAGGTCGTCGGGCTCGCCGGCGTGCCGGATCCGGTGTTCTCGGGTGCGATGGTCGGCCCGGGCACCGCGATCGACCCGGTTCGTGAGCCCACCGAGGCGGTCGCTCCGGTGGACGGCGTCGTCGTCTCCATGCACCCGCACGCCTTCGTGGTGGTGGACGCGGACGGGCACGGTGTGCTGACCCACCTCGGGATCGACACGGTGCAGCTGAACGGCGAGGGCTTCGAGCTGCTCGTCAACAAGGGCGACACGGTGACCCGCGGTCAGGCCGTCATCCGGTGGGACCCGGCTGCGGTCGAGGCTGCGGGCAAGTCGCCGATCTCGCCGATCGTGGCGCTGGAGGCCACTCCCGACTCGCTGGGTGGCCTGGTCGAGTCCGGCAAGGTCCAGGCGGGCGACGAGCTGTTCAGCTGGAGCTGACCCCTCAACCACCGACACACACCCGCCCCGCAGGAGTTGACGGGGCGACCCGGCACTCAGCGGTTCCCGGCGGGGCCGCTCCTCTCAGCGGAGATATAGGTACATGGAGAAGACACTGCGCGGCGTGGGTGTCAGCCACGGGGTCGCGATCGGCCAGGTGCGGCACATGGGCACGGCGGTGCTGGAGCCCCCGACCACCCAGATCCCGACCGAGGACGCCCCGCGCGAGCAGGCTCGCGCCCAGGCGGCCGTCGAGGCCGTCGCCGCCGACCTGATCGCACGCGGCAATCTGGCCGGCGGCGAGGCGCAGGCCGTGCTGGAGGCCCAGGCGCTGATGGCGCAGGACCCCGAGCTGATGGCCGACGTGTCCCGCCGGATCGCCGTCGGCAGCAGTGCCGAGCGCGGCGTGTACGACGCCTTCGCGGCGTACCGTGCGCTGCTGGCCTCCGCCGGGGAGTACCTGGCCGGGCGCGTCGCCGACCTGGACGACGTGCGGAACCGAATCGTGGCGCGCCTGCTGGGCGTGCCGATGCCGGGGGTGCCGGACAGCGACGAGCCGTACGTGCTGTTCGCACGGGACCTCGCGCCGGCCGACACCGCGCTGCTGGACCCGACGCTGGTGCTCGGCTTCGTGACCGAGGAGGGCGGGCCGACCAGCCACAGCGCCATCCTGGCGCGGGCCATGGGCGTGCCGGCCGTGGTCGCGCTGCCGGGGGCGACGGATGTCGCCGAGGGCACGGTCGTCGCGGTGGACGGCAGCTCGGGCGACGTGCTGCTGGACCCCTCGCAGGAGAAGCAGGACGAGCTGCGGGCGGTCGCCGCCGAGCGCAAGGCCGCGCTGGCCGCCTCCTCCGGCCCGGGGCAGACCTCGGACGGGCACCGGGTGCCGCTGCTGGCCAACGTCGGCGGCCCGGCGGACGTGCCGGCCGCGCTGGAGAACGGAGCGGAGGGCGTCGGCCTGTTCCGTACCGAGTTCCTGTTCCTGGACGACTCGGCGAAGGCTCCCTCCGAGGAGAAGCAGGTCGAGGCGTACCGCAAGGTGCTGGAAGCCTTCCCGGAGGGCCGGGTCGTGGTCCGGGTGCTGGACGCGGGCGCCGACAAGCCGCTGGACTTCCTGACCCCGGCCGACGAGCCGAACCCGGCGCTGGGCGTGCGCGGTCTGCGCACCCTGCTGGAGCACCCGGAGGTGCTGCGCACCCAGCTGCGGGCGCTGGCCACGGCGGCCGAGGGCCTGCCGGTGCACCTCGAGGTGATGGCCCCGATGGTGGCCGACCGCAAGGACGCCGCGGACTTCGCGGCCGCGTGCCGCGAGGCCGGCCTGGACGCCAAGTTCGGTGCGATGGTGGAGATCCCGTCGGCCGCGCTGCGCGCCCGGTCGATCCTCCAGGAGGTCGAGTTCCTCTCGCTGGGGACCAACGACCTCGCCCAGTACACCTTCGCCGCCGACCGCCAGGTCGGTGCGCTGGCCCGGCTGCAGGACCCGTGGCAGCCCGCTCTGCTGGACCTGGTCGCCTCGGCCGCCGAGGCGGCGCAGGCGGTCGGCAAGAGCTGCGGCGTCTGCGGCGAGGCGGCCTCGGACCCGCTGCTGGCCGTGGTGCTGACCGGTCTGGGCGTCACCAGCCTCTCCATGGGCTCGGCCTCGATCCCGTACGTGCGGAGCACCCTGGCGAAGTACACGCTGGCGCAGTGCCGCCGGGCGGCCGAGGCCGCCCGGGCCGCGGACAGCGCCGAGGAGGCGCGGGCCGCCGCCCAGCAGGTGCTCTCCGGCGAGTAGTAGACGAGTAGGAGACCGGTAGCCGCCGAAGGGGCGCCCCCACCACACCCGGTGGGGAGCGCCCCTTTCGGCGTTCCCGGGCCGGTCAGGCCTGGCGGTCGACCCGGAGCCGCTCGAAGAAGCGCAGGTGGTCGAGGTTGTCGACGGAGCCGGGGTTGACGGCCTGCTCCAGCGGGGTGCCGGAGAGGATCCGCTTGACCGGGACCTCGATGCGCTTGCCCGTGAGGGTGTGCGGCAGGCCGCGGACGGCGATCACCTCGTCCGGGACGTGGCGCGGGGAGAGCTCGGTGCGCAGCGTGGTGCGGATGCGGCCGATGAGGTCCTGGTCGAGTTCGGCGTCGCGGGCGAGGACGACGAACAGCGGCATCCAGTAGCCGCCGTCGGGCTCCTCCAGGCCGATGACCAGGGATTCGGCGATCTCGGGGAGGCGCTCGACCACCTCGTAGATGTCCGAGGAGCCCATCCGGACGCCCTGGCGGTTGAGGGTGGAGTCGGAGCGGCCGTGGATGACGACGGTGCCCCGGGAGGTGACGGTGATCCAGTCGCCGTGGCGCCAGATGCCGGGGTAGGTGTCGAAGTAGCTGTCGTGGTACCGGGTTCCCTCGGGGTCGTTCCAGAAACCGGTGGGCATCGACGGGATGGGCTCGGTGACGACGAGCTCGCCGACGGTGTCGGTGTGCGGGTGGCCCTGGACGTCCCAGGACTCGACGGCGGCGCCCAGGCAGGGGGCCTGGATCTCGCCGAGGTACACCGGCAGGGTGGGGACGCCGCCGACGAAGCACGAGCAGACGTCGGTGCCGCCGCTGACCGAGGCGAGCCAGACGTCCTGCTTGACCTCGTCGTAGATCCAGCGGAAGCCGTCGGGCGGCAGCGGGGAGCCGGTGGTGCCGATGCAGCGGACGGCGGAGAGGTCGAGTTCGCGGCCGGGGTGGAGCTCGGCCTTGCGGCTGGCGATGACGTACGCGGCGGAGGTGCCGAGCACGGTGGCGCCGGTGCGGGCGGCGACGGACCACAGGGCGCCGGTGTCGGGGTGGCCCGGGCTGCCGTCATAGGTGACGATCGTGGCCCCGACCAGGAGGCCGGCCAGCAGGAAGTTCCACATCATCCAGCCGGTGGAGGTGTACCAGAGGAAGCGGTCCTGGGGGCCGAGGTCGAGGTGGAGGCCGGCCTGCTTGAGGTGTTCGAGCAGGATGCCGCCCTGGCTCTGGACGATGGCCTTCGGCAGGCCGGTGGTGCCGGAGGAGTAGAGGACCCAGAGCGGGTGGTCGAAGGGGACGGGCTCGAACACCGGCTCCACGTCGTCGGCGACCAGGTCGTCCCACTGGAGGGCGCCCTCGGGGGCCGGGGCGCCGAGCAGCGGGACGTGCACCACGGTGTGCAGGCTCGGGAGTTCGCGGCGCAGCTCGGCGACGACCTCGGTGCGGTCGTGGTCCTTGCCGCCGTAGTGGTAGCCGTCGACGGCGAAGAGGACCGCGGGTTCGATCTGCTGGAGGCGGTCGAGGACGCTGCGGGCGCCGAAGTCGGGGGCGCAGCTGGTCCAGACGGCGCCGACGGCGGCGGTGGCGAGCAGGGCGACGGCGGCCTGCGGGATGTTGGGCAGGTAGGCGCTGACCCGGTCGCCGGGTCCGACGCCGCGGGCGCGCAGGGCGGCGGCCAGGGAGCCGACCTGGCGGCGCAGCTCGGACCAGGTGAGGACGGCCGGCTGCTCGGTGGTCTCGTCCAGGTGGAGGATCGCCGGGCGGTCGGCGTTCCCGGGGTCTTCCGCGGCGCGCAGGGCGTGCTCGGCGTAGTTGAGGCGGGCGCCGGGGAACCAGCGGGCGCCGGGCATCGCCCGGTCGGCGAGGACGGCCTCGGGGGCTTCGGTGAAGCGGACGTCGAACCACTGCGTCACCGCCGTCCAGAAGCGGTCGAGGTCAGCGGTGGACCAGGCGTGCAGGTCCGCGTAGCGCTGGGCGGCCTGCTGGTCGTCGGCGGCCGGGGCGAGCGGGGCGGCCGGGGCGCCGTGGTGTTCGGCGGCCCAGGCCTGGAAGGCGACCAGACTGGTGGCGGCGGCGCGAGCGGGGTTGGGGCGCCAGAGCGGCTGGTCCTGGGAAGGGGTGCTCACGGTGGTGGTCTCCCGGCCGGTGGTCGGGACGGGTGAGCTCGTGGCCAACCCGTCCGGTTGGGCTGTCGGTGCAGACCATGCCATGCGAGCGGCCGCTGCGCCAGGGTCGGCGGGTGGTGCCGGGGCCGCTCAGCGGGGGGTGAACTCGCCGTCGAACCAGCGGCGCAGGATGCCGTTGTGGAAGTCCCAGACGAGCGCGGTGTCGGCCGTGGCGAGCAGCCAGCCCTCGGTCTCGTCGGTGGGGAGCGAGGGCGGGAGCTCGGCGAGCGGGCGGGCGGGGAGCAGTCCGCAGAGCATCACGAAGCGGCCGTTGGGGTCGGAGGCGGTGTGGATCAGGCGGACGTCGGAGGCGTCGGCCAGGATGCCGGTCTCCTCGGCGAGTTCGCGCACGCAGGCCTGCTGCCAGCTCTCGCCGTAGTCCATGTAGCCGCCGGGGAAGGCGAGTTCGCCGTAGCCGGGTTCGATGGTGCGGCGGATGACGACCAGGGCCGGGTCGGCGTCGGGGCGGGTGACGGGGAGGACGGTGACGGCGACGGGCAGCGGGTTGCGGTAGCCGATCTCGGCGCAGCCGGGGCAGGTGCGGGGCCAGCCCTCGGTGCCGGGCGGGTACGGCGTGCCGCAGAAGTGGCAGTGGGAGAACGGCCGGTGGGCGGTGCGGGTCGCTTCGTCGGTGGTCATGGGCGGATGGTAGCCCGGTGCTCAGCGGGGCCGGTCGTCGGTGCCGGGTGCTTCGAGGCCCTGGCCGTCCTCGCGGGCCGGGCGGAGCAGCGCGGGGTGCAGCAGCTGGGCGTCGCCCGCGTGGTAGGTGCGGGCGCGGGGGCCGCCGCGGGCGCCGCCGCGCTCGGTGGTGGAGCCGGTGCTCTCGACGAAGCCGGGGACGGAGAGGACCTTGCGGTGGAAGTTGCCGGGGTGGAGCTTCTCGTCCCAGACGGCCTCGTAGACGGCGCGGAGGTCGGGGATGGTGAAGTCGTGGGGCAGGAAGGCGGTGGCGAGCGGGCTGTACTCCAGTTTGGCGCGCACCCGGTCGAGGCCGTCGGCCAGGATGCGGGCGTGGTCGAAGGCCAGCCGGATCGGGTGCGGTGCGACCGGCCGGGGGCCGGTGTGCCCGTCGACGCCACCCCCGTGGGTGTCGGCGGGCACACCGGCGGCTGGGGCGCGGTCGAGGGACCGCGGGGCCGGGTCGAGGTCGGCCACCGGGTGCCAGGCGGCGGCCGCGGCGTCCGTTCCGGCCTGCGGGTCGGGCAGGTCCGGGGCGAAGGCCAGGTAGGCGACGGAGACGACGTGCATCCGCGGATCCCGCTCGGGGGCGCCGTAGGTGCCGAGTTGTTCGAGGTGCAGGCGGCAGAGCGCGGCCTCGGCCTCGGAGACGCCCTGCAGGCCCGTCTCCTCGGCGAGTTCGCGGGCGGCGGCCTCGTCGAGGCCCTCCTCCCCCGCTCGCAGGAAGCCGCCGGGCAGCGCCCAGCAGCCCTGGTAGGGCGGGGCGCCGCGTTCGACCAGGAGCACGTGCAGTCGGCCGTGCCGCAGTGTCAGTGCCACCACGTCGACGGTGACGGCGATCGGGGCGTAGGCGCGCGGGTCGTACGCGGCGAGCCACTGCTGCTCGGCCGTGGGCCCGGCGGCGGGCTGGGGGGACGCGTCGTCCGCTGCCATCGCCGGCTCCTCTCCGCGCCCCTGGGGCACTTGGTGCTGTCGTTCTCGGGATGAGCACAACGTAACGACTTCGTTCCCCGGCGGCAAACGGTTTTCCCGGTCGTCGGAGGTCTCCGGCTTCTAGGCTGTGACCAGGAACGACCGCGCCCGAGGAGGCCGAGATGCCCACTGCTGCCCCGCCGGACTTCGCCGCCGCGCTGGCGGCCGGCCCGCTGGTCCTGGACGGCGGGATGTCCAACCAGTTGGCCTCCGCCGGGCACGACCTGTCGGACGCGCTGTGGTCGGCGCGGTTGCTCGCGGACGACCCGGAGGCGGTGGTGGCGGCGCACCGGGCGTACTTCGCGGCCGGGGCCGAGGTCGCGATCACGGCGAGCTACCAGGCGAGCTTCGAGGGCTTCGCCCGGCGCGGGGTGGGGCACGCGGCGGCGGCCCGGCTGCTGGCGAGCAGCGTGGAGCTGGCCAGGGAGGCGGCGCGGGCCGAGCCGGGCGGGCGGCGGCGCTGGGTGGCGGCCTCGGTCGGCCCGTACGGGGCGGTGCTGGCGGACGGTTCGGAGTACCGCGGCCGGTACGGGCTGGACCACGCGGAGCTGGTGGCGTTCCACCGGCCGCGGCTGGAGGTGCTGGCGGCGGCCCGGCCGGACGTGCTGGCGCTGGAGACGGTGCCGGACGCGGACGAGGCCCGGGCGCTGCTGGAGCTGGTGCGCGGTCTGGGGGTGCCGGCCTGGCTGTCGTACAGCGTGGCGGACGGCCGGACCAGGGCCGGGCAGCCGCTGGCCGAGGCGTTCGCGCTGGCCGCCGAGGCGGACGAGGTGCTGGCGGTGGGCGTCAACTGCTGCACCCCGCAGGACGCGGACCTGGCGGTGGCGGTGGCCGCCGAGGTGACCGGGAAGCCGGTGGTGGTCTACCCGAACAGCGGGGAGCGGTGGGACCCGGACCGCCGGGACTGGCGCGGGGAGTCGACCTTCCGCTCCGCCCGGGTGGGCGGCTGGCTGGCGGACGGCGCCCGGCTGGTCGGCGGCTGCTGCCGGGTGGGCACCGACGGGATCGCCGCGCTGGCGGCGGAGGTGACCGTACGGCGCGGGGTGCTGAGCGGGGCGGACAGCTGAGGCGTGTCCCGGCGGCGGGACGGAAGGTTAACACCCGGCTGAGTGCGGGTTACCGAGGGGGAAGGTGCACGGACGGACGGCGGCCTGGCAGACTCGTCCCGTCACCACTGCGGTCGACAATGTCGACCGCCTGTCGCCCGGAGGTATCCATGCCCGGCCCGATCCAGTCGCTCTCCCGGGCCGCCGCGATCATGCGCCTGCTGGCCGGCGGCGAGCGCCGCCTGGGGCTGTCCGAGGTCGCGACGGCGCTGGGCCTGGCCAAGGGCACCGCGCACGGCATCCTGCGCACGCTGCAGCAGGAGGGGTTCGTCGAGCAGGACCCGGAGAGCGGGAAGTACCAGCTGGGCGCCGAGCTGCTGCGGCTGGGGCAGAGCTACCTGGACGTGCACGAGCTGCGGGCGCGGGCACTGGTGTGGGCGGACGACCTGGCCAGGGCGGCCGGCGAGACCGTCTACCTGGGGGTGCTGCACCAGCAGGGCGTGCTGATCGTGCACCACGTGTTCCGGCCCGACGACACCCGGCAAGTGCTGGAGGTCGGTTCGATGCAGCCGCTGCACAGCACCGCGATCGGCAAGGTACTGGTGGCCTACGACCCGGTCGCGCGCGGGGAGTTGGGCGACGGGCCGTACGAGTCGTACACCGTGCGGACGTTGACCGGGGCGAGCGATCTGGACGCCGAGTGCGCGCTGATCCGCGAGCGCGGCTGGGCGGACTCGATCGAGGAGACCTGGGAGGGCGTGGCCTCGATCGCCGCGCTGATCCAGGACCGCCGGCGCAACCCGGTGGGCGCGGTGTGCATCAACGGGCCGGTGGAGCGGGTCTGCGAGGACGGCTTCGTGAAGCCCTCGCTGGTGGCCTCGGTGCGCAGCGCGGCGCGGGCGATCTCCCGCGACCTGGGCGCCGGGCGGTTCTGAGCAACGCGGTCGATTCGTCACGCTGAGGCGCGGACGGGCGGTGAGCCTGTCCGCGCCTTGGCGTTTTGCCCCGATTCAGGGCGCTCCGCTGGGTAACTTCGGGGCATGCGCCGAGGCAAGGGTCACAGCTGCGTAACCCCGCCTTGACGCGGGGGCGACCTGCGGAGGAAGCTTCCGCATGACGGTCGACATTGTCGAACGACGGCCGGGAAGATCACTCCCCCGATGCGCTCACCCGCACAGGGATCGACCCGCCGCCTGCCCCCACCCGCACCTCCGGGCCATGACAAGGGAGTCTTTGTGTCCGCGTTCTCCAACGGCGACGTCTTCGTCGGCGAAACCCTCGGCACCGCCGCCCTGATACTCCTCGGCGGCGGCGTCTGCGCCGCCGTGACGCTCAAGAAGTCGAAGGCCTTCAACGCCGGCTGGCTGGCGATCACCTTCGGCTGGGGCTTCGCGGTCCTGGTCGCCGCCTACATGTCGGCTTCGAAGTCCGGTGCCCACCTCAACCCGGCCGTCACCATCGCGCTCGCGGTCAAGAGCGGCGACTGGAGCCAGGTGCCGCTCTACATCGGCTCCCAGATGCTCGGCGCGATGATCGGCGCCACGCTCGTCTGGCTCACCTACCTCGGCCAGTTCCAGGCCAACGAGGAGCCCACCCTCGGCATCTTCTCGACCGGGCCCGAGATCCGGAACCCGTTCCAGAACGTGATCACCGAGGTCATCGGCACCTTCGTGCTCTGCATGGCGATCCTCACCCTCAACCCGGACCTCAAGGCCGGCGGCACCGTGATCGTCGCCCTCACCGTGGTCGGCATCGGCCTCTCCCTCGGTGGCCCCACCGGCTACGCGATCAACCCGGCCCGCGACCTCGGCCCGCGCATCATGCACTCCATCCTGCCGATCCCCGGCAAGGGCGGCTCCGACTGGTCCTACGCCTGGATCCCGGTCGTCGGCCCGATCCTGGGCGGCCTCGCCGCCGGCGGCGTGTACAACGCCCTGTTCTAAAGGCCCGGTTGGAAACCGCCGAGCACGGGGACTGACCGGACGTACGGGTACCGAACGTCCGTGTCAGGCCCACCCACCCCGTAACCCCCGAACTTGAGCCGAGGACCCTCCACATGACCTCCACTGGCAACTACATCGCCGCGATCGACCAGGGCACCACCTCCAGCCGCTGCATCATCTTCGGCGCCGACGGCCGGATCGTCTCCGTCGACCAGCAGGAGCACCGGCAGATCTTCCCCCAGCCCGGCTACGTCGAGCACGACGCCGCCGAGATCTGGACCCGGGTGCAGTCGGTCGTCCGCGGTGCGCTGGAGAAGGCCGGCCTGACCAAGGACGACATCCGCGCGATCGGCATCACCAACCAGCGCGAGACCACCGTCCTGTGGGACAAGAACACCGGTGAGCCGGTGCACAACGCGCTGGTGTGGCAGGACACCCGCACCGAGGCGCTCTGCCGCGAGCTGGGCCGCAACGTCGGCCAGGACCGCTTCCGCCGCGAGACCGGCCTCCCGCTGGCCAGCTACTTCGCCGGCCCGAAGATCCGCTGGCTGCTGGACAACGTCGAGGGCCTGCGCGAGCGCGCCGAGGCCGGCGACATCCTGTTCGGCACCATGGACACCTGGGTGATCTGGAACCTCACCGGCGGTGTGAACGGCGGCAAGCACGTCACCGACGTGACCAACGCCAGCCGCACCATGCTGATGAACCTGAACACCCTGGCCTGGGACGAGAAGATCGCCGACTCGATGGGCGTGCCGCTGGCCGTCCTCCCGGAGATCCGCTCCTCGGCCGAGGTCTACGGCGAGGCCGTCGGCGACCTGGCCGGCGTCCCGGTCGCCGCCGCGCTCGGCGACCAGCAGGCCGCGCTGTTCGGCCAGACCTGCTTCAACGAGGGCGAGGCCAAGTCCACCTACGGCACCGGCACCTTCCTGCTGCTGAACACCGGCGAGAAGATCGTCAACTCGTACCACGGCCTGCTCACCACGGTCGGCTACCGGATCGGCGACCAGGCCCCGGTGTACGCGCTGGAAGGCTCGATCGCCGTCACCGGCTCGCTCGTCCAGTGGCTGCGCGACCAGCTCGGCATCATCTCCACCGCCGCCGAGATCGAGACCCTCGCCAACACCGTCGAGGACAACGGCGGCGCCTACTTCGTCCCGGCCTTCTCCGGCCTGTTCGCCCCGTACTGGCGCTCCGACGCCCGCGGTGTGATCGCCGGTCTGACCCGGTACGTCACCAAGGGCCACCTGGCCCGGGCCGTCCTGGAGGCCACCGCCTGGCAGACCCGCGAGGTCGTCGACGCCATGCAGAAGGACTCCGGGGTCGAGCTCACCGCCCTCAAGGTCGACGGCGGCATGACCAGCAACAACCTGCTCATGCAGAACATCGCCGACGTCCTGAACGCCCCGGTCGAGCGCCCGTACGTGGCCGAGACCACCGCCCTCGGCGCCGCCTACGCGGCCGGTCTCGCCGTCGGCTTCTGGAACGACCTCGACACCCTGCGGGCCAACTGGCACCGCGCCGCCGAGTGGACCCCGCGCATGGACGAGGCCACCCGGGAGCGCGAGTACAAGAAGTGGCTCAAGGCCGTGGAGCGCACCATGGGCTGGGTGGAGGAGGAAGAGACCAACTGACCGACCAGCCGGCCGGGGCCCCGCGCCCCGGTCGGCCGCCCGCTGTTCCGGCACCGGGCGACACCGTGTTTCACCGGCCCGCCGCACCGGGCCGACCGGCCTCTCCAGCAGGGGCCGCACCGCACCCGAGAGGAGTAACGGCGCAGCCGGAACAGCGCGCCGTACACAACCACCATGGCAACCATCCCGACCCTGGGCGCCGAGCGCACCGCCGGCCGCACCGCCTCCCGCGCCGAGACCCGTGAACTGCTCGGCAAGGCCACCTACGACCTGCTGGTGATCGGGGGCGGCATCCTCGGCACGGCCGTCGCCTGGACCGCGTCCCAGGCCGGCCTGAAGGTCGCCATGGTCGACGCCGGCGACTTCGCCGGTGCCACCTCCAGCGCCTCCTCCAAGCTCGTCCACGGCGGTCTGCGCTACCTGCAGACCGGCGCGGTCAAGCTGGTCGCCGAGAACCACAAGGAGCGCCGCGCGCTCTCCACCGACGTGGCCCCGCACCTGGTCAACCCGCTGACCTTCTTCGTGCCGGTCTACAAGGGCGGCCCGCACGGCGCGGCCAAGCTCGGCGCCGGCGTGTTCCTGTACTCCGCGCTGTCCGCCTTCCGCGACGGCATGGGCCGGGTCTCCACCGCCGCGCACGCCGCCCAGCAGGTGCCCGCGCTGCGCACCGAGGGCCTGCGCTCGGTGGCCGTCTACGGCGACCACCAGATGAACGACTCGCGCGTCGCGGTGATGACCGTGCGCGCCGCCGTCGACGCCGGCGCCGTGGTGCTCAACCACGCCGAGGTCACCGGCCTGCGCTTCACGGGCAGCCGGGTCACCGGCGCCGAGCTGCGCGACCGCCTGGACGGCAGCGAGTTCGGCGTGAACGCCCGCCTGGTGCTCAACGCCACCGGCCCGTGGGTCGACCACCTGCGCAAGATGGAGGACGCCGGCGCCGCGCCGTCGATCCGCCTCTCCAAGGGCGCCCACGTCGTCGTCAAGCGCCGCTCGCCGTGGCGCGCCGCGCTGACCATCCCGATCGACAAGTACCGCGTCTCCTTCGCCATCCCGTGGGAGGACCACGTCCTCCTCGGCACCACCGACGAGGAGTACACCGGCGACCCGAAGGACGTCCGGGCCACCGACGCGGACATCGACCAGATCATGGGCGAGGCCGCGCACGCGATCCGCGACGAGCACCTCGACCGCGACCTGATCACCTACTCCTTCGCTGGCCTGCGCGTGCTCCCCGGCGGCCCCGGCGACACCGCCGCCGCCAAGCGCGAGACCGTCGTCACCGAGGGCCGCGGCGGCATGCTGTCGGTCTCCGGCGGCAAGTGGACCACGTACCGGCACATCGGCCGCGCCGTGCTGGAGAAGCTGGCCCACGTGCCCGGCACCGGCCTCGCCGAGGACATGTCCCCGATCGCCCCGACCGTCCCGCTGCCGGGCGTCGGCGCGCCGAACGCCGTCGCGCACCGCCTGCTGATCGACCGCGAGCCGGGCTCCCGGATGGAGCCGCTGGTCGCCAAGCACCTGGCCAGCCACTACGGCACGCTCTCCTTCGACATCGCCCGCATGATCGACGAGAACCCGGAACTCGGCCGGCCGATCCACGAGGACGGCCCGGACGTCTGGGCGCAGGTCGCCTACGCGGCCGAGAACGAGTGGGCGTACACCGCGGACGACGTGCTGCGGCGCCGCACCACCATGACGGTGCGCGGGCTGGACACGCCGGAGATCCGGGACGAGGTCGAGGCCTTCCTCGCGAAGCGCGGGACCAAGTAAGCACGGCCTCGCGAAGCGCGGGACCAAGTAAGCACGGCCTCGCGAAGCGCGGGACCAAGTAAGCACGGCCTCGCGAAGCGCGGGACCAGGCAGGAACGCAACTGCGGTACGGCGGGCGGGCGTTCGGGGTTTCCCCGGGCGCCCGCCCGGCGTTTGGGCAGGACCGTTTGGGCAGGACCTAGACGACGGCGCCGGCCTTCACCACGTGCCGGAGGTGCCGCTCGGGGCGGGTCAGTACGGTGAGGTCCGCCAGCGGGTCGCCGTCGACGACCAGCAGGTCCGCGTGCGCGCCCGGCGCGAGGGTGCCGATCTCCCCCGCCAGCCCGAGCAGCCGGGCCGCGGTGGTGGTGGCCGAGCGGAGCACGTCGGCGGCGGGCTGGACCTGGGCACGCAGGGTGAACTCCGCCAGCTGGGCGTGGTGCAGCGGGCCGAGCAGGTCGCTGCCGTAGACCAGGTTGACGCCCGCGCGGTGGGCGCGCTCCAGGGCCTCCAGGCCGCGGTCGCGCACCTCGGCGAGCTTGGCCAGTGAGGCCGGCGGCAGGCCGGAGGCGGCGCCGAGCTTCGCGGTCTGCTCGTAGGCGACCAGGGTGGGGACCAGGAAGGCATCCTTCTCCAGCAGCAGCGCGACGGTGGTGTCGTCCAGCAGGTTGCCGTGCTCGACGCAGCGCACGCCGGCCCGCAGGGCGCGGTCGATCGCCCGCGGGTGGTAGGCGTGCACGGTGACGTAGCGGTTGTGGTTCTCCGCCTCCTCGACGGCCGCCCGGATCTCCTCCTCGCTGTACTGGACCGCGGCGATCTCGTCGTGCGGGGAGGCGACGCCACCGGAGAGCAGCACCTTGAGGTGCCGGGCGCCCTTGCGGAACTCGTCCCGGGCGGCGGCGCGCACCCCGTCCACGCCGTCGGCGATCCGCCCGAAGTGGGGGCGGGCCTCGCAGCAGGGCAGCGAGTCGTCGCCCAGCGGGCGCAGGTCGCCGTGGCCGCCGGTCTGGGAGAACGCCTTGCCGCCGTGCAGCAGGCGGGGGCCGGGGACGAGGCCCTCGGCCAGGGCGCGGGCCATGCCGTGGTCGGCGCCGCCGACGTCGCGGACGGTGGTGAAGCCGCGGCGCAGCATGCGTTCGGCCTCGGCGAGGGCGCGGACGGTGGCGTAGCCGGGGGTCCAGTCCGCGACGTCGCGCAGGTCGAGCGAGGTGACCAGCAGGTGGACGTGGGCGTCGATCAGGCCGGGCAGCACGGTGCCGCCCCGCGCGTCGAGGATCCGGACCCCGTCGGTGGCGGCCGGCGGGCGGCCGGTGCCGGTGGCGGTGATCCGGCCGTCGGCGGCCTCCAGCCAGCCGGGCTCGGTGCGGGCGCCGTCCTCGGGGTGGAGGAGGTGGGCGTTGGTGATCAGCAGGCGGTGCATGGCTCAGTGCCCTTCGCAGTTCAGTACGGCTCGTATTGAATACGACTCGTACTGAATACACCATGTATCGTGCTGGTGTGAACCCACCCCCCGCCGACACCGCCGCTCCCCGCCCGCCCCGCCGACGCGTCCACACCAGGGCCCGGCTGCTCGCCGCGGCGGGCGAGCTGTTCCTCACCGTGGGCTTCGCCCGGACGAGCATCGAGGACGTCTGCGCCGCCGCCGGGTACACCCGCGGGGCCTTCTACTCGAACTTCGGCGGCAAGGAGGACCTGCTGCTGGCGCTCTTCGACGACCAGGCCGCCGAGCGGATGGCCGAGCTGGAGCGGCTCGCCGCCGCCTGCGAGGCGCTGGCGCCGCCGGAGCGCGCCCGGCTGCTGGTCGAGGCGCTGCTGCGGGTCGAGCCCGCGGAGACCGGGTGGATCCTGCTGTTCCTGGAGTTCCGGCTGGTCGCGGCCCGGTCCGAGGCGCTGGCCGAGCAGGTCGCCGCGCACGACCGGACGGTGGCGCGGGCGCTGGCGGACGTCCTGGAGCGGGCACTGCCGGAGCTGGTGCCGGCCGGGGCCGACGCCCGGCAGACGGCGGCGGTCGTCCTGGCCGCGCGGGAGGGGCTGCTGGCCCGGACGGCGGCGGGCGGTGCGGCGGCCGAGGACCTGCTGGCGGCGACCGCGGCGGTGCTGTCGGGGCTGCTGGGGCACTGAGGGCACCGGGGTCATCGACCGGAACGCCGAGGGGCGGCACCCGTTACGGGTGCCGCCCCTCGGCGGTGCTGCGGGTGGGCGCGCTAGATGATCAGGCTCAGCGGCATGATCAGCGCGATCGCGACCACCGAGATGATCGTCTCCATCACCGACCAGGACTTCAGCGTCTGCCCGACGCTCATCCCGAAGTACTCCTTCACCAGCCAGAAGCCGGCGTCGTTGACGTGCGACAGGAACAGCGAGCCGGCCCCGATCGCGAGCACCAGCAGGGCCGCGTGGGTCGAGGACATGTTCGCGGCGAGCGGGGAGACGATGCCGGCCGCGGTGATGGTGGCGACCGTCGCCGAGCCGGTGGCCAGGCGGATCAGCACGGCGATCAGCCAGCCCAGCAGCAGCGCCGAGATGTGCCACTTGCCGGACCACTCGCTCACCGCGTTGCCGACGCCCA
The DNA here is from genome assembly GCF_040303105.1 of Kitasatospora sp. NPDC096128. Taxonomy (NCBI): domain Bacteria; kingdom Bacillati; phylum Actinomycetota; class Actinomycetes; order Kitasatosporales; family Streptomycetaceae; genus Kitasatospora; species Kitasatospora sp. NPDC096128. The sequence goes on along the minus strand of NZ_JBEOSP010000041.1, from coordinate 65,758 downwards.
CGTCGATCAGGGTCTGCTTGAAGCCGCCACCCGCGCCCACGATGAAGACGATGCCGGCGATCGGACCGAGCGCCTTGCCGACGGTGTCGGAGATCCGGGCCTTGTCGAAGCCGGCCGCCCGGCCGAGGGTCAGCATGCCGAGCAGGGTCGCGGCGAGCAGGGCGATCAGCGGCGAGCCGACGAAGTCGAGGACCCGCTGGCCGGTCGCCTTCGGGTCGTCGATCACCACGTCGGCCAGCGCCTTGCCGAGCATCAGCACCACCGGCAGCAGGATGGTCGCCAGCACCGCGCCGAAGGACGGGGTGCGCTCCTGCTTGACGGCCTCCTCGGGGGCCGTGGCGGCCGGGATCTCCAGCGGGCCGACCCAGCGCTCGGCCACCCGGGCGAACAGCGGTCCGGCCACGATCAGGGTCGGGATCGCGATCAGCAGGCCGAGCGCCAGGGTGATGCCGAGGTCGGCCTTCAGCGCGTCGACGGCGACCAGCGGGCCCGGGTGCGGGGGCACCAGGCCGTGCAGCACCGACAGGCCGGCCAGGGCCGGGATGCCGACCCGCATCAGCGGCACGTTGCCGCGGCGGGCGACCAGCAGCACGATCGGGATCAGCAGGACCACGCCGACCTCGAAGAACAGCGGCAGGCCGAGCACGGCGGCGATCAGCGCCATCGCCCACGGCAGCGCCTTGTTGCCGGTCCGGGACAGCACGGTGTCGGCGATGATGTTGGCGCCGCCCGAGTCCGCGAGCAGCTTGCCGAGCATCGCGCCCAGGCCGATCAGCAGGCCGACGCTGGCCACGGTTGCGCCGAAGCCCGTGGAGAAGCTGTTCAGCAGCTTGTCGAAGGGGACGCCCGCGACGGCGGCCAGCAGGCCGGAGCCGAGCGTGAGGGCGAGGAACGGGTGCAGCTTCAGCTTGGTGATCAGCACGACGATCGCGCCGATGCTGAGCAGCACCGCGATCAGCAGCTGGGAGTCGCTGCCGGTGTGCGGCAGGGCCGGTGGGGGGGCCGCGGCCAGGAGGGTGGGGGCGATGCTCACGCGAGGTCTCCATTGACGGGCCGCAGCAGCGCCACGGCCATCTCGACGAGTTCTTCGGGGGACGGGCCCACGTCCAGGACGGCGCCGCGCTCGTCCGCACCCAGGGGCTCCAGGGCGGCGTACTGGGATCCGAGCAGCGACGTCGGCATGAAGTGGCCGGAGCGGTGCGAGAGCCGGTCCTCGACCAGCTCGTGGCCACCGCTGAGGTGCAGGAAGAAGGCGCCCGGGGCGTCCGCGCGCAGGATGTCGCGGTAGCCGTGCTTCAACGCCGAGCAGGTGACCACGCCGCCGGTGCCGGCCTCGGTGCGCTCCTTGAGCCAGGCGCCGATGGCGCGCAGCCAGGGTGCACGGTCCCGGTCGTCCAGCGGGGTGCCGGCGGACATCTTGGCGATGTTGGCCGGCGGGTGGAACTCGTCCGCCTCGGCGAAGGGGAGGTCGAGGCGGTCGGCCAGGAGGCGGGCCAGGGTGGTCTTGCCGACACCGGAGACGCCCATCACCACGACGGTGAGGGGGGTGCCCGGCAGGGCGCGGTTCTCGACGTTGAGAGCCATCGGTGGTGCTCCTTCGTTGCAGGCCGCCACTATCGCCTCAAAGATATGACGTATTCAAGTGGGGGAAACCAAATCGTCATACTTTTACTTCCTCGCCGCGAGGGACCCGCGGGCGGGGTGGGGGCTGGTGACGGGTGGCGTCTAGGCTGGGCGGATGGAGATCCAGGGGCTGCCCGGTCGGGTGCTTGACGAGCTCGGGCCGGCGATCGCCTCCGGGGAGATCCCCGAGGGCGCGGTGCTGCGCGGGGAGGACCTGGAGGGACGGTTCGGGGTGTCCCGGACGGTCGTCCGGGAGGCGGTGCGCATCCTGGAGGGGATGCGCCTGGTGGCGTCCCGGCGACGGGTCGGGATCACCGTCCAGCCGAAGTCGCTCTGGGACGTGTTCGACCCGATGGTGATCCGCTGGCGCCTGGCCGGCGCGGACCGGCCCGCCCAGCTGCGCTCGCTCGGCTCACTGCGGGTGGCCGTCGAACCGGCCGCGGCCGCGCTCGCCGCGAGCCACGCGACCGACGACGACCGGCGCGAACTCAGCTCGCTGGCCGTGGAATTGACGGTCGCCGCCCGGGAGGCCGACCTCACCACCTTCCTCGGGTACGACATCGCCTTCCACGCCCTCGTACTGCGCGCCTCCGGGAACGAGATGTTCGCCCATCTCGGCGACACCGTCGGGGCGGTGCTCACCGGCCGCACCGAGTACCATCTGATGCCCCATCAGCCGGAGCCGTACGCGATCAGGCTGCACCGGGAGGTCGCCGACGCGATCTGCGGCGGGGACGCCGCGCACGCCGAGCGGGCGATGCGGACGATCGTCACCGGCGCCCTGGAGGAGCTCAACCTGCAGCTGGACTAGCCCCCGGCGGCCGCCCGCCCGGATGACACGGTTTGGCGGCAGTTCGGTGGATTCGGACGCATGGTCCGGGTTCGACGGGGCAGAGTGAGGCGAGGGGGCGCATTTCGTGTGCACCCTTCCCGTGTCCACCACCCGTCCACCACCGAACCCGCGCCTGGGGGTCGCCCGATGCCCGTGCCACGCCGACGCCGACGCCGACGCCGCCTGCCCGACGAGGTGCGCTCCGCCGCCGTCCGGGCGGTGCTCTGCCTCTCCTTCACGCTGGTGGGCGTGGTGGTCGCGACCCTGGCCTCGTACGCGGGCAGTTGGCTGATGACACCCGCGCTGATGGCGATGGGGCTCGGGGTGTTCGGCACGATGTGGTGCCTGCTGGAGATCCTGGTCTCCCGCCAGGTCGCCGCCCAGCGGATGCGCGGGCCGAACTCCGCGTCGCCGATGGCGGGCAGCCGGGGCGCCCCCGAGCCGCTGGCCGCCCGCCCGTTCCCCCGGCCGGGCCCGCGGACCTGACCCCGCCCGGGGAACCTCCGCGGACCGTACGGCGATCGGCGGATCGTCAGAGAACGATCCGGTAGTGGGTGGTGAGTCGGCCGTCGCCGTCCAGGACGTGGAAGGCGAGCATCGGCGGGTGGTCGAAGGTGATGCCGCGGCCGCCCTCGCAGGGCAGCGCGATGGTGGAGACCACCCCGGGTGCGACCAGCAGCGGCAGGCCCGCGAAGGTGGTCGCGGCGGGGGTGTGGGAGTGCCCGCAGAGCAGCGCGGCGACCCGGGGGTGGCGGCGCAGCACCTCCGCCAGGCGCGCCTCGCCGAACTGGCGGATCCCGTCGACGTACGGGACGTGCAGTTCGACCGGCGGGTGGTGGAAGGCCACCAGCGCGGGCAACTCCTGGCGGCCGGACGTCAGTTGGGCGTCCAGCCAGGCCAGGGTCGGGTCGTCCAGCAGGCCGTCGTGCTGCCCGGGTATCGAGGAGTCGAGCATCAGCACGTCGGCGCCGGCCAGTCGGTGCAAGCGGTTGACCGGCTCCGCCGAGGGCTCCTCGCCGAGCAGCACCTGCCGGTACGGCGCCCGGACGTCGTGGTTGCCGGGGCAGGTGAGCACCGGGTGCCGCGAGGTCAGCGCCTTGGCGACCTGCTCGTACTCCTCGGGCAGGCCGTGGTCGGCGAGGTCGCCGGTCACCAGCACCGCGTCCAGCGGGCCGGGCAGGGCGTTGAGGTACGCCATCACCTGCTCGGCCCGCCGCCGGGCGCGCTTGCCGCCGTCCCGGCTGTGGACCTGGCCGAGGTGGATGTCACTGAGGTGCGCGATCGTCAGCATGGCGATCACGCTAACCAGTTCACGGCTGGGCGGGAACCTCCGCGGGGCGCTTGAACATCCGGGTGGCGGTGATCTCGCCGTGGATGGTCGGGCCGTCCGGGTCCTGGGGGGCGGGCAGGCCGGGGCGCAGGTGCTCCTCCACCGAGATGTACTTGAGGCCGGCCCGCAGGTCGGCGTCGTTGCGCAGCCGGATCACCAGCGGGAACTCGGCGAGCGCGGTGGTGTCGAACAGGCCGGTGGTGTAGATGAGCTGGACGCCGAGCGCGTCCGCGACCGCGCGCTGGAGCTCCAGCAGATAGGTGGCGTTGGCGCGGCCGATCGGGTTGTCGAGGAACAGCGTGCCGGCGTGCCGCAGTTGGGACTGGCCGCGGTCGTTGGCACGCAGCGCGGCCATCGTGCAGTAGAGCGCGATAGCGGCGGTGAGCAGCTGGCCGCCGGAGAAGACGTCGGACATCTGGCCGACGCTCACCCGCTCGGCACGCAGCACCGCGTCGGGCTTGAGGATCTCGACGCTGACGCCCTTGGGGCCGATCGCGGCGGCGACGCCGCGCAGCAGCAGGGACATGCCGTCGCGGCGCAGGTCGCTGTTCTTCCGGACGGCGGCACGGGTGGCCTCGTCGATGACCTCGCCGAGGCGCTCGACCAGGGTGGCGTGGTCCGGGTCCTCGAAGCGGATCCGCAGGAACTCCTGTCCGGACCACTCCCCCAGGCCCTCGGGCAGCCGGGACAGCCGCTGGGCGGCGCGCAGGGTGGTGAGCGAGGACTCGACCAGTCCGCGCAGCCGGTCGACGATCGAGCCGCGGTTCTTCTCCAGCTGGGTCAGCTCGTCGGTGAGCACCCGCAGCCGGGGGGCGAAGGCGGCGGCCCAGGCGGCGGCGTGCTCGGGCAGCGCGGAGGCGGGCAGTTCGCGGATCTGCTGGCGGGCGGGGGTGCGGACGGCCTCGTAGCGGGCGGCGTTGGCGTGCCGGACCAGCGCGTCGGAGGCGTCCCGGACGGCGAGTTCGGCGGAGGACAGCTCGCCGACGGCGGTCCGCAGGCCGCGGCGGGCGTCGGTGGAGGCGTTGCGGGCCTCGGGCAGCGAGCCGAGGTAGGGCTCGACCGGCTGGCCGTCCTCCTCCTGCTGCTCGCGCAGGCCGTCGCGCAGCTGGCCGGCCAGCTCGTCGAAGTCGGCGCCGGCGGACTGGGCGGCGTCGAAGGTGCGCTGCAGGTCGGCGTGGGCGGTGCGGGCGGTGTCGACGGCCTCGCGGCACTCGGCGAGCCGGCCGGTGGCGGTGCGCAGCAGGGCCTGGGCGTGCTCGGGGTCGGTGGGGACGAGGTCCTCGGGCAGTTCGGTGTGCGCCTCGCCGTCGGCGGGAGCGGAGCGTTCGACCTCGCCGCGCAGCCGGCCGAGCTGCTCGCTGGCGGCGGCGGAGCGGGCCTCGATGGTGGCGACCAGTTCCTCGGCGCGGGCGACGGCGGCCTGGCGGGCGGGGCCGTCGGCGCCGTCGGGGCTGCCGAGGAGTTCCTCGGCGCGGGTGCGGACCTTGTTGGTGAGGCGGTCGAGCTCGGTCGCGGCGGCGGCCTCGTCGCCTTCGGCGCGGGCCTGCTCGGCGCGCAGGTCGGCGCCGACGCCGACCTTCTCGTACAGCTGGGAGGCGGCCCGGTAGGCCTCGCGCAGGGCGGGCAGCGCGGCGGGGGCGGTCTGCCCGGCGGGCTCGTCGGCCTGCTCGGCGGCGGGGATCTCGGCGCGTTCGGCGCGCAGCGCGCGCACGGTGCGGCGGGCGTCGTCGGCGGCGCGCTGGGCGGCGCGGCGGTCCTCGTCGCAGGTGCGGGCGCGTTCGGCGCAGACGGCCTGGCGGCGGTCGCACTCGGCGGCGTCCTCGGCGAGTTCGCGCTGGCGGCGGGCCCAGTTGGCGCGCTCGCGCAGGCGGAAGGCGAGGCCGGAGAGGGCGTCGGCGCGGCGGCGGGCACGCTGGGCGGTCTCGCGGTGCTCCTCGTGGGCGGAGGCGGCGGCCGCGTGGTCGGTCTCGGCCTCGTCGTGGTCGGCGCGCAGGGTGGCCAGGGCGGCGGCGGCCTGCTCGGCGTGCTCGCGGGCGGCTTCGGCGGCGGCGGCGAGTTCGGCGAGGGTGCCGGGCGGGCAGCTGGCGTGCCAGGAGGCGAGGCGGGCGGCGAGGGCGCGGTCGGCGCCGAGCCGGCCGGCGAGTTCGCGGATGTGCTCCTCGCGGGCGGCGGCGCGGGCGCGCAGTTCGCGGCGCTCGCCGTCGGCGGCGGACTCGTCGTGCATGGCCGGGTTCGGCGGCACCAGGAAGAAGGCGGGCTCGTCGGTGATCGGGGCGATCAGCGAGGCGGCGGCGCCGACGGCGACGGTGGAGCGCGGCAGCAGGGCGGCGGCCTGGAGGGCCTCGCGGGCGCGTTCCAGCGAGGACGGGTCGGTGACGACCACGCCGTCGACGAGTTCGGGGCGGGCGGCGAGGATCGCCTCGTGGTCGGTGGGGTCGACGGACTGGGCGAGGTAGCGCCAGCCGGGCAGGGCGGGGATGCCGTGCTCGGCGAGGTACTCGACGGTGGCCAGCACGTCGGGGCCGGGCGGCAGCAGGCCGCCGTCGCCGAGGGCGGCGAGGATCCGGGAGTCGTCGGCGGCCGCGGTGCGCAGGTCGAACAGGGTGCGTTCGGCGGTCGCGATGGCCTCGTCGAGGAGTTCGCGCAGGTACTCGGCGTTGCGGTCGAGCACGGCGGGGGTGAGGAAGCCGGCGTCCTCCTCGGCGTCCTCCTGGTAAGGGGTGAGGGAGAGCAGGTCGGCGAGCCGCTGCTCGGTGGCGAGCAGGGCGGCGGTGCGCTGCTCGGCGGCCAGCGCGCGGGCGGCGTCCTTGCGGGCGTCGCCGGCCCGCTCGGCGGCGAGTTCGGCGCGGGAGGTGGCGGCGGCGGCCTCGCGCAGCCGGACGGCGCCGGCCTCGGCCGCGGCGCGGGCCTGGGCGAGGGCCGCGGCGGCGGCCTTCTCCACGTCGGCGGCGTGCAGGGCGGCGCGGGCCGGGTCCACGTCGCCGTCGGAGTCGATGAAGCCGGCCTCGACGGCGGCCTCGGTCTCCTGCTCGACCTCGGCGAGGCGCTGGCGCAGGTGCTCGGCCTCGCTGCGGGCCTTCTGGGCGGCGGTGGCGGCCTCGGTGGCGTCGGACTGTGCCTTGGCGCCGTCCTCCTGGAGCTCGCTCGCGCGCTGCTCCTCGGTGTCGGCGCGGGTTTCGGCGGCCGCGGCGGCGGCCTCCAGGGCGCGGGCGAGCGCGCTGGCGGCGCGGGCGCGGGCGGCGAGCGCGGGGGCGGCGTCGAGTTCGGCCTCGCGGATCGCGGCGGCGACCCGGGCGACCCGGTCGGCGGCGGCGCGCTGGCGCAGTACGGCCTCGGCGGCCTGCCAGGCGGAGTGCAGGGTGCGGGCGTCGATGAGCTCGCGGCGCAGGGCGGCGGCCTCGGCGGTGGCCGCGGCGAGGCTCAGGGTGGCGTGCCGGTGGGTGAGTTCGTCGGCGATCAGGCCGTGCCGGGTGCGGTCGGACTCGGCGGCGGTGACGGCGGCCGCGGCGGCGGCGACCTCGACGGCGAGGTCCTGGGCGCGGTCGCGCTCGGCGGCGGCCCGGGAGGTGAGGGCGTGGGCGAGGCGGCGGGCGCGGCGTTCGGCGGTGCGGTGGGCCTCGCGGACGGTCTCGCGGGCGGCGGTGGCCTCGACGATGCGTTCCAGCAGGTCGAGCGAGCCGGCGGTGAAGTCGCGTTCGGCGGTGAGTTCGGAGCGCAGGCCGAGCTTGGCGGCGAAGCCGTGGACGAGGTCGGCCAGGCCGTCGGTGTCCCGGGTGTCGGTGACGGCGCGCAGCAGCAGGTCGGTGAAGTCCTTGTCCTGCTTGACCGCGAAGAGGCCGGCCGCCTCGCCCTCGTCGGCGTTCATCTCGCGCTGGTAGCGGAAGAGTTCGGGGTCGAGGCCGAGTTCGCCGAGGTGTTCGGTCCAGCGGTCGTGGCCGTCCTCGAAGACCAGGTCGAGGTGCGGGTGCGCCTTGCCGGCCTCGGTGAGGGCGTCACGGAAGCCCTTCATGGTGCGGCGGCGGCCGCGGGCCTTCTGGTCGCCGGCCAGGCTGACCCGTTCGGCGACCGGCAGGGAGTCGAGGGTGAGGCCGGGGCCGGGGCGGAAGGAGTACCAGGTCTCGGCGAACTTGCGCGGGTCGGAGGAGACCTGGCGGCCGCGCCACTCGCTGACCTTGCCGACCACGATCAGTTCGCCGGTGACGGTGTGCTGCCACTCCAGGGCGACGTGGCCGCAGTCGTCGGCGAGCAGGAACTTGCGCAGCACGCCGGAACTGGCGCCGCCGAGGGTGTTGCGGTGGCCGGGGAGCATCACCGAGAAGATCAGCTTGAGCAGGACGGACTTGCCGCCGCCGTTCTCCAGGAAGAGCACGCCGGCCGGCGCGGGGCGGCGGACCGGGCCCTCGGTGTCCTCGCCGAACAGGCCGATCTGCTGCGGGGCCGGGTCGGCGACGGGCTCGCCGACGCCGCGCAGGTCGAGCACCGTGTCGGCGTAGCGCGCGCCGGCCGGTCCGATCGAGTAGAGGCGGACCCGGTTGAGCTCGTACATGTGCGGCGGTTCTCCGTGCGTCTACGTGGGTGTCAGAACGGTGGGGTGGTCAGAGCGAGTGGAAGGGCAGGCCGGCGTCGGCGACCAGCTCGTCGGAGGTGTCCGGCGGCAGCAGGCTGGCGGTGCCGTCGGAGACCGGAACGATGCCGAGGTCGAGCAGTTCGGCCATCGCGGCGCTGCCGGCCAGGTCGCGGACCTGGAGCTGGTAGCGGGCGGTGGTGCGGTAGGTGCCGCCGGAGTCGTCGGAGACCTTCTGCAGGAAGCCGGAGTCGACCAGGAACATCACCGCCTTGGCGACGATGCCGATGGTGGAGCCGGAGAGCCGGCGGGCGTCCTTGGTGGCGCCGGTGGCGGTGCGCCGGGCCCAGACCCGCCAGGCGGCCTCCAGGCCGGGGGCGTCGCTGGCCGGGTCGGTGTTGGCGCCGTCGGCGTCGGCCTGCTCCTCCAGGCGGCGGCAGGCCTGGCGGACGAAGGAGTCGACGCCGTTGACGGTGATCCGGCCGAGGTAGCCGTCGTCGGCGAGGTCCTCGGGGCGGGGGAAGGCCATCGCCGCGACGGCGAGGTGGGCCAGTCCGTGCAGGAAGCGGTCGGTGCTCTCGGAGGCGGCGCGGCGCGAGTAGTCGCCCATCCGGACGGCGAACAGCGACTCCTCGGCGGCCGCGACGGCCATGCCGGCCCGCGGCGAGACCTCCAGGACGACCAGGCCCATGCCGGTGGCGATGGCGTCGGCGAGCCGGGCGAACGGGGGGTCCTCGCGGTGGCGGCGGACGAGTTCGGCGTACTCGGCGTCGCGGGCGGGGAGCAGCTTGGCCTGGAGGCCGAAGGAGACCAGCCGGGCGGCGTCGGCGACGTCGGCCGGGGTGATCGGCGCGGGGGCCGCGGGTTCGGTCTCGGCCGCCCAGGACGTGTCGTGGTGGGTCGTCACGGGCGGTGCTCCTCGGGGGTGGCTCGGTGGTGGTGGTTCGTCACGGTGGTGCCTGTGGTTGTGTCGCGGTCGGGCCCGGTCAGCCGGCGTCCTTGCGGTCGGCGGCCATGCCGACGGCGTCGAGCAGGGCGCTGCCGACGATCAGGTCGGCGCCGCCGAACTCCCGGTCGCGCAGCGGGGTGCCGTCGTCCACGGCGAACAGCAGCCGCTCCTCGCCCTGGCGGTAGGCGGTGCCGACCGGCGGGCTGGCCGCGTGCACGGCCAGCAGGGCGACCAGGTAGGGGAGTTCCGGGTCCTGCTTGCGGGCGTCGGCGAGCAGGCCGGAGAGCCGGCGGGGGGCGTCCGGGGGCAGGTCGAGGAGTTCCTGGGCGGCTTCCAGCTGGGCTTCGGAGAAGCGGCTGTCGTCCGGGGTGGCGACCAGGTCCGGATCGGGCAGTTCGGCGCCGAGGTGCTCGCGCTCGACCGGCGGGGTGAGCAGCAGGTCGACCAGGTCGGCGACCCGCACCGAGACGGGCGTGCGCAGGCCGGCGCCGCGGGCGAAGAAGGCGCCGGTGGGGCGGACGGCCTGCTCTATCGGCAGCCGCAGCACGGGGGCGAGCAGCTGCCCGTACAGGTCGATGCCGCTGCGGGCGCCGGGGGTGGCGAAGGCCTGCCGGTCCTGCTCGGCGCGGAACAGCGGGCCGGCCTCCAGCAGGCGGGTCTGCAGCTGGGTGTGGCGGCGGATGCAGTCCTTGACGATGTCGACCAGCTCGGCGGCGCGGCGCTTGTGCTCCTGGTCCTCGGCCTCGTCGCGGGCCTTGCGGATGTTGGTGAGAATCGCGTTCTCGTGCCGGTAGCGGTCGGCGATGTGGTCCAGCGCCTCGTCGATGAGGTCCGGGACGGCCTGCATCCAGTCGACCGCGCGGACGTTGCGGCGGGTGGCGTCGAGGGCGCGGCGCAGCGTCTCGGCGTACTGGACGGTGCGGTAGCGGGCCTGCTCGGCGGCCAGCTGGGCGTCGGCCAGGCGGCCGCGGCGGATCAGCACCTCCAGCTTGACCTCGGCGGCGATCTGGGCCGAGGTGACGTCGGTGTCGAGCGCGCCGACCAGGACGTTGACCGCCTCGTCGGTGGTGCGCAGGTAGACGCCGCCGTCGGGGCCGGGGACCTCCTCGATCAGCTTGAAGTCGTAGTCCCGGCGGACGTACTCGCCGTCGGCGCCGAAGGTGCCGTAGACGGCGCGGAAGCCGCGGTCCACGCTGCCGACGTTGATCAGCGACTCCAGCACCCAGCGGGCGACCCGCTCGTGCTCGGGGGCGGGCCGGCGCGGGGCCTGGGCGGCGACCCGGGGGAGCATCCGGGCGAGCACTATGTCGCGGTCGGCCCCGGTGTCGAAGTCCATGTGCAGGGTGACCAGGTCGATCGCGGCGAGGCCGACCTCGGCCATCGCGTAGCCGCCGTACTCGCCGGCCAGGTTGACCTTGCGGCTGTCCAGGTCGTGCAGCGGGGCGGTGCAGGCCAGCGCCTTGAGCCGGCGGGCCAGGCCTTCGTCGGCGGCGGGGCCGGGCGCGGGCCGCGGGGCGGGCACGGCGGCGCCGGCGGCCGGGCGCAGGCCGGGCTCGGTGGGCGGGTCAGCGATGACGGTCACGGAGGACAAGATTAGAGGTTCGCACCGACATCGACCGAAACGGCCCTTGTGGACGGGCGGCGCGGCAGCTGAGCGGCACCGTACGGGGCCGAATCAGAACGGGGTTTCGACGGGATTCCGCCATTCTCGAACGGGCATGCGAGAAAGCCGTGGGCCGGCGCGACGGTTCGGTGATGATCGACCCATGATCACCCGACTCGCGAAAGCCGGCCTCGCCGCCGCGCTGTCCGTGACCACCCTCCTCACCGGCGCCGCCGTCGCCGCGGCCGCGCCGACCGACGCGCCCGGCCCCTCGGCGCAGCACGTGACGGTCTCGCTGAACGGCTACCTGCCGAGCACCACCCCGCCCGGGCCGGGCGGGTTCTCGGTCAGCTGGAGCTCGGCGGGGACGGCCGACCTCACCGGGCCGACCCACATCACCCTCGACCTGCCGCAGGGGCTCACCACCGACGGCGCGATGTTCTACTCCACGCCGTACGACTACACCTTCACCGAGACCGTCTCGCCGGACGGCCGCCACCTGGACGCCGTGCTGGTCGGCTCCCGGCGGGTCGGGTTCTCCGAGTTCATGAAGCTGAAGGTGTACGGCGACCCGACCAAGGCGTCCGGCCAACTGGTCGCGACCATCGGCAACCCGAACGACACCGACCCCGCCGGCCACGTCGCGATCGCGACCCTGGACGGCAGCACCCCGGCGCCGGTCGTCCCGGACGCGCCGTCCGTGACCGGCCTGGACACCACCACCGGCCCGGGCACCGGCGCCACCCCGGTCACGGTCAGCGGCAGCAACCTGAGCCACGGCATGGTGCTGGTCGGCGGCGTTCCGGCGCCGGGCAGCTGCACCGACACCGCCTGCACGGTGACCACGCCCGGCGGGTCGGGCAGCGCCCCGGTCAGCGTGGTGACCCCCGGCGGCACGGCGGCGGCGCCGGTCGCCTTCGACTACACCGGTGCCGCCCCGCCGGCGCCGCCCGTGCCGACGGTCACCTACCTGGGCCCGGCCAGTGGGCCGGCGGCCGGCGGTACCTACGTCGCCATCGCGGGCGCCGACCTGACGTACGGGTCGGTGCGGTTCGGCGGGGTGCCGGCCGGCCGGGTCTCCTGCGGCCCGAGGTTCTGCACGGCGTACGCGCCGTCGGCCGCCCAGCCGGGGCCGGTGGACGTCACGGTCACCACGGCGGGCGGCACCAGCGCGCCGGTGACGTTCACGTACACGGCGTAGCCGCTCCTCCCCCGATGCCCGGGTGCCGCTCCGGCGCCCGGGCATCGGTGCGCGCGGGCACCGGCGGCCCGAGGAGATAGTTGAACATGTTCAAATCGAGGGTCCAGAGTCGACCGTACGCAGACGGGACAAGGCCCGGCTGCACATTCGGCATGGGCGCGCGCCCGGCGCGCGCGGGAGGTATGCGTGATGGACGGCGATCCTGCGGTCATCCTGCGGCGGGCCCGGCGGTGGCTCCGGTTCTTCCTGGTCTGCCTGGTGCTGAGCGGCCTGACCGCCTTCCCGCTGGAGACCGAGACCCGCTGGCTGGTCGAGCTCGCCACCGGCCCGGCCGCCCCGCTGACCGACCACCTCCCGGCCGTCACGGCCTGGTTCGAGCGGGTCCACACCGGCATCGCCGAGACCGACCGGCAGTACCCCTTCCTGGCGTACGGCACCGACTGGCTGGCCTTCGCCCACCTGGTGATCGGCGCCGCCTTCTGGGGGCCGCTCAAGGACCCGGTCCGCAACATCCGGGTGATCCGCTGGGCGGTGCTCGCCTGCGGCGCGGTGATCCCGCCGGCACTGATCTGCGGACCACTGCGCGGGATACCGCTCGCGTGGCGATTCATCGACATGTCGTTCGGTGTCTTCGGCGTCATTCCGCTGCTGATCGTGCTGCGCGCCCTGCGTCCGCTGGAACGTTCCTTCCAGGAGCGCCTTGCCGCGAACTGAGTCGGTGGCCCACAGCGCCGCCCCGGGGCGCGAATGACCAGGCCGCGCGCCGGGGGGCCCGTCGGCCGTCCGGGTCACGGCCGACGGGCTTCATCGCAAGGCCCTACCATCTGGCTCAACAGCTGCTGGGAGGCGGACGCGCGTGGCCGATGCGGTGATCGATCTCAATGCGGACCTCGGAGAGGGGTTCGGGCGCTGGACCCTGACCGACGACGAGGCGCTGCTGTCGGTGGTGACCAGCGCCAACGTCGCCTGCGGCTTCCACGCCGGGGACCCGTCGACGATGCGCCGGGTCTGCGCCCTGGCCGCCGAACGCGGCGTCCGGATCGGCGCCCAGGTGTCCTACCGCGACCTCGCGGGATTCGGCCGCCGCGCCATGGACGTCCCGCCGGAGGAACTGGCCGACGAGATCGCCTACCAGATCGGCGCCCTCCAGGTCTTCGCCCGGGCCGCCGGCTCCCGGGTCTCCTACGTCAAACCGCACGGCGCGCTCTACAACCGGGTGGTCTCCGACTCCGAGCAGGCCGAGGCCGTGGTGGCCGGGGTGCTGCGGGCGGGCGCGGTCTGCGACGGGCCGCTGCCCGTCCTCGGACTGCCCGGCTCCCGGCTGCTCGCCGTCGCCGAGGGGGTCGGACTGCCGGTGGTCGCCGAGGCCTTCGCCGACCGCGCCTACACCTGGGTCGGCACCCTCGTCCCACGCCGCGAGCCCGACGCGGTGGTGCACGACCCCGAGACGGTCATCACCCGCGCCGTCGGGATCGCCCGGGACGGCACGGTGGAGGCCGTCGGCGGCGACCGGATCGCCGTCGAGGCCCGCTCGCTGTGCGTCCACGGGGACACCCCCGGGGCCGCGCAGCTCGCCTGGCGGATCCGCGGTGCCCTCGCCTCGGCCGGGGTGCGGGTCGAGGCCTTCTCATGACGAGTGGGCCCGGCGGGCCCGGCGGGCCGACACGGCCGGGCGGTTCGGGTCCAGGCGGTTCGGGTCCAGGCGGTTCGGGTCCGGGCGGTTCGGGTCCGGTGCGGCGGATCGGCGAGCGGGCGCTGCCGGTCGGGCTCCCGGGCACCGCCGAGGTCGCCGACGGACACACCGGCGCGAGCCGAGTCGAGCGAACCGCGGGCGGCGCGGCCCGGGCCGCCTAGGCGGGTGCCTGCCCGCCCTCGTCCGCGCCCAGGGCGACGGCGGCCGCAGCCGCGAAGCCGTCCGGGTTGTCGAGCATGATGTTGTGCCCGCAGTCCGGCACCTCCACCACCCGTACCCCGGCCGCGCGCAGCCCGTCGGCGCCCGAGGGGCCGTCCGCCTCCGGGTGGATGAAGGTGCGCGGGAGGTCGAGCCCGAGCAGCATCGCGCGCATGGTCGGATCGCTCCCCCGGGCGAGGTGCACGGCGCTGCGGTACAGGCCCTCGGGGCCGGCCAGCCGCATGGTGGACCACCAGGACGGGCCGACCCGTTCGGCGACCTGCGCCCGGCCGCCGGCCAGGAACTCGGCCTCGGTGTAGCCCGCGATCCCGCTGCTGCCGATCCGCTCGGGGTCGGGCGCGATCGGGTCGAGGTTGGCGTCCACCAGCACCAGCCGGGAGACCAGCCCGGGGTGGCGGTGGGCCAGGACGATCGCGATCGCGCCGCCCATGCTGTGGGCGACCACCTCGACCTGGCGGAGTCCGGCCGTCGTGACGGCCGCCGCGACCGTGTCGGCGTGCTCCTCCAGGGTGTAGCCGAAGTCGGCGGGCCGGTCGCTGATCCCGAAGCCGAGCAGGTCGAGCAGCAGGGAGCGGCGCCCGGCGAGCAGCGGGTGGACGGCGGCGGCCGCGAAGTAGACGGGCGAGCTGGCGCCGAGGCCGTGCAGGTAGAGCCGGGCGGGCTCGGCGCCGGGCAGCTCGACCCAGCGGATCCGGTCGTCGTTCGGGGTGACGGGGATTTCGCGCACGCTCACACGCTCCTGGGTCGATCGGTGCTGTCGAGGCGACACGATACCTCGACACCGAGGTATACCGGAACCGATATATCGCCACACCGAGACGCGGATCTGGGAGAGTGACCCCATGCTCAAGCTCGCGATCCTCGGGTTCCTGTACGACCGGCCGCTGCACGGCTACGAACTGCGCCGCCACCTCGCCGCGCTCACCGGCCACATCCGCCCGATCAGCGACGGCTCGCTCTACCCCGCGATCAAACGGCTGGAGGCCGACGGCCTGCTGGTCCGCGAGACCGAGCCCGGCAGCGCCGCCGCACCCCGGCACACCCTCCACCTGACCGGGGCCGGCCGCACCGCGCTGCTCGACCGGCTGCGCGAGCCCGAGCCGCTCGACATCAGCGACGGGAACCGCTGGACCACCGTGGTCTCCTTCCTCCGCCACCTCGACGACCCGGCCGCCCAGGCCGCCGTGCTCCGCCGCCGCCTGGCCTTCCTGTCCGAGCCCGCCAGCTTCTTCTACGAGGGCGACCGCCCGCGCACCGCCGAGGAGTTCACCGACCCGTTCCGGCGCGGCCTGCTGTTGACCGCCCGGGCCACCACCGAGGCCGAACTCGGCTGGCTGCGCGCCACCCTGGCCGAGCTGGAGCTCCTGACGGGCTGACCGAAAGCCGCCCGGACGCCCTTCCCTCCCCGCCCCGGGCGTGCTCCGATGACCGCCATGGGCAACGACTTCGACGAGAACGACGATCGACGCGAGGGCTACGACGGCACGGGCACGGGCGCGATCACCCCGGACGGCTGCTCGGTGGAGGTGTGGACCCGGCTCCCGGCGGGCGACATCCCGGACGTGATCGAGGCAGCCGTCCCGCCCGGCGCCAGCATCCTCGAACTGGGCTGCGGCGTCGGCCGGATGACCCACCCCCTGATCGAGCGCGGCTTCGCCGTGACGGCCGTGGACGAGTCCGCCGAGATGCTGGCCCGGGTGCGCCCGGAGGTCCGCACGGTGCGCAGCCCGATCGAACGGCTGGACCTCGGCGAACGCTTCGACGTCGTGATGCTGGCCTCCTTCCTGGTGCACGCCGGCGATCCGGCCGTGCGCCAGGGCCTGTTGGAGACCTGCCGCCGCCACGTCGCCGAGGACGGCTGCGTGCTGGTGCAGCGCGAGGGCGAGGACTGGCACCGCAACGTGCCCCGGGAGAGCCGGATCGCCGGGACGGACGGGGTGGCACGGATCCTCTCCACGACACCGGTCGGTTCCGGGGTGAATTCGGTCCGGTCCGAGTACGTATTCCCGGACGGCACCTGGACCCAGACCTTCCTGTCCCGCCCGCTCACCGCGGCGGCCTTCGAGGAGGCCCTGGCGGACGCCGGACTGCGGGTCGAGACGTACCTGACGGAGGACCGCACCTGGGTCCGGGCCCGACCGGCCGGCTGACCCGGCTGAGAACCCGGCACGGATCCGACTGAGAACCCGGCGCGGATCCGGCGCGGGCCGGACGTGAACTCGGCACGGCGGCACGGATCCGGTACGCAAAGGCCGGTCAAAGGGCGAACAAAGAACTGTCACCTCCACCCCGTACCATCGGCCGCGCGCCGGGCGCTGGAGCTGTTCAGGATCGGCGAGGGCCCGGCCCCGGCCTGGGGCCGACGATCCTGGCCGCCCTGATCGCCTTCGCGGTCGGCTACGCGGCGATCGCCTGGTTCCTCGAGTACATCTCGAACAACAGCTTCCTGCCGTTCGTGGTGTACCGGGTACTGCTCGGCACCCTGATCATCGGCCTGGTGGCGGGCGGCGCACTGGCCCCGGACGCGGGCCCGGTCAAGTAGAACCCAGTTCCACCGACGGCCGCCCGGGCGGCGACGCAGTGGGGCCGGGGCACCGTGTCGGTGCCCCGGCCCCACTGAACGCTGACGGGCCTACCGGCCGGAGTCCCTGGCGGTCAGCCGGCCGCGTACGGCGGCGTGGACCTCGGCCTCCTCGGCCGGGTCGGCGGCGAGCCTCCGCAGCCGCTCCAGCACACGCGCGTCGCCGGTGGTGGCGACATGGCGCGCGGCGAGCTCGCGGGTGGACTCCTCGCAGTCCCAGAGGCACTCGACGGCGGGCCCCTCGGGGAAGTGCACGTCGGTCACGGCGAGCGCCCGGGCGGCGCGGCCGCGCAGTTCGGAGGAGGCGGCCTCCCCGTAGATGTGGCGCAGGACCGGGACGGCGTCGGCGGCGGCCAGCCGCCCCGCACCGTCGACCAGGGACCCGAGCCCAGCACCGCTGACCCCGCGCACGGAGATCCAGCGGCGCAGTCCGGCGACCACCAGCGGGGCGTCGGCCGGCTCCCCGGCGTCGGCGAGCAGGCGCACGGCGGTCTCGCCGAGCGCGCTGTCGGCCCCTCCGCTGGCCGGGTCGGCCCAGCGGCGGGCCTGGGCCAGCACCTCGGGGCCGCGCATCCGGCCGAGCAGCTCCAACGCTGCCCGGACCATCCGGTCGTCCACGTCAGCTGCTGCGGCCTCGATCAGTTCGAGGGCGGCCGGGTCGCGCTGGTCGACCAGGTAGCGCAGGGCGGCCCGGCGGGCGCCGGGCAAGCCGTCGCGAGCGGCCTCCAGCAGGACCGGCCGGTCCTCGGGCCGGACCACGGCGGTCAGACAGCGGGCGGCCGCGGCGGCGCGGCGGTCCACCGCGTCGGGGCCGGAGCGGTCCTCGTCGGTGCGCACAGGCTCGGGGCGGCTCAGGAAGGCGCCGGCGCCGAGGTCGCCCAGCCGGCCCTGGTCGGCCCAGGCCAGGACGTCGGCGGTGGACCAGCCCGGGGTGACGCCGCCGCGGTTGAGCTGGCGCTGCCAGAGGTCGAAGGGCGACTGCTCGCCGGCGGCGGCCACCCTCGGGTGGTAGGCCGCCCAGAGCCGCCAGGGCCGGGGCTCGTAGGCGTTGCGGATGAAGTCGCGCAGCTCGGCGTCGCCCTCGGGGCCCGGCGGGAAGCGGTCCAGCACGGCGGTGCCGAGCAGCAGCAGGCCCCGGTCGTCGTCGCGCAGGGCGAGCTCGTCCAGGGCCCAGGCCCAGTTGGCGCCCGTGGCGGCGTACTCGCGCAGCATCAGCAGCGCGTCGCGCCGGCCGTACGCGGCGAGGTGGCCCAGGACGGAGAGGGCGAGGCCGGTGCGGCTCTCGTCGTCGCTGACGAGGTCCTCGGCGGAGTGGAGGTGGTCCTCGATGCCCTCGAGGGAGGCCTCCAGCTCCATGTAGAGGCGTGCGTAGTAGAGGGAGCGGCTCTCGACCTGCCAGTCGGCCCGCGGATCCCTGGTGACGCATTCCTCCAGCGCGGCGATGGCCTCGGCACGGTCGGCAGCCAGCGCATGGAGCTGCCCGTCTCCACGGCCTCGCTGAAGGAGGCCAAGGAGGCTGGCGCTAGGTGCTATCACTGGCTCGAACATGAGGTCAGCATCCGTTGCGGCGGTCGTAGTGGCAACGGGATTTCCGTCGCCGGGGTCTCTGGTCGGTACTGCGGTGGGCGCCCGGGCGCCGGAATCACCGAAGGTTACCGCCTCGGGCCCCCTTCCGCACACAGGGCAACGAAGGCCCCTGCCAGGGTGGCATATGCCAGAGGAATTTTGCCTGCGTTCTGTCCAAATCGCCCACGCCGGTCGCGACGCTGTGCGACAGTCTTCTCACCACCACCACGCCCCGCGCACGGCGGGGCACACCGAGCGATGGACCCGTCATGAACATGCCCTTAGGCACCGCCCGCCCGCCGGACACCGTCACGGTGGACGGCGCCCGGGCGGGCGCGGACGGCACCGGCACGGACTCCGCCGACGACGGCTCCGCCAGCGGAACGGACGGCAGAGTGGACGGCACGGCGCAGGATCCGTCCGGCCCCCATCTCGGCAAGGCCGGCACCGGGGACGACCGGGCCGTCGGCTCCGCCGAGTGGGACCTGCTCACCGACCGGGTCCGCTGGGACCAGGCGACCTACCTCCTCCTCGGCTGCGACCCGGGCCACGGCCCGCTCAGCCTCGACCGGCTGCCCGACCGCCTCCCCGAGGCGGACCGGCCGCTGCTGCGCCGGATGATGACCGACGCCCTGGTGCACGGCCGCCCGGCCGCCGGCACCCTGCGGATCCGCCGCCCCTGCGGACGGCACGACCACGTCGAGTGCGCGGGCGAACCCGTGCTCGACGCCGACGGCACCGTCACCGCGCTGCGGATGCTGCTCCGGCCGGCTCCGTCGGCCTGAGCCCGCGCCCTTCCCCGGGACAGCCCCTCCCGAGCCCTCCCCGACCGGCCGCCCGTCTCACGACGGTCGCGGCCGGTTCTTGGCGTCCGCCGCCCGCAGCTCCCGGCCGAGTTCCGCCCGCAGCTCGTCCACCACCGGCAGCCCCCGGTAGCGGGCGGTCAGCCGGTACATCTCGCGCAGCCGGTCCCAGGTCCGGTGCGAGGAGTTCTGGCCGATCAGGTTCATCACCATCTTGGCCTGGAACTCCGCCGCGTCCGGCTCCCCGGTGATCCAGTGCACCGAGGCCAGGGTGATCCGGTCGAACAGCGCCGAACGCAGCTGCCCGGTGCCCTCCCGCAGGGTGATCACCCGCTCCGCGTGCCGCCGCGCCTGCGGGGCCGCCGCCGGGTCGTGCTCGGACAGGGTGCGCAGCACCAGCGCCTGCATGCCGCGCAGTTCGGCCTCGTCGAAGACCTGCATCCAGGACGGCGGCGGCTCCGGCGAGTCCTCGGTGAACAGGTCCTCCGCCTCGCCGAGCAGCCGGTAGGTGTCCTGGGAGTGCCCGATCGAGGCGTGCGCCCAGGCCTCGACGGTGTTGAACATCGCCCGCGTTCTCGGCAGCACCAGGCCGCCCCCCGCCTTGGCCGCCGACATCAGCTCGATCGCGTCGTCGGCCCGGCCGAGGTGCACCATCTGCCGCGCGGCCCGGGAGATCGCCTCGCCGGCCCGCGGCCGGTCGCCGGCCTCCTTGGCGGCCTCGGCCGCCATCATGAAGTACCGCTGGGCGGTGGGCTCCAGGCCCACGTCGTGCGACATCCAGCCGGCCAGCACGGCCAGGTCGGCCGCGACCAGCCACAGCCGCTGCTCCACCACCGGCGCGTGCCGGTGCGTCAACAGGCCGCCGACCTCGTTGAGTTGACCGACCACCGCCTTGCGCTGCAGCCCGCCGCCGCGGGCCGCGTCCCAGGCCCGGAACACCTGCACGGAGCGCTCCAGCGACTCCACCTCGTCGAGCCCGACCGGGCCCGCGTCGTACACGTCGACCACCGGGCGCGCGCCGCCCCCGGTGACCACCTGGCGCTGGCCGGGCAGGGCCGCCGCGTACGCGACCGCGTCCCCGCCCAGCCAGCCCCGCAGGGAGTCGGCGACGACCGCCCCGGCCGTGAGCGCGGCTCCGGCACCCATCAATCCACGTCGGTTCAGCATGAGGTCCATTCCCGTGAACTCGGTGAGGACCGCGGCTGTTCGATCCGGCGACCATGGCACTGCTGCGGACGGCTCCGCTCCGGACCTGGTGGGCCGGTGTCGTTCCAGACCGAGGTCCTCAGTGGTGACGACACGTCCGAGCCGCTCCGTGAACACGGCCGCCAGCACCCTCGGCACCGGATCGCGCGGGATCTCCCCCTGCTCGATCCACCGCCGTACCCTCGACGTGTCGGTGGACAGCTGCTGCTGCCCCAGCGCGGCACCCCGACGGTTGACCAACCGGGCCAGTTCGCCCTTGGACCATCCGGTCAGGACGAACAGATCGGCGAGTCGGGTGTTGGGTTCCCTGCTCAAAATGAAGCCCCCAGGTTCCTCGGCACTTCGAGGCTAGAGGCTCCGGCAAGTGCCAGGCGAGCATTCGCCACCGTTCGCCAGGGCCCGCCAGACTACTAAGCCAGTGCCCGACGGGTGTGTTGTAGGGATGCGCCACCTCGCCCCTCGGGTCGGGCGGCGTCCCACCGGCGTCGGGGCAGTCCCCCGACCGTGGCACGGGACGCTCCCGGTCCTCACCCGAGGGGGTGGCGCGGCCGGGTGGCGCGGGGGCGCCGGGCACGGCCACGGCAGTCCGGTCGACCGCATTCCCCAGGGTGCGGACGGCCGGAGCACTGTCGAACAGGGGTTCCTGACCCCGCGTCCGTGCCCGGCGCCCGCGCACCACCCACCGACCGAAGCAGGGCCGCCGTCACGCCAGGAAGCACGCGGCGCCAGCCCTCCCCCGCCCCGCGGGGCGAACCCGCAGACGGACCGGAAGGGACCACCCTCAGCCCATGTACTCCTCAGCGACGACCCCCACGCCGACCGCGACCCGCACCGCGCTGCGCCCCCCCACCGCAGCCACCGGCCGGCCCGGCCCCAAGCAGGTGCCCCCGACGAGCCGCCCGGCGGCTCCGCGCGGCACCGAGGGCCGGTCCGCGGACACCCGGGTCCCGACCGGGCGCACGGCGCTGGGGCTGCGCACCCCCGAGGCCGCCCCGCCGCCCGGCCACCGCCTCCCGCTCGCCCGGCTGGCCGACGGCCAGGTGCTGCGCACCCGGCGGCCCGGCCAGCCGGCCGGGCCCGAGCGGATCGACCCGGCGGCGCTGCAGACCCCGTCGGTGCGGGCCGCGCTGGGGAGCATCGCGCGGATATGTCCGGCGTTCACCCCGCGCCAGGTCCTGCGCGAGGGCAGCCGCCACATCCTGGTGGCGGGCACCATCGGGCGGGCTCCGGTGGTCGCCAAGTGCCTGGCGCCGCAGGCGGTGCGGAGTGAGTACTTCGAGCAGCTGGTGGCCGACTTCCACCACGAGGTCTCGGTCTACCGGGCGTTCGTCCGGCACCGCCCGCCGGTGCGGCTGCCCCGGCTGGTCGCGGCCGACCACGACCGGTGCGTGCTGGTCATGGAGCGCGTCCCCGGCCGCCCGGCCGCCCGGGAGCGCCACCCGGTCAACGCGCCCACCCCGGGCGAGGTCCGGGCGCTGCTCGGCGCCGTCCGGACGCTGAACCTCTGGCGGCCGCCGAGCGACGTCTTCCAGCCGCGCCTGGACTACCAGTTGGAGATCGCCCGCTACCACTCGGTGGGCCAGCTCACCGACCGGGACGCCGGCGACCTGCGCGGCCTGCTGCACGGCCTGGGCCACACCCCGCTGCAGCTGTGCCACGGCGACGCCCTGCTCAGCAACATGCTGCTGGCGCCGTCCGGGCCGGTGCTGGTCGACTGGGAGCAGGCCGGCTGGTACCTGCCGGGCTACGACCTGGCGGTGCTGTGGAGCGTGCTCTCCGGCGACACCGCCGCCCGCCGCCAGATCAGCCAACTCGCGCAGAGCGGCGGCACGATGGCCCGGGACGCGTTCCTGGTGAACCTGGTGCTGGTGCTGATGCGGGAGATCCGGCTGTACGACGTGCCGGGCGCGGGCGAGGAGCAGCGGATCATGATCCGCCGGCTCTACGACGACGCCGCGCTGGCCCGCCGCGCGGTCCGGGCGGCGGTCGGCACCCGCTGAACCCCCGGGCCGCCCTGGCGCGCTACGCCTTGGCGCCGCGCGCCAGGGCGGCCCGGCCGGCGTCGTCCAGCACGGCCTCCTCGGGCGCCAGGTGCACCCGGCTGCTGAGCACGTCCCGCAGGTAGCGCTCGAGCGGGTGACGCCGGCTCAGCCCCGGGTTGCCGGTGAGCGCGACGGCCTGCTGAACGGCCGTCACGGCGGCCCGGGTGGCCAGCAGGTGGGCCGGACCGGTCCGGCCCACGGCGTCCGGTTCCCCCCGGTCCACCCGGGGGGCCAGGCCGTGCAGCAGCTCCTCGGCACCGATCAGCTGGGCGTCGATCTCGCCGAGGGCGGCGCGGTAGCGCGGCAGGGTGCCGAGCGGTTCGGTCAGATTGGCCGGAGTCCGCTGGTTCAGGAAGCGGATCAGCCAGGCTTCGGCGGCCCGGGCGACCCCGACCGCCACCGCGGCGAGGGCCAGGTCGTGCCAGGCGCGGGCGAGTTCGGCCTCCGCGCCGTCCTCCTGGCCGGGTGTGCGCAGTCCGAGCCCGAGTTCGAGCGGGACCCGCACCGCGTCGAGGACGACGTCGTGGCTGGCGCTGGCGCGCAGGCCGAGCTGGTCCCAGGTCGGGTCGATCTCCAGGCCCTCGCTCTCGCCCCGGACCAGGAACGTGCCGACCCTCGGCTCGGGTTCGTCGGTCCGGGCGGTGACGGCCATCCAGGCCAGCGCCTCGGCGCCGGTGCAGTACGTCTTCCGGCCGGTCAGCAGCCAGCCCTCGTCGTCCCGTCGGGCGACCGTCGTGGGCAGCGCTGCGGTCGGTCCGCCGGGTTCCGCCCGCAGCGTGTTGACCAGCGCGGGCCCGCGCCGGGACTCGGTGAGCAGCCGCCGGTAGCCGGCCGCCGGCCAGCTCGCGCGGCGGGCCTGCTCGGCGTGCTGGAGCAGGGTGAAGGCGGTGACCACGGCCACCGAGGCGTCCCCGCGGCCGAGTCGGGCCAGCACCCGGACGGTGTCGGCGAGTGTGCCGCCCGGTCCGCCGTACCGCTGGGAGACGGTCAGGGCGAGCAGCCCGGCCTCGTGGACGGCCTCGATGCCCTGGTACGGGAAGGTCGCGTCGCGGTCGTGCTCCTCGGCGCGGGCGGCGAGCAGGTCGACCACCCGGGGCAGCCCGGCCAGGGCGGCCTCGACCGCCGAGCGGTCGGGCCCGGGGGCGGCGACCGGGACGGGCGGCACGGGTGCCGCGGGCCGGACGGGACGGGTGGGGACCGAGGGCACGGGGTGGCCGGAATCCGATGATTCGGTTCGATCACGATCGTTCGGTGAGCGATCGTCGGCGGCGATGGTCGTCATGGGGCTGGTGCCTCCGGGCGGCAGCGTGGGCTCAGCGGATGCGGGCGGCACGCCGTACGGGCGGCGCGTGGAACGAGCCGGCGGCCCCGGAGGCCGGCCCGCGGCCCACCCCCGGCTTCGGCGCCGACCCGGTCCGGTCGGCCACCCGCCGCCACGGGGGCGAGATCCCCCTCAGCGGCCCGGACACGCCGCGCCGGCGGTCCGGCACAGGTCCAGATGCCTGCGACGGGTCAACAGCGGGAGACGGCACGGCATGTCCGCGACTGTACGAACCGGTGATCGATACCGTCAAGCAGCGTCCGAGCCCCGGGCGGGGCCCGGTCAGCCCTGCTGGAACATGTCGGCCGGAAGCGGCTTCAGCAGCTGATACAGGTCGTCCGAAATCGGTCGGTCCCAGGACGCGATGGTGACCAGCACGCCGTCGCTGCGGCCGAACTGGGCGCAGAACACGCGCTCCTCGCTGACCTTGACCTTCTTCACGATCAGCAGGTCGTCCCCGAGCATCACCGGGAAGTCCTCGGCCGAGGCGAACTCGACCGGCTCGTCGTTCTCCAGCGCCGCGAGCAGCTGCCGCACCTCGAAGGGCACGTCGTCACCGGTCTCCCGGGCGGGCGAGCCCTCCGGGAGGTTGCCGATGAACATCGCCGGGCCCCTGCCGCCGAACAGGTCGTAGCGCAGGAAAATCCCCTGGCAGGAGCCGTCCGGGCCGGTCATCATGGCCGCACCGAAGTCGCCGGGCCAGTCGCCCGGGTCCATCGCGAGCACGTCGAAGTCCGGGCCGGCGGGCTGTCCGGAGCGACGGCGGAGAAAAGACATGGGAACATCGTACGTGTCCGGCACACCGCACTCGCGAGGCGGGTGGGACTCCGACGGGGGACGGGCGGGAGGTCGACGCTCAGAGACCAATGTTGACTCTGAGCAACCGTCCGGGCTACGTTCGGTTCAGCACGACAGCCGTTCTGGGTTTCACCCTCCGGGGGGACGGCATGTCGCAACGCGGCCCTACACGCGTATCCCTCACTGTGCACTTGTCGTGCCGAACTGCCGAGCACCCAGCTTCGTCATCGCACACTGCACAACACACAAGCCAACAGTTCCATTGCAGTTCCGTGCAACAAGAGCCAGATCCGCGGGGCCCCGGCCCGTCGCTCCCGTGGATCTGCTCGGGACGCCGCCGCGTGGGGGCGTGCGGGTCCCGAGCAAACGGTGCCGTCTCCGAGTCGCTCTCGGCGTCGGCGCCAGCCTCCCGGCGACTGCCGGCCCCTCGTGGGCCGGGACCGGCCGACGCACCCCGGTGCGCAGGGGATGACTGGGAGGATGGCCTGGCAATGCTGCCGGGCCGCAACAGCAGGCGCCGTGTCTGGCCGCGTGGGGGCGGTGGGCACGGCGTCTGCCTGTGCTCATACTCTGAGCTGCGTTTGTCTAACAGTCAACAGAAATTCTGACGGGGCACGCTCAAAAGATCATCGGTTGTGATGTTCGGTACCGGGATCCGCGGCCCGACCGACCCCGGACACACCGGCGGAGCGGACCCGGACGCCGCAGGTCTTCCTGCAGCTCGGACCGCTCCGCGGGGGCGCCCGGACGGCGCGGGTGGCTCAGGTGAGGTCGAACTCGCCGTCCCGGGCGCCGAGCACGAAGGCCCGCCACTCGGCCGGGGTGAAGACCAGGACCGGCCCGTCCTCCTGACGGCCGTCCCGCATCCCGATGTACCCGTCCACGAACGCGATCTGGACATCCCCGACGCCCTGGCTGCTGCACAGCCACTCGGCGCCGGTGAAGTCCACCTTCGGCTTCCCGTTCCGCGCGAGCTCCGGCTCGGCGCCGACCGCTCCGCCGTTCACCCCGCCGTTCACCCCGGCGTCCACCCCGGTGTCCGTCCCGCTGTTGACTGCCACTGACCGATCTCCTCCCGACGGCGTTCCAGCGCCAGCCTAACCACACCTCCCGGCCCCGGTCAGCGGGTTGGCGAGGACTCCCCCGCGCGGGGAGGAGGGGGCGGCGGGCGGTGGAGGAGCGGTCGGGGGCCGGTGGGGCGTGTCCCGACCGACCCGGCCGCCGGCAGCTGCCAGAGTGCTGCCAGGACGCGTACGGACCCGCCCTCCGGGCAGCCATCCCTCGGCGGGCGTCCTGGCGGCCGGGCCGCCGGGGCGGCCCCTCCAGGCCCCCCGGGGCCCCGACGACCACCTCGCCCACCACCTCGCCCCAGGGAGCAGCCGATGAGCCGCCGGGACGGCACCCGCGCCGACGTCATCCCCATCTCCGACGCACCCTCGGCCCACCCGCCGGCACCCCGCACCCCGCTCGCGCCCACCCCGCTGCCCCGACCCGCCCCGGCCCGGCCCGGCGCGCACGGCCGGGTCGGGATCGTCCTGGTCTCGCACAGCCAGGAACTGGCCACCGCCGTACGCTCCCTGGCGCTCACTCTGACCGGATCCGACTCCCCCGCGCCGGTCGCCGCGACGGGCGGCGACCCGGCGGACGGACCGGGCATCAGCGCGGTACTGGTGGCCGCCGCCACCCGGCGGGTCGACCAGGGCCACGGCGTGGTGGTGCTCGCGGACCTGAACGGAGCCGTCAGCACCGTGCGGGCCCTGCTGTCGGAGGCCGACGAGCACGGCCTGCCGTTCCCGGTCCGCTTCGCGAACGCCCCCTTCGTCGAGGGCGCGGTGGCCGCCACCGCGACCGCCACCGCGGGCGGCGACCTGGCCGCGGTCCTGGACGCCGCGGAGGAGGCCTACCGGCAGCAGAAGGGCTGAGTCCGGCCCGGCCCGGACCCGGCCTCAGGGGCGCTCCCGGCCCTCCCAGGTGAACACCGCCGGGCCCTCGCACTCCAGTGCGTGGCGCAGCCGCGCGTGCTCGAAGTCGAGCATCGGCGGCAGCTCGTCCAGCCCGAACCAGCCCACCTCCAGGGACTCGTCGTCGTTCACCCGGGCCTCGCCGCCGACCGCCCGGCAGCGGAAGGTCAGCACCAGGTACTGCGTCACGTCGCCGTTCGGGTAGTGGACCGGCGGGGTCACGGTGGCCGAGGCGAGCAGCTCGGGCACGACCTCCACGCCGGTCTCCTCCAGGCACTCGCGCACCACGCCGTCGGCGGGCTGCTCACCGGGGTCGAGGATGCCGCCGACCGAGGCCCACCGGCCGTCGTCGGCCCGGCGGGCGAGCAGCACCCGGTCGCGGTCGTCCACGACGATCGCGGCGACGGCGCTCAACCAGAGCGGGCGGGTGCCCACGAGGGAGCGGAGTTCGAGGAGGAAGGGAGGAATCGCCATGTGACGCAGCCTATCCAGCCCGCCGGGCGGCTCCCCGGGGCCGTCGCCGCCGGAATTCATGAGGCGAACACGACAATTTATGGCTGTCTCTCGGCACTTCCCCGCCGGGCGTTCCGGATCGCGAGAACGCATTCATGACAGAGGAGCGGAAGCGGTTGTCCGGGAATGCGGAGGAAGGGGGTGCGAGATTGTCGGAAGCGATGAAATTCGGTCGTTCTGACCAAATTCGCTCTATCTGTTGATCCGTCTGTTGATAAGTTGATCAACCGTATACGACCATCCGGCCCGGCACCCGCCGGAGTGACCCGCCGGGGCACCCTCAGAGCGCGGCGCCCCGCCGACGGACCACCCCGAAGACGATCCGGCCGAGCAGCAGGACACCCGCCGCCAGGCAGCCCGCCACCGCCATCGCCCACGCCGGACCGTCACTGTCCGGAACTATCACGGCCACCACGATGCCCAGCACCAGGCAGGCCACACCCGCCGCCGCCAGCGGAATCCGGTGGGTGACAAGGGCTCCGCCGCTGCACGCGCGGTTCCACCGGGTCGCCCCGTGCAGGTGGAAGGGATCACGGTCCGCATCTGCCATGAGCCCAAGGTACCCCGGGCGAGCCCCCGAAGCAGCCCGCAGGGAGTGCGGCTCCGCGCACCCTGCGCAACCGCCCCGTGAGGCTCCTCCCGGACCGCGACCACGTGTACGGGCTCCACAATCAGTCCACGAAAAATCCTCGTCCCCCCGGTACAACCATCCGCCCGGTGGAGCGGTCTCAATGGCATCGAGTGATCCAGGAGCCGTTCACGGGAAGGGTGAAAACCCCCACCGAGAACCGGAATACCCAGGGAGCGGAGCCGCCGCCCCCTGGAGTCGGAGGCCGGGCTCCGTCCTCCGGCGGTACCGCCACGCCGCTCGGCGACCAAGGGGGAACCGTTGCCGCAGACCCAATCCACCCCATCGACCGCCACCGCACGCGCCAGGCCCCGACCCGGCATGCGGCCGCTCCCACCACCCACCGGCTGCGCGTCCGACCACCACGGCGACGGCCGACCCCGCCCGGCCGTCGAGACCACGCTCCTCGACCCGGACCTCCTCGAGACGGCATGGCTCGAGAAGCCCCGGGTCGAGACGGCACTGCTCGACGCCACCCGGCTCGACGGCAAGCGCCTCGAGACGAAGCACGTCGACGCGAAGCACACCGACCCGGAACAGCAGGACGCACGGGGCGAATGGCTGCGGTTCGCCCCCGTACAACCGCTGTTCCGGGCCCGGGCCGCCCAGCGACTCGCCGTCCTCGCCTACCACGGGGTGACCGACCACCGCTCCTTCGGCGCCCAGCTCGACCGGCTGCGAAGGCTCGCCACCCCGGTCTCGCTGCAGGCCGTCCTCCAGGCCGTCACCGAACGGCGGCCGCTGCCGCCGCGCAGCGTCCTGGTCACCTTCGACGACGCCGACCGGAGCGTCCTCACCCACGCCCTGCCCGCCCTCGACACCCGCGGCATCCCCGCCACCGCCTTCGTCATCTCCGAACTCATCGGCACCGAACGCCCCTTCTGGTGGCACGAGGCCGACTTCCTCGCCCGCCACGGCGGCCGCGCCCGCTCACTCGACTGCGGCCACCCCTCCCAGCTGCTCCCCCGGCTCAAGGCCATGCCGGACCCGGACCGGCGCCGCAGCCTGCACGAACTGCGGGTCAGCGCCGACCGCCGGCCCCCCAGCCAGGAACAGCTCACCCCCGCCGACCTGCTCGCCCTGCGGGACGGCGGGGTCGCCATCGGCAACCACACCCAGGGGCACCCGTGCCTCGGCCGCTGCGACGACACCACCGTCCGCACCGAGATCACCGGCGCCCACGAGGCCCTCACCCACTGGCTCGGCGAACCCCCCATCGCCTTCGCCTACCCCGACGGCGGCCACGACCCCCGTGCGGAAACCGTCCTGCAGGAGCTCGGCTACCGCCTCGGCTTCCTCTCCGACCACCGCCTCGGCCCCCGGCTCCCGGACCACCCCCTCCAGATCAGCCGCCTCCAGGTCGACTCCACCACCAGCATCCGCCGCTTCGACACCATCCTCTCCGGCCTCGAGCCCGCCTACCGGCGCTGGCGCCGCCAAGAGGTGGCCTGACCGGTGACACCGCCGCGCAGGAGGTCGGCCGGGTCGGCTTCCTGCGCGGATCGGCTTCGAAGGATGCGGCCGTGCCGGCGCCCGGGCGCCCGGGAAGTCGGCCTCGTCGACTCCTCCGGGTCGACTCCTCCGGGCCGGCTCAGGCGGGGACGGCGGTGAGGGCGAGGCCCTGGGGGTACAGGGTGGCGGTGGGGGGGAGGGTGGCGGGGACGCCGGCGTGGAGGACGGTGAGGGTGCCGGTGCCGGTGCGGGTGGGGTCGGCGACGCGGCGGAGGGCCTGGGCGGCGACGGCCTCGGCGGAGCCGTGCAGGACGAGGGCCGGGGAGGCGGCGGGAGCGACGGCCGCGCGGATGCGCTCGGCCACGAGTTCGTAATGGGTGCAGCCCAGCACGAGGACGTCGGTGCCCTCCGGCGTGCGGGCCGCTGCGTCGGCGATGGCCGCGGTGGTGGCCTCGTCGTCGCCGTGTTCGACGGCGTCCGCAAGGCCGGGGCAGGCGACCTCGGTGACCTCGGCGGTGCCGCCGAAGTCGCGGATCAGCCCGCGCTGGTAGGCGCTGCCGGTGGTGGCCGGGGTGGCCCAGATGGCGACGCGGCCGCCGAGGGCGGCGGCGGGCTTGATCGCGGGGACGGTCCCGATGACGGGCAGCCCGGGTTCGAGTTCGGCGCGCAGGGTGTCGAGCGCGTGGACCGAGGCCGTGTTGCAGGCGATCACCAGGGCGTCGGGCTCGAGGGCGGCCGCGGCCCGGCAGCAGCCGAGGGCCAGCTCGGTGACCTCTTCGGGCGTGCGCGGCCCCCACGGCATCGAGGCCGGGTTGGAGGAGAGCACCAGATCGGCGTCCGGGCGCAGCTTCCGAATCGCGGCGGCGGCGGCCAGCAGGCCGATTCCGGAGTCCATCAGTGCGATCTTCACGAGGCAAGACTTTAGTCGATCCACCTCTCGCGGCCGGTTCTGCGGCAGACTGCCGGGGTGACCGTCCTGCTCTGGATCGCCGCCTCCTCCCTGCTGGTCTGGCTCTGGCTGGCGTGCTGCCACGGTTCGTTCTGGCGCACCGACGTCCGGCTGCCGCCGCGTCGTCCGCCGGCGCGGTGGCCGGAGGCGGCGATCGTGGTGCCGGCCCGGGACGAGGCGGCGGTGCTGCCGGTGAGCCTGCCGTCGCTGCTGGCGCAGAAGTACCCGGGGCGGGCGCGGGTGATCCTGGTGGACGACCACAGTTCGGACGGCACCGGCGCGCTGGCGGCGGAGCTGCGGACGCTGGACGGGCTGGAACTGACCGTCACCACCCCTCCCCCGCTGCCGGCGGGCTGGACGGGCAAGCTGTGGGCGCTGCGGCACGGGGTGGAGCTGGCCGGTCCGGACGTGGAGTACCTGCTGCTGACGGACGCGGACATCGCGCACGGCCCGGACTCGCTGGCCGAGCTGGTGGCCGCGGCCGAGTCCAACGGGCTGGACCTGGTGTCGCAGATGGCCCGGCTGCGGGTGGAGACCGGCTGGGAGCGGCTGGTCGTCCCCGCCTTCGTGTACTTCTTCGCCCAGCTGTACCCGTTCCGCCGGAGCAACCGTCCGGGTTCGCGGACGGCGGCCGCGGCGGGCGGCTGTTCGCTGGTGCGGCGGGAGGCGCTGGAGCGGGCGGGCGGGGTGGCGGCGATCCGCGGGGCGGTGATCGACGACGTGTCGCTGGCCCGGGCCGTGAAGTCCACGGGCGGGCGCACCTGGCTGGGCCTGGCCGGGGAGGTGGACAGCGTCCGCCCCTACCCTCGGCTGGAGCAGTTGTGGCGGATGGTGTCGCGCAGCGCGTACGCCCAGTTGCGGCACTCGCCGCTGTTGCTGCTCGGGACGGTGCTGGGGCTGGCACTGGTCTACCTGGTGCCGCCGGTGGCGACGGTGGCCGGGCTGGTGGCGGGGGTGCCGTGGGTGGCGGTGGCGGGCGGGGCGGCCTGGGCGCTGATGGCGGGCACCTACCTGCCGATGGTCCGGTACTACGGCCGGCCGGCCGCGGCCGTGCTGCTGCTGCCGTTCACCGCCTCGCTGTACCTGCTGATGACGGTGGACTCGGCGGTGCAGCACTGGCGCGGCCGGGGCGCGGCCTGGAAGGGCCGGACGTACTCGCGGGCGTGAGGCCGGACACGGGGAAAAGCCCGGCACGACGGGCCGGACGGGGCCCATACTGCTCGGATGGACCGTCAGCGGATCTCCCGGCTCGCCCACGCCCACCACCCGATCGCGGCGCCCCTGGCGGACGGGTCGGTGTCCCGGCTGCTGGAACGCGCGCTGGGCGGGCGGGAGACCGGCCGGGTGCTGGACCTCGGCTGCGGCGAGGGCGCCTGGCTGCTGCGGGCGCTGGCCGCGCGGCCGGGCTGGCGGGCGGTGGGGGTGGACGTGGACGCCGAGGCGCTGACCCGGGCCCGGGAGACGGCGACGGCGCTCGGCGTGGTGCGCCGGATCGGCCTGCACCACCGGGACGCCCGGGAGTTCACCGACCGGGAGCCCTTCGACCTGGTGCTCTGCGTGGGCGCCACCCATGCCTTCGACGGGCTGCTGCCCACGCTCGCGGCGGCGCGTGAACTCCTGGCGCCGGGTGGGCGGTTGCTGGTCGGCGAGGGGTTCTGGGAGCGGGATCCGTCCCGGGCCGCGCTGGCCGCGCTGGGCGCCGCCCCGGAGGACTACGCAGACCTGGCGACGACCACCGACCGGGTGCTCGCGGACGGCTGGACGCCGGTCCACGGGCACGTCAGCACGGCACGGGAGTGGGACGACTACGAGTTCTCCTGGACGGGTTCGCTGGCCGAGTGGGCCCTGGACCACCCGGAGCACCCGGACGCGGTGGCCGCCCGCGCGGCCGCGGACCACCATCGCGGCAGGTGGCTGCACGGCTACCGGGGGACGCTCGGCTTCGTCACCTATCTGCTGCGCCGCGACTGAACCACCCCGACAGCCGCGCTACTTCTGCGTCCGGGCGAGGAAGTCGTCGATCAGCGGGGCGATTTCGGGCAGCTTCTCCTCCAGCGCGAAGTGCCCGGTGTCGAAGACGTGCAGTTCGGCCTCCGGCAGGTCGCGCAGGTAGGCGCGGGCGCCGGCCTCGGTGAAGAAGGCGTCGTTGCGCCCCCAGATCACCAGTGCGGGCGGCTGGTTGGCGCGCAGCCAGGCCTGCCACTCCGGGTAGAGGTCGACGTTGGAGAAGTAGTCGAGGGCCAGTTCGACCTGGATGTCCTTGCGGCCGGGCAGGTCGAGGAAGTGCTGGTCGAGGGTCCAGCCGTCGGGGGCGACCAGGCTCGGGTCGCCGGTGCCGCCCTCGTACTGGCCGCGGGTGACGTCCAGGGTGAGGATCGAGCGGGCGGCGTCCTCGGCGCCGGGAACACCGCGCCGCTGGGCGATGAACCCCCGTGCCAGGTCGGAGAGTCCGTCCTCGTAGGCGTTGCCGTTCTGGACCACCAGGCCGGTGATCCACTCCGGCCGGCGGGTGGCCAGGCGCAGGCCGACGGGGGCGCCGAAGTCGAAGACGTACAGGGCGAAGCGATCCAGGCCGAGGGCGAGGCAGAAGCGCTCGATGACGTCGGTGAGGGTGTCGAAGCGGTAGCTGAAGGCGTCGGGCGCGGGGCTGTCGCTGTGGCCGAAGCCCGGATAGTCGGGGGCTATCAGGCGGTAGCGGGTGCCGAGGGCGTCGAGCAGTCGGGCGTACTGGTGGGAGGCGGCGGGGAAGCCGTGCAGCAGCAGGAGGACGGGGGCGTCGGCCGGGCCGGTCTCGCGGTAGAAGACGCGCAGGCCGTCGAGGTCGATGTGGCGGTGGTGCACGTGGGGGATCGTCAGCTCGCTCATGCTAACCATTAAAGCGCATATGAATGGTTAGGCATAGGGCTTTCGCGGAAGCGAGCCGAAGCGGACTGACCGATCGTCATCCACCGGCGGTTCAGTGCTTCTGCAACTGCTCCCGCTGCACCAGGTAGTCGAGCACCTCGGGCATCGCGTCGACGCCGCCGGCCTTGGTCGGCGAGGTCCGGTACTCGCCCTGGACGACCACCGTCGGCAGCTCGTTGACGCCGTAGCGGACGAACTGGGCGGCCGCGTCGTCCACCGACTGCCGCACCGCGGTGGAGCGGTAGGCCGCGCGGAAGCGCTGGGAGTCGACGCCGTGCCGCACCGCCCAGTCGGTGACGGCGGTCTCGGTGGTGAGGTCGGCGTGTTCGGTGTGGATCGAGCGGAAGGCGCTGCTCTGCAGTCGCTCGACCAGGCCGAGCCGCTCCAGCGTGTAGTACAGCCGGGCGTGGGCGCGCTGCACGCCCTCCTCCGGACTGCCCGGCCAGATCGCCGGGACCCGGCGCAGCGCGACGTCGGAGCGGTGCTTCTCGGCCCAGGCCTGCAACGGCTGCTCCAGCGCCTGGGAGTGGCCGCAGTCGTACCAGAAGAACTCGACGGCCTCGGTACGGGTGTCCTCACGCACCGGCTGCGGGTGGTCGAGCTTGACGAACTGCTTTCCCTCGGAGGGGGGTTGGTGGGTCATCGCACTGGCCTGGAGAGGGGAGGCGGCGATCCCGGCGGCAATGACGAACAGGACGGTGGAGCGCAGCAGCGACTTCGAGTTCACACCGGGCAGTGTGGTGCCGACGGCCCGTTACCGACGAGTCGGTACGGGGCGGCGGGCCCGGATTCCCCCGAAAGGCTCAGCTGGGCCCGCAGGCCTTGACGCCCCGCGACTCAGCTCGGTGGGCCGCCCGTCCACACCTCGGCGACCAGCCGCTGCCAGTCATCCACCACCGCGCCCAGCTCGAAGTGCTCCAGCGCGTGCGCCCGGGCGGCCGCGCCGAGGCCCGCGCCGTTGCAGGCCAGCACCTTGGCCAGCGCCTCGGCCAGCGCGAGCGGGTCCCCCGGGGCGACCAGCGCTCCGGTGGCGCCGTCCCGGACCACCTCGCGGACCCAGCCGACGTCGGTGGCCACGGCGGGCACCCCGGCCAGGGCCGCCTCGATCAGCGCGCCGGGCACCCCCTCGCTGTCGCTGGTGAGCAGCAGCGCGTCGGCGGCGCGGTAGAGCGGGGCCGGGTCGGGCAGCGGGCCGAGGAAGTGGGCGCGGGCGGCGGCCGGGTGGCGGGCCAGGGCCTCCAGCAGCGGGCCGTCCCCGGCGACGGCCATCCGGACGTCGGGCAGCCGGTCGAGCACGTCGAGGGCGAGGTCGAGCCGCTTCTCGGGGGCTATCGCGCCGATCCAGGCGACCAGCAGGACGTCGGCCGGCAGGCCCAGGGCGTGCCGGGCGGCGCGCCGGTCGTCCCGGCCGTCGGCGGGCGGATAGCTTTCGGCGGCACGGGAGTTGGGGATCACCCGGACCTTGCCGCCGGGCAGCGCGAACTGTTCCTCCAGCACCCCGCGGGCCTCCTCGGTGAGTGTGGTCACGGCGGCGGCGAGGCGCATCAGGGCACCGCCGCGCAGTCTGCGCAGCCGGTTGGCGGTCCAGTAGCGGGGGTGGCCGACCGAGACGTAGACGAAGGGGGTGGGGGTGCCGGCCAGGGCGAGGGCGCAGGCGGCCAGGGTGTCGGAGCCGTGGGCGAGCACCACGTCGGCGGCGCGGGCGGCGGAGCGCAGGGCGAGCAGGGTGCTCGGGCGCAGGCGGCCGGGCCCGAGGACGGCGGCGGCGCGCGGCCGGGCGGTGTCGGGGCAGCCCTCACCGCAGGTCCCCGGCACGGCCGTCCCGGCGGTGCACACCCCCGGGGCGCCCGCGGTCGGCCGGGCGGGTGGTACGGCGGGGTGCGGGGCGAGGGCGCACAGCGCGGAGGCCTGGCCCCGGCGGCGCAGTTCCCGGTGGAGGTCACGGGCGAAGTTCTGGGCGCCGCCCCGGCGTTCGTCGCTGATCAGGTGCAGGACGCGCGGGCGTGCTCCGGCCGAATCGGCCGCCGTATGGTCGGGCATGGACCGACCTTGGCACAGCGCCCCGCCCGGTACAGCCCCTTCGCGCAACCTGGCGGTGGCCCGTGCGCCCGCGCCCGTACACCCACTGTGCGCTGAGGACCCGCCGTCGTGCGCCGGTTGCGACCGCCGTGCGCCCCGCCTCGCCCCCGCCGCTCCGTGCGGCCGCCCTCCGCTCCCCCGCACGCCGCGCCGGGGACCGGCTCACGCCGCCGGCGGCGGCCCGCACCGGCGCGTCACCCCAACGGGTCAACCGCGGACCGGCGGCGGCCGGACGGCCGGTACGCGGACGGCCCGTGCCCCGCCCGGGCCCGCCGGGACCGGTCCGTCGCCCGGTTACGCGGATCGGGTGAACGCGGTTGGACCTCGACCCGCGCCGGTCGGCAGGATGTCCGGCCGGGGCGCCCGCCGTTCTGCCCCATCTCCCCCTTCCCCGCTCGGATTTGGAGTCACCCGGTGTTCAAGGGATTCCGCAGCTTCCTGCTGCGCGGCAACGTGGTGGACCTCGCGGTCGGCATCGTGATCGGCGCGGCCTTCACCGCCGTCGTCACCGGGTTCGTCAGCGCCTTCCTCACCCCGCTGATCGGGGTCGCCACCGGCGCGGTCGGCGACTTCACCCAGAAGACCTTCGAGGTGGGCGGCACCAAGTTCCCGTACGGCCTCTTCGTCAACGCGCTGATCGGGTTCGTGCTGGTCAGCGCGCTCATCTACTTCGCCGTGGTGGTACCGGTCGGCAAGCTGCAGGAGCGCTTCGAGAAGGCCGCGCCGGCGCCGGCCGCCAAGGCCGACTGCCCGGAGTGCCTGAGCTCGATCCCGGCCGCCGCGACCCGCTGCTCCTTCTGCACCACCGAGGTGGCCGCCCGGCCCGGCCTGCCCGCGCAGTCCCAGGCGCTGCAGTCGCACTGACGCCCCGACGACGGGGCCGACCGGCGGCCGGGAGGAGCCCCCGACCGCGTCCGGATCCACCCACTGTGGGCGCTCACGGGAAATTTATTCCCCAAACATTCACGAGCCCCCGCCGGACCGTCGGCGGGGGCTCGAATGCGCCGGCGCACGCCCCGTCCGCAAAAGTTTCTCCATGAGGCCCCCGAGCGTCCACCGGCCGGTCACCGCAAGGCCTTGCGACAGCTGCGTCCGGGTGCTGTTCGACCACTGACAGGGCATCAGGACTGTCCGGAACTGAGTGCCGGTATGTCCGTTCTTCCTACTTTCGAAACCTTTGTGCGGGCGAAGACTGTGTAAACACTCGAACTGCTCCCCCTCCCGCTCTCCTCAGCAGGCGCATTGTGGGCTTACCGTATGCCCCATGACCTCGCCCCGCTCCTACGACGGAGTCGGCTACCCCTCTCCGTCCTTCTCCTCCGGCACGCCGATTTACGACAGCCTCGTGGCTGAGCGCGGTGTCCCCCAGATCGCACCCATCAACGTGCCGGCCGCCCTGCCGCCGGCCCTGTCCTCCGGTTACGGATCCGGCCTCGGCCAGACCTACGACAACCGGTACGGCAACGGGTACGAGAGCGCCGGCAGCAACCTCCCCGCGCTGCCGCCCGCCCGCCTCGCCCTGGGCCCCGGCCCGAGCAGCGGCCCCTCCGCAGGTCCCGCCACGGCGTACATCCCGGCGCAGCCCGCGCCGGCGTACGCCTCCGCGCCGCAGCCGCCCGTCCCCGGTTACGGCGCCCCCCAGCCGTACCAGCGGCAGCAGCCCGCCGCCCCCGCCTTCGCGCAGACCGCCAGCGGCGGCTACCAGCCGTCCGGCGGCCAGAGCTTCGGCGGCCAGAACACCTTCATCGGCCAGGGCGGCCAGCAGACCTTCGGCGCGCAGCCGACCGGCGGACCGGCCGGTTTCGGCCAGGGCCAGCCCGGCGGCCTCCCGCAGGGCGGTCCGCAGAGCTTCGGCGGCCAGCAGTCCTTCGGCGGCCCGAACCCGGCCGGCCCCGGCTTCCAGGGCCAGGGCGGCGACCAGGGCTTCGGCGGCGGCCAGCTGCGCCCGGCGATGGCCCCGGTCGCACCGGTCCGGCCGATGCAGCCGCAGCGCCCGGGCCCGTACGGCGAGCCCAACGGCTACCAGCAGGGCGGCTACCAGCCGCAGGGCCAGGGCTACTGAGCCCACCCGCACCACGGGGCCGACCCCACCGGCCCGCACCCGCACCACCTGAGCACCACCCGGCGCCCCCCGTACGCCGGGCGAACGGAGAACGGGTCATCCACGGACCGCCCGGCACGCCCCCACGGCGTACCGGGCGGTCCGTGCGCGTACGGAGCCTCCGGAGCGGCCGCACCGAACCGAACCGAACCGCACCGTACCGAACCGCA
This sequence comes from Kitasatospora sp. NPDC096128, assembly GCF_040303105.1. NCBI lineage: Bacteria > Bacillati > Actinomycetota > Actinomycetes > Kitasatosporales > Streptomycetaceae > Kitasatospora > Kitasatospora sp. NPDC096128. The sequence continues at coordinate 28,670 of NZ_JBEOSP010000041.1, read as the reverse complement.
CGGAACCGCACCGGCCCGGGCCGCCCCGGGGCAGCTGCGTCCGGTCGGATCACTGCTGGCAGGATGGGGGAATGCACCTCACCGGACTTCACGTCTACCCCGTCAAGTCGATGTACCGCCTGAGCCCGGACACCGCCGCGGTCCATCCCTGGGGCCTGGCCGGAGACCGCCGCTGGATGCTCGCCGACCCCACCGGACGCTTCGTCAGCCAGCGTGAGAACCCCGCCCTCGGACAGGTCCGGGTCGACCTGCTGCCCGCCGGCGCACTGGCGCTGACCGCCCCCGGCGGCTCCCGGATCGAGGTCGCCGCCCCCGCCGCCACCGCCGGTGACCCGGTCGCCGAGGTCGAGGTCTGGGGCACCCGCTTCCACGCCGTCGAGGCCGCCAAGGACGCCCACGAGTGGATCGCCGACCACCTCGGCGACTACCGCCTGGTGCACCTGGACGACCCGCGCGCCCGGCCCGTCGACCCGGAGTACGGCCGGGACGGCGACACCGTCTCGATGGCCGACGGCTTCCCGCTGCTGCTCACCACCACCGCCTCGCTGGACCGGCTCAACGAGCTGATCGCCGCCGAGCACCCGGAGGGCCACGAGACCCTGCCGATGGAACGTTTCCGCCCCAACGTGGTGGTCGACGGCTCCGCGGCCTGGGCCGAGGACGGCTGGCGCCGGATCCGGATCGGCGCGCTCACCTTCCAGGTGGTCAAGCCCTGCGGCCGCTGCGTGGTCACCACCACCGACCAGGAGAGCGGCGAGCGGCGCGGCCCCGAACCGCTGCGCACCCTGGCCCGGCACCACAAGCTGATGCGCAAGGCCGCGTTCGGGCAGAACCTGATCCCCGAGCGCCCGGTCGGCGTCGAGGGCGACGTGCTGGGGACGCTGCGCGTCGGCGACGACGTCGAGGTCCTGGAGGACGGGGCGCACTGGCCCGCCGACGGGCGCTGAACCGCCGCCGCGCCCTGCCCCGGCCCAGCGGCCGGTCGGCCGGTCGGCCGGACCGCCCCGACCGACCCGGACTTTCGCGACCGGCCCACCCGGACGGAACTCCGGCTGTGCGCGCTCGTTGAAACCAGTGGTCGGAACCTGTGACCGGGGTGGGCGCCTCCGGTGTCCGCGCCGCGACGGACCGCCGGGCCGAGCCGCCCGGGCCGGTCCGCGCGAGCGGACGGATCACCCGTCCGGGCGCGCTACGGTGGGCGGACGGCCCGCGCACCCCCGCGCCCACGGCCCGTTCGCCGGCACGACGAAGGTGGGGACGACAGACCGTCATGGCTGAGCACAGGGTCCGGGTCACCCAGGACAGCGCATCCCGCTGGCGCCGCCGCGCGGGCGAGTACGACACGCTCACGGAAGCCCTGGCCGCCGCCGAGCCGGGCGACACCGTGACCGTCCGGCCCGGCACCTTCCGGGAGAACCTGCTGCTGGACAAGCCGGTGACGATCGTTCCGGCCCAGGGCCCGGGCACCGTGCGGATCGAACCGGCCTCCGGGGTGGCGATCACCGTCACCGCCGCCGCGACCGTGCGCGACCTGGTGGTCGAGGGCGGCGACAGCTCCGCGCCCGCCGTCCTGGTCACCGGAGCGCAGGCGACGCCCGCGTTCAGCGGTTGCCGGATCGAGACCCGCTCCGCCACCGGCGTCGAGATCAGCGGCGGCGCCCGCCCGACCCTGCGCGGCTGCGTGGTCGCCAACCCCGGCGGTCTCGGCCTGCGGCTGCGCGGCGAGGGCACCGCCGCCGCCTTCGAGGACTGCGAGGTCGCCGCGGCCGGCCAGGCCGGACTCGCCGTCCTCGGCGGGGCCACCGCCGCCCTGGACCGCTGCCGCATCCACCACGCCTCCGGCGCCGGAGTGCTGCTCTCCGACCCCGGCAGCGCCGCCGAGCTCACCGGCTGCGAGATCTACGAGATCCGCGGCAGCGGCGTGCAGGCCGAGGCGCAGGCCGGCGGGCGGCTGGTCGACTGCGACATCCACCGGGTCACCGGCAACGGCCTCACCCTGGACGGCGAGGCCGAACTGGTGCTCACCGGCTGCCGGGTGCACGACCTGCCGGAGAACGGCGCCGACCTGCGCGGACGCGCCAAGCTCACCCTCTCCAACAGCACCGTGCGGGACTTCGGGCGCGGCGCGCTGTCGGTCTGGGACCAGGGCACCGAGGCGGTCGCCGAGTCCTGCCGGATCCACGGCTCCAGCGGCGAGTACCCGGCGCTGTGGGTCAGCGACGGCGCCCGGCTCACCCTCACCGACTGCTCGCTGTACGACCTGCCGGACGCGCTGTTCGTCCTCGACCGGGACTCCGCCGCCGTCGCCCGGGGCTGCTCGTTCAGCCGGATCCGCAGCTCCGCGGTCTCGGTCAGCGGCGGGGCCACCGTCGAACTCGCCTCCTGCCGGGTGCAGGAGGCCGGGACCGGGCTCTGGTTCCGCGACCACGGCAGCGGCGGACTGCTCACCGACTGCGAGATCTCCGACGTCGCCACCGGGGTGATCGTCACCAAGGGCGCCGACCCGGTCCTGCGCGAGTGCACCGTACGGGCGAGCACGGACGCCGGGGTGTACGTCTCGGCCCAGGGCCGCGGCACCTTCGAGGACTGCCGGGTCTCGCACGGCAAGGGCTTCGGCTTCCACATCATCGACGGGTGCCGCACCCAGCTCATCCGCTGCCGGGCGGAGCAGAACGAACGGGCCGGATTCGAGTTCTCCGAGCCCGGACCGATCGCCGAGGGGTGCACCTCGGACGACGTGGCACCGCTCGCCCCGAACGGCCCGCCGACCTCCGGGCGGCCCGAGCTGCCGACCCCGAGGTCGTCCCGACTTCCGTCGGCCGTACCGGTGTCGACCGCCCCCTCGACGGTGTCGGCGGCGACCCCCGCAGCCGCAGCGACGGCCGCGATCGCCCCGATCCCGGACTGCCGGCCGGCCGACGAGGCGCTCGCCGAACTGGACTCGCTGGTCGGCCTGGCCACGGTGAAGCAGGAGGTGCGCACCCTGATCGACCTGATCTCGGTCGGCCGACGGCGCCGCCAGGCCGGCCTCAAGGCCCCCTCGCTGCGCCGGCACCTGGTCTTCACCGGCGCCCCCGGCACCGGCAAGACCACCGTCGCCCGGCTGTACGGCGAGATCCTCGCCTCGCTCGGGGTGCTCCAGCGCGGACACCTGGTCGAGGTCGCCCGGGTCGACCTGGTCGGCGAGCACATCGGCTCCACCGCGATCCGCACCGCCGCCGCCTTCGACCGGGCGCGCGGCGGGGTGCTGTTCATCGACGAGGCGTACACGCTCGCCCCCGAGGACGGCGCCCGGGACTTCGGGCGCGAGGCGATCGACACCCTGGTCAAGCTGATGGAGGACCACCGGGACGAGGTGGTCGTCATCGTGGCCGGCTACACCGCCGAGATGGAGCGCTTCCTCTCCGCCAACCCCGGCGTCTCGTCCCGCTTCTCACGGACCGTCACCTTCCCGGACTACTCGGCGGACGAGCTGCTGGAGATCGCCCGGGCGCAGTGCGCGGAGCACGAGTACGCGCTCGCCGAGGCGGCCGAGGGCGCGCTGCTGGACCACTTCGCCCGGCTGGAGCGCGGTCCCAACTTCGGCAACGGGCGCACCGCGCGGCAGGTGTTCGAGACCATGGTCGAGCGCCACGCGGTGCGGGTGGCCGCCCTGGCCGACCCGTCCACGGAGGAGCTGCAACTGCTCGTCCCGGCCGACCTGCCGACCGCGCCGCTGCCGTAACGGGCGGGAACTCCCCCACCGGAGCGGGGCGTTGGGCCGGGCACGGCAATGCTTCCGCACGTGTCGACCCGGCACCCCGCCCCCGTGGGGCGTCAGCCCGTCCAGGCGCCGCCCGCCAGGAAGGACTCCATCGCGGAACGGTACGGCGCGATGTCGATCCGCTCGCCGGCCAGCCAGTCGTCCGAGTAGTACTTGTCCAGGTAGCGGTCCCCCGGGTCGCAGATCAGGCCGACCACGCTGCCGGTACGGCCGGCCGCCCGCATCTCGGCGACGATCCGCAGCGCGCTCCACAGCCCCGTCCCGGTGGAGGCCCCGGCCTTCTTGCCGAGCACCTGCTCCAGCACCCGCACCGCGGCGATCGAGGCGGCGTCCGGCACCTTCATCATCCGGTCGACCGCCCCCGCCACGAAGCTCGGCTCCATCCGGGGGCGCCCGATGCCCTCGATCCGGGAGCCGCTCCCGCAGACGGCCTCCGGGTCGTGGTTCACCCAGCCGTCGAAGAAGCAGGAGTTCTCCGGGTCCGCGACGCAGATCCGGGTGTCGTACTGCATGTAGTGCACGTACCGGGCGATGGTCGCCGAGGTGCCGCCCGTCCCGGCGGTGGCGACGATCCAGGCCGGCTCGGGGTGCGGCTCCAGGCGCAGCTGGGCGAAGACCGACTCGGCGATGTTGTTGTTGCCGCGCCAGTCGGTGGCCCGCTCGGCGTAGGTGAACTGGTCCATGTAGTGCCCGCCGGTCTCCTCGGCGAGCCGCGCGGAGGCCTCGTACACCTCGTCCGAGCGCTCGACCAGGTGGCACTCGCCGCCGTGGAACTGGATCAGGTCGATCTTGGCCTGGCTGGTGCTCTTGGCCATGACGGCGATGAACGGCACCCCGATGAGCTGGGCGAAGTACGCCTCGGAGACGGCGGTGGAGCCGCTGGAGGCCTCGATCACCGGCTTGCCGGGGCGGATCCAGCCGTTGCAGAGCCCGTAGAGGAAGAGCGAGCGGGCCAGACGGTGCTTGAGCGAGCCGGTCGGGTGGGTGGACTCGTCCTTGAGGTAGAGGTCGATCCCCCACTCGGCCGGCAGCGGGAAGCGCAGCAGGTGGGTGTCGGCGGAGCGGTTGGCGTCGGCGTGGACCTTGCGGACCGCTTCCTTGAGCCAGGCGCGGTACTGCGCGTCGGAGCGGTCGACGTCGACGGTCGGCTCGATGCCGACGGCGGGCGTGGTGCCTGCGGTCGACTCGATGCCGGCGGTCCCACCGAACTGGGTGCTCATGGTCACTACTCCCTCGTTGCGGCCCCCCGCTGCTCACTACGAGTGTACGAGGGTCACGATAAGTGACCGTTTTCGGATATCCAGCTTCCGCTTATTGCCCCTCCGGCAACACCGGATGCCAGCGCTACACCGGCACCGACTGCGGGTCCGCCAGGTACGGCCCCCAGCCGAGCTCGGCGGCGCCCGCGAGCGCGCCGTGCGCCAGCTCCGCGCCGACGATCGGCACCCGCCCGCTCCGCCCCCACAGGCTGCGGTCGGCGACCACCGCGCGCAGCCGGTCCGGGGCGGCCTCCAGGAGGTCGAGGTGGAGGCCGCTGAGCACCACCCGGTCCGGGTTGAGGATGTTGGCGACCCCGGCCAGTCCGAGCCCGAGCCGGTCGATCACGTGCTCCACCGCGGCCCGCGCCCGCTCGTCCGTCGCGGCCGCCCAGCACAGCTCGCGGGCCTGGTCGAGCAGCGGGCGGCCCGGCTCCGGGGTGCGGCCGGCGGCGGCGAACAGCGCGTCGGGGTCGGTCTCGGCGTTGAGGCAGCCCCGGTTGCCGCACGCGCAGGGGCGGCCCTGCGGGTCGACGGTGAGGTGGCCGACCTCCAGGGCGAGCCCGGCGCTGCCGGTGTGCAGGTGCCCGTCGATCACCAGCGCGCCGCCGACGCCGCGGTGGCCGGAGGTGACGAAGAGCAGGTGCCGGGCGCCGCGCCCGGCGCCGTGCCGGTACTCGGCGAGGGCGGCGAGGTTGGCGTCGTTGGCGATGGCGGTGGGCAGCGGGTGCACGGCCTTCGGGCCGTGGTCGGCGCGGCCGACCTCGACGTCGTACAGGTCGGCGACCGGAGTGCCGCTGGGCCAGGCGAAGTGCAGCGCGGCGAGCGCGGTGCCGTCCGGCTCGGTGACCGGGTTGGGCAGTGCGAGCGCGGCCGCCAGGCAGCGGCGGTCGGTCGCGCGGGCCAGCTCGGCACCGGCCTGGGCGACGGCGCGCAGCATCCGGACCGGGTCGGTGGCGGCGGGCAGCGGCAGGTGGACGGGCGGGTCGAGCAGTCCGCCGAGGCCGGCCAGGGTGACACTCAGCCCGTCGGCGTGGATCTGGCCGGCGACCACGACCGGGCCGCGCGGGTCGATCGCCAGCCGGTGCGAGGGACGGCCGCGGCCGCCGCCGGCCGGGCGGGAGTCGACGGTGATCAGACCGAGCGCCTCCAGTTCGGCCGTGACCGCGCCGGCGGTGGCCCGGGTGACGTCCAGGGCGCGGGTGAGCGCGGACCGGGTGGGCGTCTGACCGGTGTGGATGAGCGAGAGCGCGGGGCCGAGCAGCGTCCGACCGCGGTCGGGGGCCGCGCGGCGGTGGGCGTCACGCTGCGCGTCGGAGTCGGCCGCGGAGCGGGGCCGCGGGCTTGATGGTGAGAGCTGCACACCCCTATTGTGACTTTGTGCCGCTTCGAAACAAAATCCGTTCCCACCGCCACGCCGACCCGTCCTCCCACCAGTCTCGCAGCACACCCCCGGCCGCGGACAGACCCTGGAGCCCCGCACGGCTCGCACTCACCGCCTTCTTCGCCGTCGACGGCTTCCTGTTCGCCGCCTGGGTCGTCCGCATCCCGGACGTCCGCAGCCAGGTCAGCGCCACCCACAGCGCCCTCGGCCTGGCCCTGCTCTGCCTGTCCGTCGGCGCCGTCCTGACCATGCCGCTTGTCGGCCGGCTCTGCCTGCGCTACGGCTCGCGACCGGTCACGGTCGGCTCGCTCGCCCTGCTCAGCCTGGCCGTCCCGCTGCCCGCGCACGCCCACTCGGTACTCTCGCTCGGCGGCGTACTGCTGCTGTTCGGCGCCGGGTACGGCGGCGCCAACGTCGCCATGAACAGCGCCGCCGTCGACCTCGTCGCCCAGCTGCGCCGGCCCGTCATGCCCAGCTTCCACGCCGGGTACAGCCTGGGCGGGCTGCTCGGCGCGGGCTTCGGCGGGCTGCTCGCCGACCGGCTGACCACCGCGTGGGCGCTCGCGCTCGGCGGACTGCTGGGGCTCGCCGTCACCGTCGGCTCGGGCGTCGTCCTGCTGCGCAGCCCGGCGGCACCGATGGTCGCGCCGGAGCGCTCCGGCGGCTCGACCGGCGCTGCTGAGGCCGCCACCGACTCGACCGCCGCCGGCCCGACCGCCGCCGCGACGACCGGGGCGCCCGTCCGACTGCTGGTGCTGCTGCTCGGCCTCACCGCGCTGTGCACGGCGTACGGCGAGGGCGCGATCGCCGACTGGACCACCCTCCACCTCACCGACGACGTCCACGCGAGCGCGGGAACGGCCGCCGCCGGGTACGCCGCGTACGCCTTCGCCATGACCAGCGGGCGGGTGGGCGGCACCTGGCTGTCCATCCGGCTGGGCCAGAACCGGCTGATGCTGCTCGGCGGGCTCACCGCGGCGGCCGGCATGCTGCTCGCCGCCCTGGCCCCGTCGGTGCCGGCGGCCATCGGCGGGTTCGTCCTGGTCGGCCTCGGGCTGGCGAACCTGTTCCCGCTCGCCATCGCGCGCGCCGGTGCGACGGGCGGGCCGCAGGGCGTCGCGCTCGCCTCGACGCTCGGGTACGGCGGGATGCTGATCGGGCCGGTGGTGATCGGCTTCCTCGCCGACGCGGTCGGGCTGCCGCTGGCGCTGACCACCGTCGCGGTCGCGGCCACCGCGGCGGCCCTGCTGCCGCTGACGGTCGGACGGCGCTGACGGGCGGACGGCGCTGACGGGCGGACGGCGCTGACGGGCGGGCGACGCCGACCGGCCCGCGGGCCTGACGGGTCGGCGGGCCGGTGACGGCGGCGCTCCGGAAGTGGCAGGATGCGGCCCCATGACCACCACCGGAGGCATCCAGGTACTGCGGGCGAGCGAGCGCCCGGCCACCCCGTGGCTCAACGGGGGCGGGGTGACCAGGGAGGTCGCCGGGTTCCCCGCCGGGGCCGGGCTGAACGCCTTCGACTGGCGGGTGAGCCTCGCCGATGTCGCCTCGGCCGGCCCGTTCTCGCCGTTCCCCGGGATCGACCGGGTGATCACCCTGGTCGAGGGCGCGGGCATGGCGCTCACCGTGGACGGCGTCGAGCAGCTGGTCGACGCCCCGTTCCGCCCCTTCGCCTTCTCCGGCGACGCCGGGACGGACTGCCGGCTGCTCGGCGGTCCGGTGGTGGACTTCAACGTGATGACCCGCCGCGGCCGGGTCACGGCCGTCGTGGAGCTCCTGACCGGGCCCGGCACCGTCCCGGTCCCGTCGGCCGCGACCGTCCTGCTGGTCTGCCTGGCCGGGTCGGCCACCGTCGACCGCGGCACCGAACTGACCTGCTACGACGCCGCGTTGATCGACGCGCCCGGCGCCCACGAGCTGCGGCCCGAGGGCGTCACCGCCGCGATCACCTTCCGTCCCGCCGCCCGTACCGCCGCCAGTACCGCCGCCCGCTGAGCGACGCCCGCCCGTGCCCCCGGTTCCGACGGGGGCACGGGCGGGCGCGGCACCGGTGCGGTCAGCCGCAGAACACCGGCGTGGCGTGCGCCGGGTCCAGGGCGTCGGTCACCAGGTGCAGCGCCGTCGGCGAGAACGCGATGGCGACGTGCTCGGCGAGCGTGACCGGGCAGTGGTCCTGCAGCACCTCGTTGTCGACGGCGGGCCCGTTCAGGAACTGGGTCCGCCACGGGGTGACGACCTCGTCGTACACGGTGGAGATCACCGTGTAGTGCACCCCCGGCACGGTGTCCGGCCGGGAGGCCATGGCGGCGTTGAAGTCGGAGCCCACCGCCTGGTCGCGGCAGGCCTGGCAGAGGGTGTAGATCAGGTCCGCCGCCCCGGGGAAGTACGGCGCCAGCTTGGTGATCCCGTCGAGGGTCGTGCCGTGGTTGGACGGCGCCAGGCCGATCAGCTTGTCCACCTTCGAGGCCCCGCCGAGGAACTTCAGGTAGTAGTTCGGCAGCATACCGCCCTGCGAGTGCCCGACGATGTCGACCTTCGCCGCACCGGTCGCGGACCTCACCAGGTCGACGAAGCGGGCGAGTTGCGCCGCCGACGCGGGCACCGGCCCGAGGCCGCCGATCGGCAGCAGCAGACCGCTGCCGGTGGAGGTGACCCCCGGGACGGTGCCGTAGTCGAGCGCGAAGACGCAGTACCCGAGGCCCTTGAGCAGCGGGGAGAGCGCCAGCCAGTTCTCGTAGCGGTTGGCGAAGGTGCCGTGCACCAGCACCACCGGGTCGGGGTGCGCGGCGGACGGCCGGCAGCTCCAGTCGTTGGCGCCGGGCGGCGAGGCCACCGAGTCGCCGTCGGGCGGGAGTTCGGCCGCGGTGGCGGCCGGGGCAACGGCCGGGGCGACGGCCGGGCCCGCCGCTGCGGGGGCCGCGGCGGCGCCGGCCAGCAGCGCGCCCGCCAGGACGGTCGCGCCGAGGGCTCCGCCGAGCCGACGGCGCAAGGGACTTGCGGAGAAGCGGAGAAGTGGGGTTCTCAACTGTTGCCTCCACGGCCGAAGTTTGTTACCAACAGGTAACTCGAGTGGCTCAATGATGCGGTCGCCCCTCCGGCCCGGCCCTTGGGCGTCCCCCAGACCTGGACGGTGTTTCCCTGTGACCGGTCACAACGCACCTCACTGCACCCCCACCGGCCGCCCCGCCGACATCCCCGCGCGCCTGCCCGCCGACGCCCTCGCGCACCGGGCCGCCGACACCCCCGCGGAGACCGCCGGGCCCCGCTCGCCGTGGCACGTCCCGGTGATCGGCGGCCTCCCGGCCGACCAACGACTCCTCGGCGGCGTCCGCGAGTTGGCCGCCACCGTGGTCGCCGCCCTGCTGGAGCGGGTGCCGGTCTACCACCGCCTCCCCCGTGAGCAGCTCACCGGCGAACTCACCCGGGACACCGAGCGCCGCATCCGCGGCCTCGCCCACGCCGTCCGCACCGGACTCCCCGCCCCCGCAGAGGAGTTCACCGCCGTACGGGAGGCCGCCGCGCGCCGCGCCGAGGAGGGCCTGCCGCTGGACGCCGTCCTGCTCGCCCACCACCTCGGTCTGGAGGTCTGCTGGGAGTTCGTCACCCGGGACGCCCACGCCGGGGACGCCGCCGACCTGCTGGTACTCAACCGCCTGCTGCTCGACCAGCTCCGCCGGGCCACCACCGCCGCCGGCACCGGCTACCTGGACGGGCAGCGCTCGGCCGGCGACCGGAGCTCCACCGCCCGGCAGTCCCTGCTCACCGCGCTGCTCGCCGGCACCCCCGCCGAGGAGGCCGCCGCCCGGGCCGGCACCGAACTGCCGCCCGGTTACGCCGTGCTGTGCCTGTCCCTCGCCGACCACCCGGACGAGCACTCCCCCGGCATCGACCCGGTCGTCGCCGCCCGCCGCAAACTGCGCCGCTTCGGCGCCGAGCTCGACCACAGAACACGGCGGTCGGCGCTCTCCGCGCTCACCTCCTCGGGCGGCCTGCTGCTCGTCCCGCTGCCGGCCCCGCCGGACCGGGCCGGCGAGCCGACCGACCGGACCGACCGCACCGACCGCGACGCCGACGAGACGGCCTGGCCGCTGCTCGCCGCCACCCTCGCCGCCGCCGCCCGCGCCGCGGGCGTGCCCGTCCTGGCCGGGGCGGCCGCCGCGGTGCCCGCCGAGGTGCCGGACGCCGCCGCCCTCGCCTACGAAGTCCTGGACGTCGCCCGGGCGTTCGGCCGCCCGCCCGGGCTGCACCGGCTGGACGACGTGCTGCTGGAGTACCAGCTCACCCGGCCCAGCCGGGCCCGTGCCCGGCTCGCCGCACTGCTCGAACCGCTCACCGACGGCGGGGAGTTGCTCACCACCCTGCGCACCCACCTGGCCGGCGGCCTCAACCGCCGGCACACCGCGAGCGCCCTGCACCTGCACCCGAACACCGTCGACTACCGGCTGCGCCGGATCGCCGTGCTGACCGGCCTGGACCCGGCGAGCCCGGCCGACATCCTGCGGATCACCGCCGCCATCGCCGCGCGGACCGCCGAACAGCCGGACCCCGCACGCCGGTTGTGAAGGCGAATGCCCGCACCACCGAAGACTCGGTGGTGCGGGCGTCGGTGACGAGTGGCGCTCAGCAGTTCAGGTTGCTGTGGGTGATCACCCAGGAGTTCAGTGTGGACCAGGTCTGCGGCCCGACGACGCCGTCCTGCCCGATGCCGGCACAACGCTGGAACGTCCAGACGGCCGAGTCGGTTGCCGGGCCCCACATGCCGTCCACGTCCAGGTTCGGGCTCCCGGAGGAGTACGGGACGTGGTTGAGCTCGCACTGGAGCTGCCTGACGGCGTCGCTGGTGGGCGAGGCGGAACTGAGCGTGGGCTGGGAGTTGGTGTAGCCGCAGTACTGCGAGGCCTGCGCCGAGGCGGTGGGCGCGGTCGCGAGGCCGGCCGCGAGCACGAGTCCGGCGGTGACGAGCCCGCCGACGAGACGGTTGCGCATAGGAGTCCCCCGTTCGATGGATCGATCGTTCGAAGTCATGGCAATCTTCGAACGAACGGCACGCTAGCCGACCGATCGTCAGGAAACAGGAGCATTCAGCTAAAAGATCAACAAAACGATGGCCCCGGAGCTCCGTCACGGAACGCCGTTCACGCCGTCACGGACCGCCGCGACCGCCGTGAGCGCCGGGACGGAACGGCCGTCAGTCCCGCTCCCCCGGCAGCCGCAGGTCCCACCCGACCAGGGCCCGCAACTGCTCCGCCGTCACCCCGTCCGGCACCGGGCTGGGCGGTTCGTGGCGCAGCGGCGGCTGCCAGCCCTCCTCCTCGGTCCACCGCCGGACCACCTTGGCCGGGGCTCCGGCGACCACGCTGTGGTCGGGCACCTCGCCGCGCACCACCGCACCCGCCGCGACCACCACGTTGCGGCCGATCCGGGCCCCCGGCATGATCACCGCGCCGGTGCCGATCCAGCTGCCCGCGCCGATCTCCACCGGCTCGTTGCGCGGCCACTGCTTGCCGATCGGCAGCTCGGTGTCCCGGTACTCGTGCGCCTGGTCGCTGACGTACACCCCCGGGCCGGTCCAGACGTCGTCGCCGATCACGATCGACTGGTGGCCGACGATGTGGCTGTCCCGGCCGATCACGCAGCCGCCGCCGATCCGCACGATCGGCTCCGGCCCGAGGTCGAGACCGGGCAGGAAGCCCGCGCTGATGGTGACCCGCTCACCGATGATCGAGAAGGGCCCGATGGTGATCCACTGCTCGTTGAACACCGCCCCGAGCGGGAACGCGAGGGTGGTGCCGTCGCCCAGCTCGCCGAACCGGTACGGGCCCGGGTTCCGGTTGCTGACCGCACCGGTCCGCTGCATCCAGCGCCAGCCCCGGTGGACGAGGCGTCCGGCGGCCCGGCGGCCACCGGCCCGGACTGCGGAGAGGAGGGAACGGGTTATCGGCATGCGCTCACGTTACCGGCCCGTAGCGTCCACCCGGCGGCCGGGAGGCCGACATCACACCGGCCCCGCCGCCCCCTCGCGCACCACCCCGGGCCGTCCCCACCGAGACCTTTCCGCACCCCGGCCGGACCGGCCCCCGCGGCCGTCCGAAATTCCGCCACCGATGTCGGACGACAGTGGAAGACTCCGTCCCATGGAGATCACCGAGCACATCGACGCAGTGCGCCGCGAGGGCGTCCTGCTGGCCGACGCCGCCGCCCGCGCCGACCTCACCGCCCCCGTCCCGACCTGCCCGGACTGGCAGTTGGGCGACCTGCTGCGCCACATCGGCACGGTCCACCGCTGGGCTGCCGCCTACCCGTCGAAGGGTCTGCGGGCGCCGTTGGACGAGCCGGGCCGACAGGCCGTCGTCGGCCCGGACCCCTCGGACGCCGCCCTGATCGACTGGTACCGCGAGGGCCACGCCGCGCTGGTGACGGCCCTGTCCGAGGCCCCGGCCGACGTCGAGTGCTGGGGCTTCCTGCCCGCGCCGAGCCCGCTGGCCTTCTGGGCCCGGCGCCAGGCGCACGAGACCGCCGTCCACCGCTTCGACGCCGACGCGGCGGCCGGTTCGCCGGGCCCGACCGTGGACGGCGCGCTCGCCCTGGACGGCATCGACGAGCTGCTGCGCGGATTCATGCTCCGCGGCCGGCCGAAGGTGCACAGCGACCAGCCGCGCACCATCCGGATCCGGCCGACCGACGGCCCGGGCTCCTGGTACCTGGCGCTCTCCCAGGAGCCGCTCACCGTCACCACGGAGGAGCGCCCCGAGCCCGCCGACCTGACCGTCACCGGCCCGGCGGCCGAGCTCTACCCGCTGCTCTGGAACCGGCTGACCGTCGAACGGGCCGGGCAGGTCGAGCTCAGCGGCGACCTGGACCTGTTCGACCACTGGCGGACCACCGCGGCGATCTGACCGCGGCCCCGTGCCGGTCGGTCCGCCCGCAAGGCCGGCCCGCCCGTCAGCCGGGCCGACCGACCGTACGGCGGGCCGGTGGCCGGGCGGCTCAGCGCACCCAGGCAGCCGGCCGCTTCTCCAGGAACGACCGCATCCCCTCCTGCGCCTCCGCCGATCCGAACAGCCGCGCCGACAGCTGCACCAGCTCGTCCGCGTCCCGCTGGAAGGACCGCGCCACCTCGGCGTTGGCCAGCCGCTTCGACTCCGCCAGCCCCTGCGGCGAGCCCTGGCGCAGCGCGTCCAGCAGGCCCTTCAGCACCACACCGGTGTCCTCGCTGGACTCGGCCGCCTGGGTGATCAGACCGATCCGGGCCGCCTCGGCCGCGTCGAAGACCTCGCCGGTGAGGTAGTAGCGGGCGGCGGCACGCGGCTCCAGCTTGGGGCGCAGCGGCAGCGAGATGACGGCGGGCGCCAGGCCGAGCCGGACCTCGGTGAAGGCGAAGGTCGCGGCCGGTCCGGCGACGGCGAGGTCCGCCGCGCCGATCAGGCCCAGGCCGCCGGCCCGGGCGTGCCCGTCGACCACGGCGATCACCGGCTTGGTGCAGTCCACGATCGCCTTCTGCAGCTCGACCAGGCCGCGCGGGCCCACCGTCGGGTCCGCACCGGTCGCCTCGGAGAGGTCCGCGCCCGCGCAGAACACCTTGCCGGTGTGGGTGAGCACCACCGCGCGGACGTCCCGGTTCGCCGCGGCCAGCGCCAGTCCGGCGTGCAGCTCGGACATCAGGCGTGAGGAGAGCGCGTTGCGGTTGTGCGGCGAGTCGAGGGTGAGCGTGGTGACGGCGTCCGCGGTGCTGACGCGGACGAGGGGCTCTGCGCTGGTCATCGGCGTGGGCCTGCCTTCCGGCTGAGGGTGGGTCGGACTGCGGGCGCGGCCCGGGGTGCCCGGACCGCGCCCGCACGACTCTGGCACGCCCACCCGCCCCTCGGCCAGAGCCGGCCGCCGTCCAGCGGCCCCGGCCGCCCGCCGTCCACCGGCGCCCACCGCCCGGCGGCCGGACCGAAAACCGCTGGTGGCGGTGCTCGCCCACCCGGCAGCATGGGCGCCATGACCACCGACCCCCCGGTCCTGCTGCTCGCCCCGCGGATCAACGAGACCGGCCTCCAACTGCGCACCGCCGCCGGGCTGCGCGGCCTGCGCGCGTACACCGCCGCCTCCTGGCAGGCCCCGGGCGACCTGCTCGGCGCCGCGGTGCACGTGTACGGCGGGCCGCTGTTCGCCGACGCGGTCGGCCGCGAGCTCGGCCTCGCCCTGCTGGAGCCGGCCGAGGACTGGTTGGCCCGGCTGCCGCTCGCGCTGACCGGTCGGCGGGTGTCCGCGACCACGCTGGCCGGGGCCCGGACACTGCGCGGCCCGGCCTTCGTGAAGCCGCCCGCGGACAAGCTGTTCGCCGCCCGGGTCTACCCCGACGGCGGCGCACTGCCCGGGCCCGAGCTGCTGGACGGTGACACCCCGGTGCTGGTGAGCGAGGTGGTGCGGTTCCGCGCGGAGTACCGGCTGTTCGTCCTGGACGGCGCGGTGCGGACGGGCTCACGCTACTCGGTGGACGGCGACCTCTCCGTCGCACCGCTCGGTCCGGACGGCGCCGAGGTGCTCGCCTTCGCCCGCGACGTGCTGGCCGCCTCGGCCGCGCAGGCCCCACTGCCGAGCGCGGTGGTGGTGGACGTCGGGCGGACGGACGGCGGCTGGGCGGTGGTCGAGGCCAACGCGGCCTGGGCCAGCGGCGGTTACGCCGCCGAGCCGGACGATGTCCTGGACGTGGTGCTGCGCTCCGCCGGTCCCGCCGCCCAACTGGCCGCGGCCGACCGGCCGTTCCTGCGCGAACTGCCCGAAGTCGTGCGCTGAGGGGCGGGTTGGCAGGGGGTGACGGGGGCCACCGCTTGCGGTCAGGGCGCACGGTGGCGCACGATCGGGCACCATGACCACCACGCACCTCACCCACATCACCGAGCCGCCCGGCGTCGCCCCCGGGACGGGATACACCCACGTCGTCACCGGTACCGGCCGGCTGGTCCAGGTCTCCGGGCAGGTCGCCTTCGACGAGCAGCGGAACCTGGTCGGCGCGGGTGACCCGAAGGCCCAGGCGCGCCAGGTCTTCGAGAACCTGCGCCGCTGCCTGGCCGCCGCCGGCGCCGACTTCTCGGACGTCGTCAAGTTCACCTTCTTCATGACCGACATCGCCCACCTCGCGGCGATCCGGGAGGCCCGCGACGAGTACCTGGGCGACCTGCCGCTCCCGGCCGCCTCCGCGATGCAGGTCGCGGCCCTGTTCCGGCCCGACGTGCTGATCGAGATCGAGGCGATGGCGATCGTCGAGGAGTAGCGGAGCAGCGACGCCGGGCGCCACCCGGAGCCACCCCTCCCGCCGTCCGGCCCACCGGGCGGCGGGCCCTCGCCGAGCACCGCTGGGCGCCGAGCACCGCTGGTCGCCGAGTACCCCCAGGGCTCCACCAACTCCCCACTGGTACAGACCTGTTGACGCATTGGTCCAGTCCTCCTACAGTGCCCATGCCCCGCCTCCCCACGACGCGGGCACCGATCGCCCACGGAGCACCCCCGGTTCTACGTCACCCTGTCCAACCCCCACAGCCACAGGGAGAACCATGCCCGCTCGATCCCGGGCGGGACGCCCACGCCTGCGCGGCAGACTGCTCGCGCTGCTGTCCGTCCTGCTCCTCCCGCTCGCCGCCCTGACCGCGCTCGCCGCCCCCGCGAGCGCCGCCGGCAGGCTCACCGCCACCTTCACCACCGCCGACAACGGCTCCTGGTGGCAGGGCACGTACATCGTCCACAACGACAACGCCACCGCCGTCACCGGCTGGACCCTGGACTTCGACCTCCCGCCCGGCGTCACCATCGGCAACAGCAGCAACGGCACCGCGACCGTCAACGGCCGGCATGTCACCGCCACCGCCGCGTACTACAACGCGACCGTCAACGCCCACAGCACCACCGAGCCGTACAGCTTCTGGTTCGTCGGCACCGGCCCGGTCTCCACCCCGCTCAACTGCCGCATCAACGGCGACAAGTGCGACGGCTCCGCGGACGTCCCGCCGTCCGCGCCGGGTATCCCCACCGTCACCGGGTCGACCGCGCACACGCTCGCCCTGAGCTGGCCGGCCGCCACCGCAGGGGACTTCCCGGTCGCCTCCTACGACGTGCTCAGCGGCACCGCCGTGCTCGCCTCCAGCCCCACCGCCGGCGTCCTGGTCACCGGACTCACCCCGGCCACCACGTACACCCTGACCGTCCGCGCCAAGGACAGCCGCGGCAACACCGGCCCGCCCAGCGCGCCCGTCACGGCCGCCACCTTCGACCCGTCGACGGACACCGTCCCGCCGACCGCGCCGACCGGCCTCCGTGCCACGGCGGTCGGTTCCTCGGACCTGACGCTCGCCTGGGACGCCGCCACCGACAACGTCCGGGTCGCCGGGTACGACGTCTACCGGGGGGCCACGCTGGTGACGACGGTCGACGGCGGCACGCTGACCGCGGCCGTCGGCGGCCTGTCGCCGTCCACCGCCTACACCTTCACGGTGGTCGCCCGCGACCCCGCCGACAACACCTCGCCCGCCTCCGCCCCGCTCAAGGTGACCACCGCGGACATCGTCGGCGCCGGCAAGTACGCCCGGGTCGGCTACTTCGTCCAGTGGGGCATCTACGGCCGCCAGTACTTCGTCAAGAACCTCGACACCTCGGGCAGCGCCGCCAAGCTCGACATCGTCAACTACGCCTTCGAGAACATCGATCCGGTCAACCTGACCTGCCTCGCGGGCGTCACCAAGGGCACCACCGCCAACCCGGAGGACCCGGACCAGGGCACCGGCGCCGGGGACGCCGACGCCGACTACGCCCGCCCGATGAGCGCCGACCAGTCGGTGGACGGCGTGGCCGACGACGGCTGGGGCAAACTCCGCGGCAACTTCAACCAGTTGAAGAAGCTCAAGGCCAAGTACCCGAACCTGAAGGTGGTCGTCTCGCTCGGCGGCTGGACCTACTCCAAGTACTTCTCCGACGTCGCCGCCACCGACGCGTCCCGGCAGAAGTTCGTCAAGTCCTGCGTCGACACCTGGATCAGGGGCAACCTGCCCGCCTACAACGGCGCCGGCGGTGACGGCACGGCGGCCGGGATCTTCGACGGCATCGACCTCGACTGGGAGTGGCCCGGCTCCGGCGACGGCCACCCGGGCAACCACTGGAGCGCGAACGACAAGGCGAACCTGACCCTGCTGGCGGCCGAATTCCGCAAGCAGCTCGACGCGTCGGGCGGCCCGCACAAGCTGCTCACCGCCTTCACCCCGGCCGATCCGGCGAAGGTCGCGGCCGGCTGGGACCTCACCAAGGTCTTCGACTCGCTCGACATCGCCAACGTCCAGGGCTACGACTTCCACGGCTCGGGCAGCGACAACTCCTGGGAGCCCAACCGCACCGGCCAGGCGTCCAACCTCTACCCGGACCCGAACGACCCCTACACCTTCCACTTCAGCGTGGACACCGCCGTCCAGACCTACCTCGGAGCCGGGGTCAACCCGCGCAAGCTGACCATCGGCTTCCCGTTCTACGGGCGCGGCTGGCAGGGCGTGGCGGACGGCGGCGCCAACGGCGCCTGGCAGTCCGCGAACGGCGCGGCACCCGGCCAGTTCGCCGAGGAGGCCGGCACCCGCGGGTACCAGAACCTGATCACCGGCGTGCCCGGCCTGACCGTCTACCACGACCCCAAGTCCGTTGCCACGTACGGCTACACCGGCGCGAACGGCCAGTGGTGGACCTTCGACGACAGCTGGTCGATCGCCCGGAAAGCGGCCTACCTCAAGTCCAAGAACCTGCTCGGCGGCATGATCTGGGAGATGTCCGGCGACACCCCGTCCGGCACCCTCATGTCGGCCCTCGACACCGGGCTCAAGTAGCCTCCGCCGGACAGCGAACCGGGCCGGAGGACCTACCGCGAGGCCATCGCCATCAGCTTGCGCGCCGCCGGGTTCTGCCGCAGCAACTGCGCGAAGGTGGTGTGCCCCTGGGTGGTCCGGGCGAACGCCCGCCACGCCGCCGGCACCGAGGTGACCGCCACGTGGAACAGGTACGGCCGCCGTTCGAAGGCGCCGAGCAGCTGCTTGCCCGCGCGCATCTCCACGCCCAGCCCGGCCTTGATCGCGAACGCGTAGTTCAGCGCCTCGCGCCGCACCGAGGCCGCGTCGCCCGCCTCCGCGACCCGCACCGCCCACTCGCCGGCCAGCCGGCCGGAGCGCAGCGCGTACGAGATGCCCTCGCGGGTCCACGGCTCCAGCAGTCCGGCCGCGTCGCCGGCCACCAGGACCCGGCCGCGGGAGAGCGGCGAGTCCTCGGCCCGGCAGCGGGTCAGGTGCCCGGACTCGATCCGCGGGGTGAAGCCGGACAGGCCCAGGCGCCGGATGTAGTCGGCCAGGTACTGCTTGGTCCGCTCGCCGTCGCCGCGCGCCGAGATGACGCCCACGGTCAGGCTGCTGGTCTCGGTCTTCGGGAACACCCAGCCGTAACTGCCGGGCAGCGGGCCCCAGTCGAGGTGGATCCGGCCCGACCAGTCGGCGGCGACCTGCGGCGGCACCGGGATCTCGGCCTCCAGGCCGAGGTCGATCTGGTCGAAGGTGACGCCCACGTGCCGGGCGATCCGGCTGGCGCTGCCGTCCGCGCCGACCACCGCGCGGGCCTCGAAGGTGCGCCCCTCGGCGGCCGTCACAAGGGCCGTCCGGTGCTCGCCGCCGCGCTGCTCGACCCCGGTGACGGTCACTCCGGTGACCAGCACCGCCCCGGCCTGCTTGGCCGCCTGGACCAGCCGCAGGTCGAACTCGTCCCGGTTGACCAGCCCGAACAGCATCCGCTTGGAGCGGCGGGTCCTGGTGTACTGCCCGTCGTAGGCGAAGGTGACGGCCGACACCCGGTCCTGCAGCGGCAGTTCGAAGTTCGGCGGCAGGCTGTCCCGGGAGGGGCCGATGATGCCGCCGCCGCAGGTCTTGTAGCGGGGGTGCTCGGCCTTGTCGAGCAGCAGCACCCGGCGGCCCTGCACGGCGGCGGCGTAGGCGGCCGAGGCCCCGGCCGGTCCGGCGCCGACCACCACGACGTCCCAGACGCCGTCGGGCGGCTGCGGCGCCTCGTCGAGCGCCTTGTCGAGCGGGCCGTCCGACGGGCCGTCCGACGGGCCGTCCAGCGAGCCGTCCAGCGAGCCGTCCAGCGGGCTGTCCAGCGGGCTACGGGAATCAGGGCTTCCGGAGTCAGTCACGTCGACCAATCCTATGCGTCCGCCCGGCCTCCCGGACGCCGCACCACCCGCCGACCGGGAAGCTCCCCGATGCCCTCCGAACGGCTCCGCCTATGATCGGCGGTACCCCAACCGCCACCTCCGCCCGCACCACCCCCCGGGCGGACCAGTCCCCTTCGGAGCCCCGATGTCACAGCCCCTGGCCGACGCCGTCCGGTCCCTGATGGACCGTGCCCGCACCGACCTCGCCGAGCTGGTCGCCTTCCCGTCGGTCGCCGACCCGCGGCAGTTCCCGGTCGAGGAGTGCCAGAAGGCCGCGCACTGGGTCGCCGAGGCCTTCGCCGCCGAGGGCCTGACCGGCATCCGGCTGCTGGACACCCCGGACGGCACCCAGTCCGTCTACGGCGAGCTGCCCGGCCCCGAGGGCGCCCCGACCGTCCTGCTCTACTCGCACTACGACGTCCAGCCCCCGCTCGACGAGAGCGGCTGGCACAGCCCCGCCTTCGAGCTGACCGAGCGCGACGGCCGCTGGTACGGGCGCGGCGCCGCCGACTGCAAGGGCAACATCCTGATGCACCTGACCGCCCTGCGGGCACTGCGCCAGGTGTACGGGGACGGCTACCCGGTCGGCCTGAAGATCATCGTGGAGGGCTCGGAGGAGCAGGGCACCGGCGGCCTGGAGCGCTACGCCGAGGCCCACCCCGAGCTGCTGGCCGCCGACGCCATCGTGATCGGCGACACCGGCAACTTCGCCCCCGGCCTGCCGACCGTGACCGCCTCGCTGCGCGGCATGACGGTGGTCGAGGCCTCGATCTCCACCCTGGCCGGCAACCTGCACTCCGGCGCCTTCGGCGGCGCCGCCCCCGACGCGCTGCAGTCGCTGATCAAGGTGCTCGCCTCGCTGCACGACGAGAACGGCGACGTCGCGGTCGCCGGGCTGGCGGCCGACCAGACCTGGGAGGGCGTGCAGTACGCGGAGGAGCAGTTCCGCGCCGACGCCAAGGTGCTCGACGGCGTCGCCCTGACCGGCACCGGCAGCGTCTCCGACCGCCTGTGGGCCCGCCCGTCCGTCACCGTCCTGGGCATCGACGCCCCGCCGGTGATCGGCGCCACGTCCTCCGTGCAGTCCGCCGCCAAGGCGCTGATCAGCCTGCGCGTCCCGCCGGGCATGGAGACCGAGGCCGCCCAGGACGCCCTGGTGGCGCACCTGGAGGCGCAGGTTCCGCTCGGCGCCCGGCTGACCGTCCAGCGCCAGGGCAACGGCGCGCCGTTCCGCGCCGACACCGACGGCCCGGCCTACGAGGCGATGGCCGAGGCGATGGCCGAGGCCTTCGGCACCGCGATGGTCGCGGCCGGCGAGGGCGGCTCGATCCCGCTCTGCAACACCCTGCGCTCGCTCTACCCGCAGGCCGAGATCGTGCTGATCGGCGTCGAGGACCCGACCACCCAGATCCATGCCGTCAACGAGAGCGTGGACCCGCAGGAGCTGGAGCGGATGGCCCTCACCGAGGCCCTGTTCCTTCGCCGCTACGCGGAACTGCGCACCGTCTGACGGGAGTTCGCACCGGTCCCGGGCCGCCCGCCGCGCCGACGGCGGGCGGCCGCGACCACCGCCGCGTAGCCGACCGCGCCCACCGCGAGCCCGGCACCGGCCCCGAAGCACACCTCCGGGACGAGGTTGCGCCGCAGCGGGCTGAGCCGGTGCAGCACCCCGGCCGCGGTGGCCGCGGCCAGCACCGCGGTGGCCGTCCGCCTGGTCCGCGGCGCGAGCCGCACGGCCGGCCGCACCGGTTCGACGGCCCGCACCGCGCGCGCCGCCCAGCCGCCCATCGCGGCCAGCGCGAGCGCCGAACTCCCGTACTGCAACGCCTCGTAGACCGGGACGCCGGCCACCGTCCGGTCCAGTACGGGCAGCAGCCGCACCCCCAGTCGGCCGCCGTGGGTGAACGCGTCCCAGCCGACGTGAGTGAACGCGCCGACCGCCGCCGAGGCCAGGAACCAGGCCGCGTCCGCACCCCGGACGCCGGCGCAGCCGGCCCCCGCGCCCCCGGTCCGGCGGGCCGTCAGCGCCTCGGCGCCGCCCGCCCACCGCTCGGGCAGCAACCCCACCAGCGGCGCCCGCAGCAGCCCGTGCCACCCCGCCACCAGCGCGCCGGCGATCGCCACGTCCAGCGTCGGCACCGCCCACCAGGCGTGGGTCAGCCCGCCGTGCCGGTACGCCCCGGGCAGCAGCGACTCGGCGAAGAACGGCACGTCGGGCGCCATCGACCCGGCCACCAGCGCCGAGGCCACCAACGGCCCGCGCCGACCGGCGGCACGCAACAGGGGCAGGACGGCGGCGGGATGGCTCAGCGTGAACGGCATGCCCTCATCCTGACGCCCGCACCGCCCACCCCACCAACCGGGGGCCGGGCCCGCAGCGCCCCTACGCGGCGTCCGCCGTACTGGCCAGGCGGCCGAGCGCCACCCGGCAGCCCGCCTCCAGGTACCGCAGCTCCCCGCTGCGCCGGGCCTCCAGCGCGGCGGCCAGCCGCCGGTAACGGCTCGGCGGCAGCAGGTCGGCCGACTCGTCGAGGGTGACGAACCGGCAGCCGCGCAGTTCCTCCTGCTGCAGCAGCAGGTTCCGCCGGCCCGTGTCGTCCAGCAGCCCGCCGTCGTACATCAGCCGCAGGCCGCCGCGGCGCGGGCCGGTGCGCGGCTCCCAGTCGACGGCGAGCAGCCGCAGCACCGAGGGGTCGAGGCGCAGCCCGAGCTCCTCGGCGGTCTCCCGCAGGGCGGCGTCGGTGGGGGCCTCGCCGCGTTCGACCACGCCGCCGGGGAAGTCCCAGTCGGGCTTGTAGACCGGGTCGACCAGCAGCACCCGGTCCTGCTCGTCGAAGAACAGCACGGCCGAGGCCACGGTGTCGCCGGTCGGGTCGGGGGTCTGGACGATCGGGCAGCGCGCGTCGCCGACCCGGACGAGTTCGGCGATCCGGTGCGCGGTCTCGCGCGGGGTGAGCCCGCTGGTGTCGAGCATCCGGGCGTCGCCGACCAGCCAGCGGCGGGCGGCCCGGTAGCGGGGCAGGTGCTCGTAGCACCAGGTGCGGACCCGCTCGCTGCGCTCCGGATCGCCCGGGCATTCGTCGCGGTGCGCGATGCGCTCCCGCAGGATCGTTTCTTCTGGGTCCAGCACGAAGTGGTGCACCGCGATCCCGTGGGTGGCGAGATCACCGAAGATCTCGTCCCGGTAGTCCTCTCTGAGCAGGGTCATCGGCACCACCAATGGTCCGCTGACCTCCCCGAGCAGCGCGGCGGCCGTCTCGGGCACCAGCCGACGCCAGGCCGCGAGGTCCTGGAAGTCGGACACCGTGGCCAGCCGGTCGGCCGGAAGCATCCGGCGCAACCCGAAGCCGACCAGCTCGGGATCGAAGAGCACGCTCCCGGGCAGCAGTTCCACCAGCTCGCGGCAGGCGCTCGTCTTGCCCGCCCCGAATGTGCCATTGACCCAGACGATCACAACGTCCCCTGCCCTCGACTTGCCCCGATGCCGTTCGCACCGGGCAGCGCCCCCGTCGGCCGAACCAGCGCCACCCGTGGTGGTACCCGCGCCACGCCGCTCCCCAAAACTGCTCGTCGCGCCCGCCCGCGCGCCCCGGCCCGCCCCTTGACAGCGGCATGTGCCCAGGCCACGGGCCCGGTACGGATATATGCGGACCGGCCGCCATCAAAGCCGCACCCTGCCACCACACCGTTCGCACAGGAAGTCGGACCGGCCGACTTCCGGCGCGCGCCCCGACCGTACGCCGCTCGCGCCGCCCCTGCGCCCTCCCGCTCCCCTCCGGCCGAGGTTCCCGCACCGCCGCCGCGCCCACCGGGACAACCGGCCCCGCGCGGACAACGAGCCCCGCGCACCACTTGCGCGGCCCGCACCCCGCCGCGTACAGAGGAACGATGAAGCTGCACCCCGCCGGCCGGGTCATCGTCATCGGCTCGGTCAACACCGACCGGATCCTCCGCTGCCCCGTGCTCCCCGCGCCCGGCGAGACCGTCCTGGCCACCGACGCCACCCGGGGGTTCGGCGGCAAGGGCGCCAACCAGGCGGTGGCGGCGGCCCGGATGGGGGCCGCCACCCACCTGGTCGCCAAGGTGGGGCGCGACGCCGAGGGCGAGGCGGCGCTCGACGACCTGCGCGGCGCGCAGGTCGAGACGGGCGCCGTCCGCATCCACCCCGACGCGCCCACCGGCCAGGCGATCGTCATGGTCGACCCGGCCGGCGAGAACAGCATCGTGGTGGTCCCCGGCGCCAACGCCCGGCTGACCCCCGACGAGGTCACCGCCGCCCTGGCCCGGCTCCACCTGCTCCCGGTCGACGTCCTCCTCACCAGCAACGAGGTCCCGGCCGAGTGCGTCCGCGCCGCCGCCGCGGCCCTGCCCGCCGCGGGAGCACGCGGCGGCACCCGCTGGCTGCACAACACCGCCCCGGCCGGGGCCCTGCCCGAGCCCGGCCCCACCGGCCGCCGCCCCCTGGTGGTCGCCAACGCCGTCGAGGCGCGCCAGCTCACCGGCGCCGCGGACGCCGTCGGGGCGGCCCACGCCCTCGCCCGGCAGGGCGAGGGGGCGGTGGTGACCCTCGGCGGCGAGGGCGCCCTGGTCGTCACCGGCGGAGTACTCACCCGGCTGCCCGCGCCCGCCGTCCGGGTGGTCGACACCACCGGCGCCGGCGACGTCTTCTGCGGCGCGCTCGCCGCCGGCCTGGCCCGCCTCGCCGAGCTGCCCGACGCGGCCGCCACCGCCGTCGCCGCCGGGGCCTTCGCCGTCACCGCGCTCGGCGCCCGCGGCGCGCTCCCCCGCCCGACCGACCTCTGACCGCCCGTCCGGACACCGGCACGCGGGTGCGGGTGTGCGGGGCGTCCGGCCGACCGGCCGGACGCCCCGCACCCGTGCGCTACGGCCGTCCCATGAACGCCGGGTAGTACCCGCGGCTGATCCCCGAGATCCGGATCAGCGTGCCGGGCCGCGCGGCCTCCACGTACTGGTTGTTCCCCAGGTAGATCGCCACGTGCTGGATGCCCCGGGCGGTGCCGTCGGGCGACCAGAACAGCAGGTCACCGCGGCGCAGCTGGCTCGCCCTGATCGGCGTGGTCGCCGCGTACTGGTCGTTGGCGACCCGCGGCAGGTCGATGCCGCCGCGCCGGAAGGCCTGCTGCACCAGGCCCGAGCAGTCGTACCCGTCCGGCCCGTTGCCGGCGGTCCGGAACGGCTTGCCCAGCTGGGCGAGCGCGTACTCCACCGCGGTCTCGACGTCCTGGTCCTCCGCCACCTCGTGGGAGGAGCCCGAGGAGCCGGCGGAGGACCCGGAACCGCCGGTCCGCTGCAGGTAGATGTCGTAGTGGGAGGTCCAGCGCCACTCCCCCTTGCTGTTCTTGAACCAGTACCGCGAGCCGTCCCAGCCCTGCTTGATCCCGCCGTTCGAACCCTTCGAGGAGGAGCCCGACTTCGACGAGGACTTCGACGAGGACTTCGACGAGGACTTCGCGCCGCCGGTCCGCGCCTCGTACACGCTGTAGTGGGTGGTCCAGCGCCACTGCCCCTGGCTGTTCTTGAACCAGTACCGCGAGCCGTCCCAGCCGGCGTGCGCCGGGGCCTTCTCGGCCGCGGCGGGGGTCACGCCGGTGCCGAGGCCGATGGCCCCCGCGCCGACCGCGATCACGGCCGCCATGCCTATCCCCCGGCGGATCCGCGCGGCCCGCGAGGGACGGGCGGTGTCGGCGGGGCGGGCGGCGGTGGCGGGGGCGTGCTGCCCGGTCGGTTCGTCGGCGGCATCCGGTGCGCCGGTGTTGACGGTGGTCATCCCTGCTGACTTCCTTCACTGCTGCGAACGCACTGCGGCGTACGGCCGCCGGAAGGGCGGCTGCGGAAACTGCTGCGGACACGCGGTACGCCCCGGCAGGGCCGGTCCGTACCCTCGGCAGACCCCCGTCCGACCTGCCACGGCCTCCGGCTGTGCGACCGGGGGCCGCGGCGTGCCGGACGGGGGTTCAGTTCTGCCTGCGTGTCACGTTAGGCACGCGTCCGCTCACGGCGCGCAGTGGAGTGCGCCAAAGGGAGGTTTCCCGGGCGGCGGCCCCCGACGGCGCATCAGGGTGAGGACCCGTCACCGGCCGGGCGTGTCCGACGCCCCCTCATCAACGCCCGTCGGCCTCCGCCAGCAGCTGCTTCTTCAGCACCTTTCCCAGGGCGTTCCTGGGTAGTTCGGGCACCAGCACGACCCGGCGCGGGCGCTTGTGCGCCGAGAGCCGCTCCGCCACGAAGGCCGTCAGCTGTTCCCCCGTCACGGCGCCGTCCGGGATGACGTACGCGACGATCGCCTGTCCGAGGTCCTCGTCCGGCGCGCCGACCACGGCCGCGTCGGCGACCGCCGGGTGGTCGCGCAGCGCGGCCTCCACCTCGCCGGCGCCGATCCGGTAGCCGCCGCTCTTGATCAGGTCCACCGAGGCGCGGCCGACGATCCGGTGGAAGCCGTCCGCCCCGATCACCGCCACGTCCCCGGTGCGGAACCAGCCGTCCGCCGTCCAGGCCTCGGCGTCCGCGTCCGGCCGGTTGAGGTAACCGCTGAACAGCGTGGGGCCGCTGACCTGCAGTTCGCCGACGCTCTCGCCGTCGTACGGCACCGGCTCGCCGTCCTCGCCGACCAGCCGGGTGCGCACCCCGTCCACCGGCAGCCCGACGCTGCCGGGGCGCCGCTCGCCGTCCGCCCGGGTGCTGACGGTGATCAGCGACTCGGTCATCCCGTAGCGCTCGATCGGGGCGTGCCCGGTGAGCGCCGCCAGCTTCTCGAAGACCGGTACGGGCAGCGGCGCGCTGCCGGAGACCAGCAGCCGGGCCGTGGCGAGCCGCCCGGCCGCCTCCGGGTCCGCCGCCAGCCGGGACCAGACGGTGGGCACGCCGAAGTACAGGCTGCCGCCCGCCTCCGCGTACCCCGCCGGGGTCGGCCGTCCGGTGTGCACCAGCCGGCTGCCGGTGCGCAGGGCGCCGAGCACGCCGAGCAGCAGCCCGTGCACGTGGAACAGCGGCAGCCCGTGGACGAGGGTGTCCTCGGCGGTCCATTGCCAGGCGGCGGCGAGGGCGTCCAGGTCGGCGGCGATCGCGGCCCGCCGGATCACCGCGCCCTTGGGGGCGCCGGTGGTGCCCGAGGTGTAGAGCACGAAACCGGTCGCGTCGGGGGCCGGCTCCGGGTAGCCGGTCGCCGAGCGCTCGGCGAGGTCGACCGGCAGGGCCTCCACCGGCCCCGCGTCGGGCACCGGCTCCCCCACGGCGTGCGCCAGCAGGACCGCGCCCGAGTCGCGCAGGATGTGCTCCCGCTCCTTGGGGCCCGAGTCGGGCGGCAGCGGCACCACCGGGACGCCCGCCAGCAGTCCGCCGACCACGGCGGCGACCGTCTCCACCGTGGGCCGGGCGAGCACCGCGAGCGCGGGAGCCCCGGCCACCCGGTCGGCCACCGCGGTCGCCGCGCCCAGCAGCCCCTCCCGGGACAGCGCCCGGCCGTCGATCCGCAGCGCGTCCGCAGCGTCGCCGTGGTCGCCCTGAAGTGCCGTCAGCAGTGCCATGCTTCGGTCCTCGCCCTCGTCCTCGCCCTGATCGCCCCGGGGCTCCCGCCCCCTGGCACCGTCGGGCCGACTCTACGGGCCGGTGCGGCGCTCCCCGCCGCCCGGGGCACAACGGCGGAGGGCGCGGCACCGAGCACCCGGTACCACGCCCTCCGGTCCATGGGACCCGTTCCGCGGATCAGCCCTTGCGGGTCTTCACCTCGGCGGTGAGCTGCGGCAGCACCTGGAAGAGGTCGCCGACCACGCCGTAGTCGACCAGCTCGAAGATCGGGGCCTCGGGGTCCTTGTTGACGGCCACGATGGTCTTCGAGGTCTGCATGCCGGCCCGGTGCTGGATGGCCCCGGAGATGCCCGCCGCGATGTAGAGCTGCGGCGAGACCTGCTTGCCGGTCTGGCCGACCTGGTTGCTGTGCGGGTACCAGCCGGCGTCGACGGCGGCGCGCGAGGCACCGACGGCCGCGCCCAGCGCGTCCGCGAGGTCCTCGACCACGCCGAAGCCCTCGGCGGCACCGACGCCGCGGCCGCCGGAGACCACGATGGCGGCCTCGGTCAGCTCGGGGCGGCCGGTGGAGACGCGCGGGGTGCGCGAGGTGACCTTGGCCGCGTTGCCGGTGAACTCCACCGACACGTTCTCGACCGCGCCGGCCGCCGGAGCGGCCTCCGGGGCGACGGCGTTCGGCTTGACGGTGATGACCGGCGCGCCCTTGGTGACCGTGGACTTCACCTGGAAGGACGCGGCGAACACCGACTGGGTGGCGACCGGAGCGCCGTCGCCGGCCTCCAGGTCGATCGCGTCGGTGATGATGCCGGAGCCGAGGCGCAGCGCGACGCGGGCGGCGATCTCCTTGCCTTCGCCGGAGGACGTCACCAGGACGGCGGCCACGTTGTTGGCCTTGGCGATCTGGGTCAGGGCGTCCACCTTCGGGACGACCAGCTGGTCGGTGAACTCGGTGCCGTCCGCGATGTACACCTTGGCGGCGCCGAACTCGGCGGTCTTGGCGGCGATGTCGGCGGCGGCGGTGCCCGCGCCCAGCACGACCGCGGACGGCTCGCCGATGCGGCGGGCCAGGGTCAGCAGTTCCAGGGCCGGCTTGCGGAGCGCGCCGTCGGCGTGGTCCACCAGGACGAGAATCTCAGCCATTGCTCTATGTCTCCGTGTTTCGCTGGGTCGGGGGCGGGGCTAGATGAACTTCTGGTCGGCGAGGAAGGCGGCGAGCTGCTTGCCGCCCTCGCCCTCGTCCTTGACGACCGTGCCCGCGGTGCGCGCCGGGCGCGCCGCCACCGAGTCGACCGCCGTCCACGATCCCGCCAGGCCGACCTCGTCCGCCTCGATGCCCAGGTCGTCCAGGTCCAGCGACTGGACCGGCTTCTTCTTCGCCGCCATGATCCCCTTGAACGAGGGGTAGCGCGCCTCGCCGGACTGGTCGGTCACCGACACCACCGCCGGCAGCGCCGCCTCGACCAGCTCGGTCGCCGCGTCACCGTCCCGACGGCCCTTCACCACGCCGCC